>JBAYJH010000326.1:0-5413 GCA_041665185.1 Sterolibacterium sp.
CCGGAAAAATCCCGCAATCCCCCGAGGAACCGCGGCCGCAGGCCCCTCGGTCGCAGCGGCGGCGGCCGCGGCGGTGGCCGCGGCAGCGGTGGTGGCGTTGGCGGTGGCTCAGGTGGCTCAGGCCCCGGCCCCGGCATGCGCTAGCTGATACTCATACAGGAGACAGCATGTCTGATTCGATCGCTCTGTGGCATGCCGAGCACAGGCATTTCTCGCGGTTGCTGGACCTGCTGGAGCGGCAGGTCGTCGCATTCCACGCCGACAACCAGCCGAATTTCGAGCTGATGCTCGATCTGGTAAGTTACCTGCGTTACTTTCCCGATCGCCATCACCATCCGCGCGAGGACGTGGCTTTTTCCCGCCTGGCCGAACGCGACCCGCAGATCAGAACCATGGTCGATCAGCTGCTGCAGGAGCATCGGGTGATAGCCGCCGCCGGCAGCGAACTGCTCAAGTATCTCGAACAGGTGGTCGACGACGTGGTGGTCGAACGCGCGAAAGTGGAAGCTGCGGCTGCGACCTACCTTGTTTACTACCGGCGCCACCTCGCGCTGGAAGACCGGGATATCGTGCCGCGCGCGGAGCAGCTGCTCACCGCCGCCGACTGGGAGGCGGTCGTGGCGGCGATTCCGCACGGCGCTGATCCGCTGTTCGGCGAGGATTGCGAGCCGCGCTACCGCGAATTGCGGCGCCAGATCGCGCTTGAATCGAAGGAGTCCTGACACCCCGGACTTCATTTGACGCTGATGGATTGCCTGCCTGCGTCCTTGAGAACTTCAATATTGTCATTCTGAGGCTGCAGGCCGAAGAATCTGCCTTTGCGAGCGTGCGGGAAGGCAGATTCTTCGCCTGGCTCAGAATGACATATTTCGAAGGTCCGTAAATGAATCCAATCCATGCATTGCCTTCCTACCTCGAACCGGAGGGCGTAGGTTCCTGGGGCGTGTTCCTGCAGCAGGTCGATCGCGCCGCATCTACGCTTGGCGAACTTGCGTATCTGGTCGAAACGCTGAAGCGCCCCAAGCGCATCCTCATTGTCGATATTCCGATCAAGCTCGACGACGGCAGGGTCGCGCACTTCGAGGGCTATCGCGTGCAGCACAACACCTCGCGCGGCCCGGGCAAGGGCGGCGTGCGCTTTCATCAGGACGTCTGCCTGTCCGAGGTGATGGCCCTGGCCGGCTGGATGAGCATAAAGAACGCCGTCATCGGCGTGCCTTTCGGCGGCGCCAAGGGCGGGGTGCGCGTGGACCCGCGCCAGCTGTCCGAGCCCGAACTGGAGCGCCTGACGCGGCGCTATACCAGCGAAATCGGCATCGTCATCGGCCCGGACAAGGACATCCCGGCGCCGGACGTCAACACCAACGAAAAGATCATGGCCTGGATGATGGACACCTACTCCATGATGCACGGCGCGACCTCGACCGCAGTCGTCACCGGCAAGCCGCTGTCCCTGGGCGGAAGCCGCGGGCGTCGCGACGCCACTGGGCGCGGTGTGTTCGTGTGCGGGCGCACGGCGGCGGCAAAGATCGGCTTGCCGATTGCGGGCGCGCGCGTGTGCGTGCAGGGCTTCGGCAATGTGGGCAATGCCGCGGCGCGCTGCTTTGCCGAGGCCGGCGCGAAACTGATCGCGGTGCAGACCGTGGAGGGCACGCTGCACAATCCGGCCGGGATCGATGTTGCGAAGCTTGGCGCGCATCAGGACGCGCGGCGCCCGCTGGGCGAGTTTGCCGGCGCGACGCTGATCCCTGACGCCGCGTTCTGGGAAATCGAGTCGGAGTTCCTGATTCCCGCGGCGCTGGAGAACCAGGTTACGGCCGCCAATGCCGGCAGAATACGCACGCGCGTGCTGCTCGAAGGAGCGAACGGGCCGACCACGCCGGAAGCCGACGATTTGCTCGCCGCGAACGGCATCGTGGTGGTGCCGGACGTGATCGCCAACGCCGGCGGCGTCACCGTCAGCTATTTCGAATGGGTGCAGGACATTTCCAGCTATTTCTGGACCGAGGAAGAAGTGAACGGCCGGCTGGACAAGATCATGAGCGACGCCTTCAACGGCCTGTGGGAAGCGGCCGCCGCGGCGCGCGTGACGCTGCGCACCGCGGCGTTCACGCTGGCCTGTAAGCGCATCCTCGAAGCGCGGCATTTGCGCGGGCTGTATCCCTAGAACGTGCGCACCTGTGGCAAGCGCTAGGTTCTGAATGTGGAGTAGAAGCCGTCTTTGCTGCGCTGAAATCGCGGAAGCACTGCGGTCGCATCGCCACTCCTAATCGGCAAGGCAAAACCTTGCAAGGCGACGCGCGCGCTTGGCGGTCACTTGGCACCCCCAAGCGCTGTCCCTCGCTTGGCCATGGTTCCGGCGGTGGTGGCTCCGGGCCTTGTGGCCGCCTTCCGCCGGCCACCCAAGTCGCCCAGACTCTGCAATACGATTTCCGTGCCCTGTCTGGTGTGGACAACCAACGACAATTCGGCGCCGGTGGCGCGCACATATCGCTGCAAGGTCGAAAGCAGCAAGTCGGAGCGTTTTTCCAATTGCGCCACTGCCACTTGACCAACCCCGAGCTCGCGCGCAATCTCGGATTGCGTTTTGCTCATGGCCTTGCGAATCTCGCCGAGTGAATCGGCATGCTCGATCATCTCGCGTGCGAGCCGCACGGCTTTGGCTTCAACTCGGTCGCGCCGCGCCTTGGGCAGGCCTGCGATAACGTCATCAATACTGCGTCCCATTTTTCACCTCTTGACTATGTTCCCGGCTTTTATCTGCCGCAAATGCAAATCGAACCGCCTGTCCGCGATTTTGATCAGCCGTTTGTAAAACCGCTCTTGATTCCTGCCCTGCTTTTCTCCGGCAACCAGCACTATGGCGGCTCGGTCAGGATCAAACGCAAAAGCCGCCCGCCAGACTTCACGTCCGCCGTGTGCGCTAAAGCGCAACTCCTTCATGTTCGCGTGCTTCGAGCCGTCAAGGGTAGCGACATGCGGCCGGCCCGCTTTCGGGCCGGCGATTTGCACTGCTTTGGCGGCTGCCAGCAGGTTGTTTTGCACGTCTTCTTCCAAAGACTCGAATTCGGCATCGAATTCGTCATGAAATAGCACGTTCCAGCTCACGAATTAGGACCCCAATTAAATCCCGGCTAAAATATCACCTTAATATGATATCACGTTAAAATGATTGCGCACAATTGTGCGTAGCCTGCGGTGTCGGTAGCAATAGTTCAGTTCACTGCGAAATCAGGGGATATCTCCCCCTCATGCTTCCCCATATTTGCCGCTGCAAAATCGTTTTGCAACGGGTTCGAAGGCGCGAATTCGGAAGGCGCAGAGCGCAGCCGGCCACCAGGCCGTCGCGCGGGGACTTCCTCGGGCCGCGACGGCCGACCGATGCGGCAATCGAGGATCGTGCTTGGGTCGGCGCATTGACGCCGGGCCCTCGGGCGACGACGCCGCCGAAGAAGGCGCGCAGGCAGGCAGTCCGATCCGATTGAGCCCGACTAATTCGCTCGGGAATCGAGAGCGGCAAGGGGCGTGCGTTAAGGTTCAATCGCGCGCAGGCGGAAATGCAGACCGTTTGATCTACATCAAACCTGGATTGGATGCCGCGAGTAACCTCCGATTAGCATACACATGGGCTCATTGCAATTGGGGTTAACGCAATCAGGGTTAACGCTCATGTTGGCAGGGGTGATGCAAATCGAGGTTCGGTCAATGCGGCAAATGGTCAAGGGCGCGATTCCATCCGGGGTCGCTCTAGCGGTTTTGCAAACGAGGGAGAAGGTAATGAAATCCAAGATTTTCAGATGGGGACTTACGGCCATGATGGCCGGCACGCTGGCGGCCTGCGGCGGGGGAGGTAGCAGCGATACCACGACTCCGACCACGGGCACGGGCGGCGGTACCACGACTACTACCACTGCTCCGACCGTCGCCGTTCCGACCGGTACTGCGCCCGTTACCTTGACGGCCGCTACCCCGGCCGCGACGTTCACGGCGCTCACGCCGGCTGTACCGGCCGTCGCTGTGACCATCAATAGCCCGCCCAAGGTCACGTTCTCGCTGACCGACGGCAACGGCAACCCGATCATCGGTTTCGGGAGCAAATCGCAAAGCGCGACCGCAACGGTTGCGAGCTACCCCAACCTCGCCTTCGGTCTGGCCAAACTGGTCCCCGGCGCGAACGGTGCGCCTAGCAAGTGGGTCAGCTACATCGTCACTACGGTGCCGACCTACAAGAGCGCGACCGACAAGACCATCGTCGCCTCGGTTCCGACCCGCCCCAGCACCGACAATAACGGTACGCTGGTGGACAACGGCAACGGCACCTATACGTACACCTTCTACCGCGACATCACCAAGGCCAAGGAACAGGTTGCGGCAGCCACGCTGACCGCCCCCAACGTCGCCGCGGATCTGGGCGACCTGACCTACGATCCGAACGCGGTCCACCGCCTGACGATCCAGATTTCGGGCAATGCACCGGGCACCGGCACCAACACTGCCGACGGTGTGCAGGTGACCACCGGCGTGCCGATGGCGAACCCGCTCAACGTCACGTATGACTTCATCCCCGCCACCGGCAAAGCGGTAAGCGCCACGGATCCCTCGCGCGATATCGTCGCCACGGCGAAGTGCAATGAATGCCACAACAAACTGGGCAATCTTCCCGGTTCCGCCCAGGCCTTCCACGGCGGTTCGCGCAACGACACCAAGTATTGCGTCGTCTGCCATACCGACCAGCGCAGATATGGCAGAAGCGAAGCCACGACCACAGCGACCGGTTATTCCGGTTCCACCTACCTGATCAACGGCATCTCGGTCGGAAATTTCCCCACCGAGATCCATAAGATACACATGGGCAAGGAGCTGACGAAGACCGGTTACAACTACGGCGGCGTGCTGCTCAACGAAGTCACCTATCCGCAGTCGATCACCAATTGCGCCAAGTGCCATGACGGTTCGGATACCTCTACCGCCAAGACCGCGAATGGCGACAACTGGAAGAGCGTGCCGACCCGGCTTGCATGCGGTGCCTGCCACGACGGCATCAATTTCGCAACCGGTAAAGGGCTTACGCTGGCCGATGCGAAGGCGGGCAATACGACGAGCGTTGGCCACGTAGGCGGGGCAAAAGCCGACGACAGCCAGTGCGTGCTGTGCCACGATGCAACGACCATCCCCGTCTACCACGTTACAGTCGATCCCACGGGCGCGAATGGCCGCGGCGGTTACCCGCTGAATACCGCAACTAACGTTCCCACGGCGGGTTTCTCCTCCGGTCAGGGTCCTTCCATCCCGCTCGCTTCGCAACTCAATATGCCGGCCGGGGCGTACAAGATCAATTACGAAATCAAACAGGTCACCGTAAGCGGTGCTGCAGGCGCAAAGAAAGCCACTGTCGTCTATCGCATCCTGAAAG
>JBAYJH010000327.1:0-5382 GCA_041665185.1 Sterolibacterium sp.
TCGTCAACACCAGTGCAGCCCGTTTCGTTTTCCTCGCCATGATCACTCCCGTCAAGAGTTGTACAAGAATCATGACTATTATCGGCTATTTTGTAACTTTATTGATGGAACGAACTACTAGGCACTGAAATACCAGATAGCGTTTGTCCGAACGATAACCCTGCAAGCGCAGCGCCGTCAGCGCCAAGGCATGAGCTGCGTTGTAAGCCAGATCGAAGCGACTGGCAAAAGACAGTGCCGGATTATGGGCGTCTTTCAGGCGGTCAATGGCGGAACGCAGCAGGCCCTCGCACTCCTTCATATCCGTCGGCTCAGCCTTGAGGCTGCCGCTACGCGCCAGATTTTTCAGATTTTCTTTACTGCTCATTTGCAGGCTCATCCGGCGGTGGGCCGCCGATCAGGTTGATCTTGTCCTGCTCTGCCACCCGCAAGACAAAGTTGTTGCCGGCGGCTTTCTTGTTCAGCCAGTCGGTCGGCGTGTAGAGCGTCGGATTGATGGTTCGCCCCAGGTGTTCTTCGACTGGCATCAGGCGCTCCATTACGTCGCCGTAGTTGAGGTTCTCACCGATCAGCATCAAGTCGATATCGCTGCCGGCATGATCGTTACCCTTGGCGATGGAGCCAAAGACAAATGCCCACACCAGCCTATCCGCCAAGGGAGCCAGGGCAACCCGCAGTTGCTCGCCGATGCCGAAAGTCTTGTGAACGATACCCAGAAGTTCCCCAAAGATCGGGCAATCCCGGTTAGCCTGGTAGTGAGTCTGATTGCCTTGGCGTTTTAAGGTGAGCACGCCGGCTCGATGCAGACGGTCCAGTTCTCGCATCAGACTGCCCTTACCGACCTGTGCCCACCGATCGATCTCATTGGCGTAGAAGCTCTGATCCGGCTTACCATAGAGCAGGCCCAGCACCTTCTGCTGAGTCAGATTGAATAGCGCATCGCCGAGTGAAATGTTTTTCATGAAACCCGGAATAAGTCCCAATAAAGGAACGATAAGTCCTCTATTGGGACTTGTCAAGCTATTGATAGGGACGCGTCGGGAAAGCGGGATTGTTGAGGGTGCGTTTGAAGGTTTTGGTCGGCCGTCGCAACTCCGGCAATTCAAAGCAGAACCGGTCGGAGAGCTTGTGCGGGCGCTGTCACGTGGTCTCGCTCCGGCTCCCGGTGCTGAGAGGCGCACATATCGCCGCATCGAGACCACATGTCAGCGCTTGAATCCGTCGAGGTCGGTCTTTCCGGCTCTACCGATTTCGGTTGACGACCCTAAGCCGAAGCTGGCTGGTTAGGATAACTGACGATAATTGAGATAGACAATGATTCAATTAAGGTCGCGTCCTCTCATTTGACGAGTTGTTTGTCACCGAATTGACGGCCTCATCTAAGACGTTCCTTAACTTAGAAGCGTGATCATAGATGTAATTTGAGCAGACATTGATTACGACAGATGCGACGACGCCCCATGCTAAAGCACGTCCAGGGTATGCGTTTGCCCAATCAAGAAACCTATACAGAGCTCCCTTTTTCAGTAGAAGTAACTCCCTCTGAACTGATTGAGCGAAATCCGGTGGAATCTGAGCGGCGCGCAAGCGCATAAGACATTCTTCACAAAGGCGAGGTTGGTGCAGTGAATAAACAATATCTTCCTTTAGTCCGTTCATGTCAAAAACGCACCGACGGGTTGCGTGGTGCGACCATGAGGCTTCAGCGCTAGCAGGAACGTGACCAAACACGTGATGGTATATGGCGTAGCCATAGATAGAACGGATTAGAAAGTTCTCTACCTTAAAGTGCGCACGCCTCGTAATACCCGCCATTTCGTGAAGAGAAAGGGCGCACACTCCTTCACCAAGGCGGCGAGAATAGTAGTTTCCTTCCAACGGAGAACTGACTATGGCAACGGTTACATCAGCACTTGGGGTCGGACGTATGGTTGATCGTAGCGCCCTATCGGTGTAGGACCAATTCGGGCCATCTGTATCTGGGGCAATCTCAATATGCTGTACATGTCGAACGGAAAAAACCTTGCTTTTCCACGCCTGAAGAAACTGAATATCTATTGGTTCCTTCTGCTGTCCAAGAGTAACCAGATGTATGTTCAGTGGTTGCATAATATTCTCGGCGGCTACCCAAAGAAGCTCTAGGTTTGAATTCGTCGCCCCTGGCGACGTCGGTTCATTGGTTCGATGTTAGTGTAAATGAGGTTTGCTTCCACTAAACTGCCCCGCCGTCGGTTGACCTGGACAGTAGCATATCGAGCGTCAGCATACACCTAGCCTGCTGACCGACCGCTTCGGAAAAACTTCGCAGATGACTGCTTGTGTTAAGGGTTGTGGGATGCCTACCCACTGAACTGAATTCCACAGGATCGGACGGCCGGTTATAGCTAGAACCAACCGTCGCCTGGCGTCGGCCGCCCGGAATCCTATCTGACCTGTTCGATCACGCCAAGCATGACACCACACGATAGTCCTGCGTTGCGAATGGCGTCACCTTGCCACGGAGTCGGCTGGAACCACACCACCATCCGAAGATCAGTTTCTTGCCAACGGCAATACCACGGCCCAAAACAGAAGGTCTGGAAAGTTTGATCGACCGATATGTGCGCGGTTGCACCGGGAGGGCGAGCAAACTTTCCAGACCTTCTGCGCTCTCCTGATCAATCCATCGATTGTCGCCGCATTCAGGCAGCCACATGCACGACGGTGCCCGCCTCGCGCAGCACCGCCTTCATGGCCGGCGGTGGCGGCGCATCGGTGAATATGGCATCGATCTGCGACAGGTCGCCGAAGCGCACCATGGCGTCGCGGCCAAATTTGCTGTGGTCGACCACCAGCCAGGTTTTGCGCGACTGGCCGATGATGGTCTGCGCCACTTTGACCTCGCGGTAATCGAAGTAGCGCAAGGTGCCGTCCGGCTCGATGCTGGAGACGCCGATGATGCCGATATCCACCTTGAACTGGCGGATGAAATCCATGGTGGCCTCGCCGATAATGCCACGATCGACCGAGCGCACCATGCCGCCGACGACGATGATCTCGTTGTCGGGATTGCCGGCGAGGATGGCGGCGACGTTGAGATTATTGGTCACCACGCGCAGCCCGCGATGGTTGTACAAGGCCTTGGCGACGGCCTCGGTGGTGGTGCCGATGTTGAGGATCAGCGAGGTGTCGTTGGGGATCTGGCTGGCGACGAGGGCGGCGATACGCTCTTTCTCGGCGCTGTTCTGCACCTGGCGCTGGGTGTAGGCGATGTTCTCGATCGACGACGGTAACCCGGCGCCGCCGTGATAGCGGCGCAACAGGTTCTGTTCGGCGAGCTGGTTGATGTCGCGACGGATGGTCTGGGTGGTGACGTCGAAACGCTGGGCTAGGTCGTCCACCGACACATAGCCCTCCTGCCGCACCAGCCCCAGCAATTCCTCCTGCCGCTCGTTCAAATCCATGTTTGCCTCATGTGCCGAAGGTTCGCGAAGGTTCGTATAGTCACACCATTTGCCATATCGAAACCGCCTAAGTCGCTAAATGTTGCAAAGTGAAAATTTATGCGTTACATTTTGCACAATACAATAGGAGGTGCCACTTCGCAATCAGCCATGCGTCCGCTTCAGGAATTCACTCATGCCGCGGCCATAGCCACGGTGTTCACCGATATCGACGACACCCTGACCAGGCACGGTCGCCTCGGCGCGACCGCCTATGCGGCGTTGGAGAAGCTGCACGATGCCGGCCTGCGCGTGGTGCCGATAACAGGCCGGCCGGCCGGCTGGTGCGACCATATCGCCCGTACCTGGCCGGTGGACGGCGTGGTCGGCGAAAACGGCGCCTGCTATTTCTGGTATGACACGCAAGCCCGCAAGCTCAGGCAGCGCCACCTGCTCGATGCCGCCGCCCGCGCCGAGAATGCCGGCCGGCTGGCCCGCATGCGCGACCTGATCCTGCGCGAAGTGCCCGGCTGCGGCGTCGCTTCGGACCAGTTCTGCCGCCTCTACGATCTCGCCATCGACTTCTGCGAGGATGTGCCGGCGTTGCCGCGCGCCGCGGTCGATCGCATCGTCGAGCTAATGATGCAGGACGGCATGACGGCCAAGATCAGTTCGATCCACGTCAACGGCTGGTATGGCGATTACGACAAGCTGTCGATGACGCGGCTGTTCGTCCGCGAACAATGGGGGCTCGAACTCGACGAAGTGCGCGAGCGCTGCGTTTTCGTCGGGGACTCGCCCAACGACGCGCCGATGTTCCGTTACTTCCCCAATTCCGTCGGCGTCGCCAATGTCCGGGACTTCGCCGACCGCCTGGAATTCCCGCCGGCCTATGTCACGAAAGCGTCCCACGGCGACGGCTTCGCCGAACTGGCCGGATGTTTGCTGGTGGCGCGCTGAGGAAATCATGAATATCTACGACCTGCTCGTCGTCGGCGGCGGCATCAACGGCGCCGGCATCACCCGGGATGCGGCCGGGCGCGGGCTATCCGTGTTGTTGTGCGAGAAGGACGACATCGGCGCGCACACCTCCTCGGCCAGCACCAAGCTGATCCACGGCGGCCTGCGTTATCTCGAACATTACGAGTTCAGTCTGGTGCGGAAGGCCTTGCAGGAACGCGAAGTGTTGATCCACGCGGCTCCCCACATCATCTGGCCGCTGCGCTTCGTCATGCCACACGATGCGCATCTGCGCCCCGCCTGGATGATACGCATCGGCCTGTTCCTTTACGACAACCTGGCGCGGCGGGAATTGTTGCCCGGTTCCAATGGCGTCGACTTGAAGACTCATCCGGCCGGCGCGCCGCTGGACCGGCACTTCCGGCGCGGTTTCGAATATTCCGACGGCTGGGTGCAGGATGCCCGGCTGGTCTTGCTCAATGCCGTCGATGCCCGCCGCCGCGGCGCCGAAGTGAAGCTGCATACGCGCTGTGTCGCGGCAAGCCGCGTAGACGGACTGTGGAAAGTGACACTGCAAAGCGCCGGCGGCGAGACCGTCGAAGTCGCCGCGCGCATCCTGGTGAATGCCGCCGGCCCCTGGGTCGGACAGTTTCTCGACGATGCCGTGCGCATCGGCGCGAAGCGATCGGTGCGCCTGGTCAAAGGCAGCCACATCGTGGTGCCGCGCCAGTTCGATCACGACTACGCCTACATTTTCCAGAACCCCGACAAGCGCATCATTTTCGCCATTCCCTTCGAGGACGACTACACCCTGATCGGCACCACCGACATGGAATATCACGGCGATCCTGACCGGGTCGCCATCGCCGAGGAGGAAATTGCCTACCTCTGCGAGATGGCAAACCGCTACTTCAAGCGGCATATCGCCCCTGCCGACGTGGTCTGGAGCTACTCCGGGGTGCGGCCGCTGCTCGACGACGAAACCGGCGATCCGTCCGAA
>JBAYJH010000328.1:0-5375 GCA_041665185.1 Sterolibacterium sp.
AGCCGGCTGGCGAGATAGGTCTTGGCCGCCTCGGCGCGCTCCGCGTGACCGGCGTCGGTGTCCTTGCGGCGGCGCGGCTGCGCGCGTCCGGCGAACGCCGCTGCGAGCACGTCTGCGACGAGTTGCAGTGCCGTCGCGTCGACCCACAGCGGATCGACGGGATGGGATGCCGCGGCAGCCAGCCGCTGCGCGATTTCGCGATGTCGCCAGAAAGTTCCCGTATCGCAGGGGCCGGTGACGAACGGGAACGGCGTGTCCGGGCGATCGTCGACGCCCGGATCGAATTCCCGGATGATGTCGTTGAGCACGCGCGGCGAGGGCACGAAAACCGTGCCATGATCGCCATGATCGGTGGGATGGCTGACGCGATAGGTCGATCCCCGCGAGAAGAACACCGCTTGATTGACGTCGGCGGTCACGCTGCGCTTGCCGAAGTGCTTGCAGAACGCGCCGTGGCGCATCAGGACGATATGATTGCCGTCGGACTGTTCCTCCGCCGCCGGGCCGCCGCGACAGGCGCGGCAGCAGTAGTCGCGCACGCTGACGACGGGGCTGGCGTAGAGCGCGCGATAGCTGAGCGGGTTTTCGGGAACGATGGTGGTCGCCATGAGGATAGCTTACTCCGTCCTAATGCGGAAAATATGGTTGAGGGTGCGCGCCAAACGATCTGCGGCGCTCAATAGAATATTTCCCCTTCGAAGGGCAGGGCTTCAAAGCGTGGCCTGCCAATAGCCGACATCGATCCACTTGTCGAACTTGAAGCCCACCTCGCCGAAGTGAGCGACCTTCTTCATGCCCAGCTTCTCGTGGAGAGCGATGCTGGCGGGATTGGGCAAGGCAATGCCGCCTATCACCACGTGCATTCCGCATTCCCGTAGCGAAGCGAACAGGCTTTCGTAGAGTCTGGTGCCGTAGCCCTTGCCCACGCAATCCGGATCGAGGTAGACGGTACTCTCGACGGAAAAGCGATAGGCGCAGCGCCCCTTCCATTTCGAAGCGTAGGCATAGCCGACGATCCGCCCGTCATCCTCCGCAACCAGCCACGGCAGGGATGCCGATGTGACCTCGGCGATGCGTTCGGCCATCTCCTGCGCCGAAACGGCTTGCTCCTCGAAGGTGATGATGGTGTTGAGGATGTAGTGGTTGTATATCCGGGCGATCGAATCGGCGTCGGTTGCGATGGCGGGTCGAATCACGTTGCTCTCCTTGATGTTCGATATTCGGTGGTGGTTCGGACGGCAATCATCGCCCGCTCACGCGCGCTTTCTCGGGGTGGCTGACATAGCCTCGCAAGGTGCCGCAGCGGCAGCGCAAGTGACGATGCATGTCTGGGGCCTCCTCCATGCGGCGTGGCCAAGCCACGTTATTTTACGTGCTGGCGAACCGGCGCGGGATGAACGAAGCACACCGCCGGCAACGGCCCGTAAATGCCCACCAGCAATTGGACTTTGCTTGCGGAGCTATCCCGATAGAGGCGATAATTCCCGACTTTCCATAGGTTTGCACTACGCACGCTTGACGAGGCCCCAATGACGATATTCAGTTGCCAGCAAATCCTTTCCGGCACGGTCCCCGAGGGTGCGTCCGCCACCGTCAGGGGTTGGGTGCGCACGCGCCGCGATTCCAAGGCAGGGATTTCCTTCGTCAACGTTTCCGATGGATCCTGCTTTCATCCCGTTCAGGTGGTGGCGCCCAACACCCTGGCCAATTATCTCGACCAGGTGGCGCACCTCACTGCCGGCTGCGCGGTCGAAGCCACAGGCAACGTGGTGCCGTCCCAGGCCAAGGGGCAACCCTTCGAACTGCAAGCCACCGCGATCGAGGTGGTCGGCTGGGTCGATGATCCCGATACTTACCCGATCCAGCCCAAGGCGCACAGCATGGAGTTCCTGCGCGATGTGGCGCATCTGCGTCCGCGCACCAACGTCATCGGCGCGGTCACGCGAGTGCGCAACACCATTGCCCAGTCTATTCACCGCTTCTTTCATGAACGGGGTTTCCTGTGGGTAAACACCCCGATCATTACCGCCTCGGATGCCGAAGGCGCCGGGGAGCTGTTCCGGGTGTCGACGCTCGACTTGATGAACCTGCCGCGCACTGCCGATGGCAAGGTCGATTTCAGCCAGGATTTTTTTGGGCGCGAGGCCTTTCTGACGGTCTCCGGGCAGCTCAATGTCGAAGCCTATTGCCTGGCGCTGTCCAAGGTGTATACCTTCGGGCCGACGTTTCGCGCCGAGAACTCCAACACCAGCCGGCATCTCGCCGAATTCTGGATGATCGAGCCCGAGATCGCCTTCGCCGACCTGGCTGCCGACGCGATGCTGGCAGAGGCGCTGCTCAAATATATTTTCAAGGCGGTGCTCGATGAAAGCGGCGGCGACCTGGAGTTCTTCGATGAACGCATCGAGAAGGGCCTGGTCGCCAAGTTGCAGGGCATCGTGGCCAGCGAGTTTGTCCGCATGGATTACACCGAGGCCATCGCCATTCTGGAAAGGTGCCAGGAGAAATTCGAGTTTCCGGTCAAATGGGGCATCGACCTCCAGTCGGAGCACGAGCGCTACCTGTCCGAAAAGCACGTCGGCAAGCCGGTGATCCTGATGAACTATCCGAAGGAGATCAAGGCCTTCTACATGCGCCTGAACGACGACGACAGGACTGTCGCCGCGATGGACGTGCTGGCGCCCGGCATCGGCGAGATCATCGGCGGCAGCCAGCGCGAGGAGCGCCTCGATGTTCTCGACGCGCGCATGGCCGCCAGCGGACTGGACAAGAACCACTATGGCTGGTATCGCGACCTGCGTCGCTACGGCAGCGTGCCGCATGCCGGATTCGGCCTGGGTTTCGAGCGCACGGTGTCTTACATCACCGGCCTGAACAACGTGCGCGACGTGATTCCCTACCCGAGAACGCCGGGCAATGCCCGCTATTGATTCTGAGACACCTTAGAGAAAATCAACCAGAATGCAGACAATCGAGTTCCAACTGGATGGGCAACACCCGCACATCGAACTGTGCAACCTGCTCAAGCTGACCGGCATTGCCAGCAGCGGGGGGCAGGGTAAGCTGATGGTGGCGAACGGCGACGTGGCGGTCGACGGCCGGCCGGAGAGCCGCAAGACCGCCAAGATACACGCGGGGCAGGTGGTGGAGTGCCTCGGCACGCGGATTTCCGTGACGGCGGCCGACGTCGCCTGAACCCCGATGGCGATTCAATGGTATCCCGGCCACATGACGCTGGCCCGCAAGAAGGCCGCCGAGACCATGGCCTTGACCGACGTGGTGATCGAAGTGGTGGATGCGCGCCTGCCCGAGGCCAGCAGCAATCCGATGATCCACGAGTTGCGCCTGCATCGCCAGCGCCCCTGTTTGAAGCTGCTCAACAAGGCCGACCTGGCCGATCCCGTGGTGACCAAGGCCTGGCTGGCCTTCTTCAACCGGCAAGCGGGCGTCAAGGCGGTGGCCATCTCTTGCAAGAAACCCGGCGAAGTCGCCAGGGTTCCCAAGCTGTGTCTGGCGCTCGCGCCGCATCGCGACGATAACCTCAAGCCGCTGCGTATGATGATCATGGGCATCCCCAACGTCGGCAAATCCACCCTGATGAACGCGCTGGTGAAACGCCGCGTGGCGGCGGTCGGCGATGAGCCGGCGGTGACCAAGAGCCAGCAGCGCTTCGACCTGAATGCGCGGATGACGCTGGTCGACACGCCGGGCATGCTCTGGCCGAAGATCGAGCATCCCAGTGACGGCCTGATGCTGGCGGCGAGCCATGCCGTGGGGCGCAATGCGGTGATCGACGAGGAAGTGGCGGAATATCTCGGCGCCATCCTGCTGGCCCGCTATGCCGACCTGGTTGCCGCCCGTTATGGATTTGCGACGGCCGGCATGGACGGCGCCGGCCTGCTCGAAGCCGTCGCCAGGAAACGCGGCTGTTTGCTGAAAGGCAGGGGCGGAGAACCCGACCTGGAAAAAGCCGCGATGCTGCTGCTGACCGATTATCGCAGCGGCGCTCTCGGCCGGGTCAGCCTGGAAACCCCTGAAAGCCGCGCGGCCATGTTGAACGAGCAGGCACCGGCGACCCCGGAGGTGATTTGATGAAATCGGAAATCCTTAAGCGTATTTCGCGCGGGCTGCTCCCGGCCATGCTCTGGCTGGCGGTCGGGCCTGCCGCCGCCTGGAGCAATCACGCCCTGACGACATGGCAGGCGCTGGCCGTGATGCCGGCGGTGAAATCGGCTGCCCCGCTGAAGGTCGAGCGATTGGAGACTTTCCTGGCCGCCGAGGGCGTCGCACTGGAGAAATTGCTGCAACAGGAAGAGGCATGGGCCCGCGCGAATGTGCCGGCCTACCCGCCACGTCCCGACGCTTTAGCGTTCAAACCGTCGGGGAGCCCAGCCGAACTCAGGAACGGCTTCATCAGTGCCGTGAGGATCAACCCGGAATTGAAACTCAACTTGTTCCTCCAGCTTCGCCCGGGCGAGCAACTCAATGGCAAGTCCGCCATACTCTGGACCGAAGTCACCACCTTGCGCGGCGACACCACAGCCAGGGAAATCACCTACCGGCAGCTTGCGGAAGGAGATACGGTATCGCTGCTGGACGTTCTGGCGACGGCTACGGACGAGCCCGACTACGGCATGGACCTCGGCCTGTGGGCGAACAACGATACCGCCCATGGCAGAGCCTACGGTTTCGGCAAGCAGCCTTTCGGCAATCCGGCGCTGGAGTTCGCCAGCCAGGCGCCATTCCACATGGGCTTTTATCACGAAGCCGGGATCATCTACCTGGCGGCGGGTTTCCTGAAGCGCACTTACCCGGAATATCGGATCCACCTGTGGCAAACCCTGGCGGTACACGCCTTGCGCAGCGGCCATCCCTACTGGAGCTGGCGTTTTGCCGGCTGGGCGCTGCATTACCTACAGGACCTCAGTCAACCCTATCACGCGACGGTGCTCCCCGGTGTCGGCGTGCCGCGCATGCTGTGGATCAACAGCCTGGACCTGCTCGGTTACCATGAGCCGAAGAATCACGCCATCACGCTCGTGTCCAACCGCCACCTGGCGCTGGAAAACTATCTGTACCACCGCATGAAGGCTGCCTATCTACGCCCCGATCCCGAAGACGCGATGTTGCGGGCCTGCCGGGACACCAGCCGGGATCTCGTCCATGCGCCATATGACGACAGATCGCCGCGCCAGGTCATCGCCAGGGAGGCCCACGCCGCGGCGGACATTGCCGACAGGTCGGTGGAACAAAGCCTGCCGGCCAAGTACATTGCCGATCCGGCTTACGATCTCGGCAAGTCGGAAAAGGGAGTCGATCTGTTTGTCATCTCGGCGCAGTCGCCGCAGGCCGCGCAGCGGGCATTGGCTGGCCTG
>JBAYJH010000329.1:0-5346 GCA_041665185.1 Sterolibacterium sp.
AACTCCCGCGCGAAATGTTCGCCGAAGAGGCGCAACGCCAGGCGATTACCGGCTACGACAGCGACTCGGGTATGACCATGCTGCGCATCGGCAGCATGAATCTGATGCTGCACGGCATCACCTCGCCCAACTTCCGCTACAGCGATACGCTGTCCAAGGCCTTCGACGAGGAGCGCTGTTACGACGTCGTGCTCGCCAACCCGCCGTTCAAGGGCGCCGTCGACGCGGCCGACGTCAACCCCTCGCTGCCCGCCAAGGTCAAGAAAACAGAAATCCTGTTTCTGCACCTGTTCCTGCGGCTGCTCGAAAATGGCGGGCGCGCGGCGGTGATCGTGCCGGACGGCGTGCTGTTCGGATCGAGCAAGGCCCACACAGAAATCCGCAGACTGCTGATCGAGGAAAACCGGCTCGACGGCGTGATCTCCATGCCCAGCGGCGTGTTTCGCCCGTATGCGGGCGTGTCCACCGCCGTGCTGCTCTTCACCAAGGGCGGCACCACGGAAAAGATTTGGTTCTACGACATGGAGCACGACGGCTACTCGCTCGACGACAAGCGCCAGAAAGTTGCCGAGAACGACATCCCGGACCTGCTCGACTGCTGGCGCCAGCGCCGCGACACGAAGTTCCAGCAAAAGCGCGCCCAGCGTCTCGCTGCGCTGCAAAAGCAAATCGCCCCGCTCAAGACCGACCGGCTGAAACATCACGAAATCATTCACCGGCTCAAGTTCGAGGAAGTGATCGCCAACGACGGCAAAGCGGACGCCGCGCGTGCAGCACGCGAGCAGGCCGAAGCCGAACTCGCCACGCTGCAGACGCAGATCACCCCGCTGCAAACCGAGATCAACCAGCTCGGCCGGCAGTTCTGGGTGACGAAGCATCAGGCCAAGGGCAAAAACTATGAGCTCTCCGCGAGTCGATACCGGGAGATCGAGCAGGACGATGTGTTTTATGAAAAGCCTACTGTGACGCTGGAGCGGTTGCGGAAGCTCGAAGTTGCTGCGACTGCTGATGTCGCTGCGCTTGAAAAGATGCTAGCGCAGCCGTGAGTGTGCGTACAGTTCAGCTAGGCGAAGTCTGCGAATTTGTTCGCGGCGTCACCTTCCCTAGCGGAGAAGGGAAATCAGAACCAACTGCGGACTCGATTGCATGCTTGACCACGAGCGGCGTCCAACGAGAGGTCGCTTGGAGGTCCCGACGCTTTATTCCGCGTGAACGAATCAGAAATAGTCGTCAAATCCTTCGTTCTGGTGACATCCTTATCTCGACAGCGAATAGTAAAGAATTGGTTGGGAAGTCGTGCCTCGTTCACCGTCCTCCCTATCCTTGCGCATTCGGCACCTTCGTCACTGTCGCACGCCCTCTAGAGAAGGTTTATCCACTATATCTTGCCTACTGGATGGGGACCCCAGATTTTCTCGCTTGGTGCTACAAGAGTTCGTCTAATACAACGAACATCTCCAATCTGCGCGTTTCGGAGTTGGAGACGTTGGAGTTGCGACTGCCCAACGTTTCAGAGCAAAAACGAATCGCGGGGCAGTTGGAGCAAGCAGACCGACTGCGCCGCACTCGCCGCTACGCCCTCGCACTCAGCGACACCGTCCTTCCTGCCACCTTCCTTCAATTATTTGGTGATAATTTTGATTGCGGACCGTTCGGTCAATTCGGCGACTTAGTGAAGATTACTGGCGGTGGCACGCCTTCTAGAGACCGACCGGATTTCTTTAAAGGCCGCATACCGTGGCTTACTTCGAAAGACATGCGCGGTGATTACATCTGGGACACGGAAGAGCACATCACCGAGGAAGCAATAAAGAGCAGCGCAACGAACCTTGTTCCTGCCACGTCAATATTGATCGTTGTAAAAAGTAAGGTACTTATGCATCGACTGCCAGTGGCTATCGCCAGGGTACCGATGTGCCATGGCCAAGATATCAAATCGATTCAGTGTTCGAAGGCCATGCATTATGAATTCGCCCGCTTCGTGCTGAAATATCACGAGCGGCGACTACTAAATATTGCCCGAGGGGCGAACACCGAAGGGCTGACGCTGCCCATGTTGGAAGAGTTGCCAGTCCCTAGAGTGGACTACAACGCTCAACGAAGATTCGCTGCGATCGTAGAGCGCCACGAGCGCCTGCGGGGAGCACAGCGCGAAGCGTTGCGCCACGCCGATCATCTATTTCAGTCACTTTTGGATCGCGCGTTTAGCTGAGTCGCGCTTAGAGCCCGCACGCGGTGACGTCGAATGCCACCACTTCGGCCTTCTACGTGACGATACTCTCCCGCTATCGGTACTTCCTGAACTGCCCGACCACCACCCCAAAAATCTCCAGGTCGCCTGCGGGGCGTATGACCGGATATGCCTTGTTCTCCGGCTTGAGCACGATACGGCCCCGCTCCTTATGCAGCCGCTTCAGCGTGAACTCGTTGTCGATGATCGCAACGACAATCTCCCCGACGTTGGCGGAGGCGCGTTTCTCGACGATAACCACATCGCCGGAGTGAATGCCGGCATCGATCATCGAATCACCCTTGACGGTGATCAGGACGGTCTTCGAAGGGTTGGCGACAAGGTACTCGTCGATGGAAAGCCCTTCGGGGCTTGAATCAGTAGCCGGGCTGGGCAGTCCCGCCCGCACGCTTTCGGCCAAAGGGCGCTCGAAGAACCGCTTTCCCGGCTTCAAGCGCCGGTCCGGCGCGCTTTGCACGAAGCCTTCGCCCTTGAGACGGAGCACCAAGTCGGCAACAGAGGCCTTCGATTTCAACCCAACGAGGTTGCCGATCGCAGAATAAGACGGCAGGACCCGGTGACGGGCGTAGTAATCTTGCAGCCGGGAGAGAGATTGACCGTCAGTTGACATTCGGCTACGATACCGAACGATCGTTCGGGAGTCAATGGAGATTCCATGACAGGCAAGAGCGGTTCGATTCTCCTGCCCGACGCGTACCGCGGACGGGAGCAAGCGTACGTAAAGCACCGCCTCCTGGAGGCCTATCTCGAGAAGCTGTTCCTCATTGTCGGGATGAGCGCCGAACGTCTCGGCATCAGGGAATTGTGTTACGTAGACTGTTTCGCTGGTCCTTGGGGCGATGAGAGCGACGCGCTCGAGTCGACCTCGATTGCCGTCTCGTTGCGCGTACTTTCGAGGTGCCGGCAAGCGCTGGAAGATCAGGGAGTCAAGCTATGGTTTCGTGCGCTGTATATCGAGCGGGATCATAAAGCGTTTGCGCGGCTAAAGCGGTACCTGGATGAAAGGGAAAAGGATGGGATCGATGCAGAATCGCTTGAAGGTGATTTCATTGATCTCCGACCTGCGATCATCGAGTGGGCATCGCGGGATTCATTCGCATTTTTCTTCATCGACCCGACCGCATGGCGGCCGGTGAGTATCCGGGTGTTGGAGCCACTCTTAGAAAGGCCACTATCCGAGTTCTTGATCAATTTCATGTACGACTTCGTGAATCGGACGGTGTCGATGCCCGACTATCAACGGCAGATCGAGGTACTCCTCGGCGAAGAACCGGAGGTCGGCCATTTGCACGGAACTGAACGTGAAATGGCACTCCTCGATATCTATAGGCGCAATTTGAAGAAATCGGTGCCAACAGAAACGCAATCACCAGCGCGTTCGGCGTACGTGCGGGTCCTTGATCCGGAAAAGAACCGGCCGAAATATCATCTTGTGTACCTGACCAGCCACCCACGAGGCATCGTCGAGTTCATGGCAATTTCAGAAAAGCTCGATTTGATTCAGAGGCGGGTGCGGGCTGCGACTCAGCAACGTCAGCGAATAGCAAAGACCGGAATGGGGGAACTGTTCGGCTCGGACGAGCACGTCCGCGACGAAGACGGGCATGCAAGTCTCGAAGAGGTGGAACGATATTGGATAGAGCAGTTGAGCGAGAAACCGCGTCGTTTCGGATATGCGGAATTTGCGGATATGCTGGAGGAGACTGATTGGTTTCCCGGAGATTTTCAGCGGGCACTTGGGAATCTCATCGAATCGGGTCGCGTACACAACCTGGATGCAGCCAAGAAGCGTCGAACGAAATTTCTGCATCCGGAAAACAAAGGCGAGCGGCTGCAACTGGTCAAAGGCAGAAAATGAGTACACAGAGCAAAATTGAATGGACGGAGGTGACTTGGAACCCGACGGTGGGTTGCACCAAAATATCTCCTGGTTGCAAGAACTGCTACGCGGAAACGATGGCTCGCCGTCTGAAAGCGATGGCCGTGCGGGGTTATGAAAACGGATTTCGATTGACGCTGGTGCCGGAGAGGCTTATGGAGCCACTTGAACGGCGCAAACCGACTGTCTACTTCGTGAACTCCATGTCGGACCTGTTCCACGAGAAGGTGCCGTTCGAGTACGTCCGTCGCGTATTTGACGTCATGGCTCGCGCACCGCAGCACAAGTTTCAGATGCTGACCAAACGCGCCGAGCGGATGGCCGAGTTCTGCCAGAGTGTGGAAGTGCCTGCGAACGTGTGGCTCGGTGTGTCCGTGGAGAATCGCAAGCACGGCGTGCCCCGCATCGACGTGCTGCGGACGATAGCAGCCAGAGTTCGTTTTCTTTCGGTGGAACCGCTGCTCGAGGACCTTGGCCGAATCGATCTTTCAGGAATCCATTGGGTCATCGTTGGCGGCGAGTCTGGTCCGAAAGCAAGGCCAATGCGACCAGATTGGGTGGATAACATAAAGCTGCAGTGCGACCGTGCAGGTGTGGCGTTCTTCTTCAAGCAGTGGGGAGCGTGGGGGATGGATGGCCACAAGCGATCGAAGAAAGCGAACGGCCGGAAATATCGCGGCAAGGTCTGGGATGCTATGCCTGCTTCAGTGGCGGAGATTGCCTAGGTTCAGCAGTTCTTTCCAGACTGTTTCTTAGTTACAGTGCCATCGCCACTTCCGGCATGCGTTGACAAGGTCGCTGACGATTCGCTTATCGATGTTCAGATCGGCTCTCCAGCGAGTTGTCTGTCCTTGCGGCATCGGTGAGCCGGGCGTGGCCGGAGCGCTTCAGGCCGGTAAACTCCTTCGCATCCGGCGGCTCGCTCCGCAAGGATTTGCCCGGACCGCTCAGCTTTTCAAGCGCGGAGTTCATCTTCTCCGCCGATCAGCCACAGCTTGGGCTGGGCGAGCACCCGCGTGATGAACGCGTTGCCTTGCTTGATCCGCTTCTTCAGGTCCTGCCTTGAATACACCGTCGGGTTCACGGGGCGGCCGAGGCGCTTGGTCGCATCTTCCAGGCTGGCGAAGAGGTCGGCGTAGTTCAGGCTGTCGCTGATCACAATCAGGTCGATGTCGCTTCCCGCCGTATCATGCTTCTTTGCGACTGAGCCGTAGAC
>JBAYJH010000330.1:0-5339 GCA_041665185.1 Sterolibacterium sp.
CGGCGGCATTATGCAGATCGAGCTTGCGGAAGATGTTGCGGCGATGGGCCTCGGCGGTGCTGACGGCGATATGCAATTGCCCCGCGATCTCCGCCGAGGTTCGTCCTTCGGCGATCAGCACCAGCACCTCGGTCTCGCGTTTACCGAGGCGGTGTACCACCCCTTTCATGCTGTCACGCCGGGGCTGCTGCATCAGCATCGCGACAACATTCTGGGACAGGTAGGACTTGCCGGATGCCACCGCCCTGACTCCTTCCAGCAGTTCGTTCCGGCCGGCCGCCTTGTTGATATAACCGATGGCGCCGGCGTCCAGCATCCGCTCGACAAAATTCCGGTTGATATGCGTGGACACGGCAAGCACCTTGACCCCCGGGTTGTCATCGAGGAGCTTGCGCGTCACGTCGATGCCGCTGATATCGGGCAGGGAAATATCCATAAGCACGACGTCCGGCCGCAATTCGCGGCACAATTTCAGCGCCGTTGCGCCGTCGCCCGCATGGCCCGCCACGGCAATGTCCGGCGCCTTCTCGAGGATCAGGCTGAAAGCTTCGCGCACCAGTTCGTGATCGTCGACCAGCAGTATTCTTATCATGTTGAGGTTTCCTGGCGTTTCAGGGTCAACGGCACCGTGAGCACGACGACGGTCCCGTCACCCGGGCTGGCGTCGATCTGCACGTCGCCGCCGATGTAGTTTATCCGTTCGCGAACGCTAAACAAGCCATAACCGCCCTTGGTGGATGGATGCAAGACATTCGCCGGGTCGAAGCCGGCCCCGCTGTCCGACACGACGATCACCAAGTGACCGTCCTCACACGACGCGGCGACATCCGCGACATCGACGCAGGCGTGGCGCGCGACGTTGATCAACAACTCCCGAGTGGCGCGGAATACCAGGGTGAGGACGTGTTCATCCAGTTGATCCGGCAGTTGATCCAGGTGCAGATTGACGCGCAAACCGTAGGAGCGATGCATCTCGTCGGCAAGCCACTGCAACGACGAGGCCAACCCAAGATCGCGCAGCACCGGTGGACTCATGTGCAGCGATAAGGAGCGCACAGTCCGGTTGGCCTCGTCCAGCAAAGCTTCGATCGATGCGATTTCCTGTTTCAATTCGGCGGAGAACTGGCATTCCTCCTCCTGTGGCGGCTCCAGTGCCGAGAGCCTTAGCTTGGCGATGGCCAGCGTCTGCCCCAATCCGTCGTGCAGATCCTGAGCCAGTCCTTGACGTTCCCGTTCCTCCACCAGCGACAACTCGATCGCCATCGCCCGCAACTGCGCGGTACGCTCATTGACCTGGTGTTCGAGGCGGTCGGCGAAGCCACGGCGAACCCAGCCGCGGTAGAACAACCATGCCCACAATACCGATACTACCGCGAACAAGCCGGCAGACGCCGCACGCTCGACCACTTCGCCGCGCCAGGTGGCAAGATAGTCCTGCTTGGCAAGTCCGACGATGATGATCCAGGGATGGGGACCAATCCGGCGGAATGAATAGATCCGCTCGACCTGGTCGAAACCGGCCTGCACCGCGTATGTACCCGCCGCGGAACCGGCTTCGACCAATTCCTTGAATTCACGCGACGCCACCTTGCTGCCGATGCTGCTGCCGGTTCCGGACATATCCGGATAGCGGGCGACTATGGTCAATTCGCCGCTGCGCAGGGTAATCGCGCCGTTTTCCCCGATGTCGATGGCGGAAAACATCTTGTAAAAATATTCGACCGGAATGGCCGCATACGCGACGCCGCCGAAGGCACCGTCCGGCCGCTGGATGCGCCGCGCCAGGGCAATCACCCTTTGGCCGCTGATCTGCCCCATCACCGGCTGGGAGAACACCAATCCCGCACCGGGGTCGTCACGCAGCGATCTAAAGTAACCGCGGTCGCTGACGATCACCGGCGATGACGGATCTTTCGCGCCGATACCATACCGGACCAGGCCTTTGGCGTCGCTCACGCGCAGCGCATTGAGCTCGGGCTGACGCTCAAACTGCCGGGCAATGTAGGCATTCAAGGCGGGCGCGTCGATGGCACCGGCGGCGAGTTGCTGCTGGGCCTCGTCCACCACCGCCAGCAGCGCCAGGTCGACCCTGTCAACCACGCCATCGATAGATTGCTCAAGCACTCGCGCGAGATTGCGGGTTTCTCCCTCCACCCTTACGTCATATTGAATCCGGCTCTCATACAACAACCAGGCGGTCGTCGCGGCGACCAGCAGATTGAGCATGACCAAGCCGAGCACCATCGGCCTCAGGAACGCAGCGGCGGATTTCCGGTCGAAAGAATCGGGATGTGCTTTCATCCGCGGGCGCATTGCTGTGGGTTGGCTTTTCGGGGCAAGGTAGCAAATCTATGCCATCGGCCCCCGCCACACAATGACCTTTATCAAATCAAGGCGGAAATGTTCCTGTCCATGCTTGGTCTCTTGATTGCTTTCCGCCGCAGGGCAATTGCAGGCCTCGGCTCTGTCTATGCCGGAGCCACTGCGTCGGATTGCGTCACCGGCAGCCAGACGCGAAACCTCGCACCCTTGCCAACTTCGCTGTCCACCTCAAATCTGCCGCGGTGCTTCTCGACAATACTGTAGGAGACCGCCAGGCCCAAACCGGTACCCTGGCCAACCGGCTTGGTGGTGAAGAAAGGGTCGAACAGACGCTGAAGGTTTTCCGGCGCGATTCCTTTGCCGGTATCTGCGATCTCCACCCAGATCTGATCCGCCTCCTGGCCGGTCCTTATCGTGACCACGCCATGGACGTCCACGGCTTGCGCGGCATTCACCAGCAGGTTCATGAATACCTGGTTGAGTTGCGATGGCAGGCATTGAATCAGCGGCAACTCGCTGTACTCCTTGACCACTTCGCACTTGTATTTCAACTCGTTCCACACCACGTTCAAGGTGCTTTCCAGGCCTTGGCGTACATCGGCCCAGCGCCATTCCTCGTCGCGGCCGGCGCGGGAAAAATCCTTCAGATCGAGAACGATCTTGGTGACCCGCATCAGGCCCTCCCGCGACTCGGCAAGAAGCGACTGGATATCCGCGCGAAGATAGTCGAAGTCAACCTGGGCTCGGAACTGCCGCACTTCTTCGAACTCCCGGTCATGCCCTGCCATCAGACGTTCCGCCGCCTCGTACTTGCTCACCACGGCGAAAATGTCGGCCAGGTATTTTTCCAGGGTGCCGAGATTGGAATGCACATAGCCGACGGGATTGTTGATCTCATGCGCCACCCCTGCCGCGAGCAAGCCGATCGAAGCCATTTTTTCCGATTGCAGCAATTGGTACCGCGCCTGGCCGAGTTGCTTGTTCGCTGCCAGCAGTTCGGCGTTGACTTTCGCCAGGTCGGCGTTTTGCGCCTGGACCTGCTGTTCAGCGAGCTTGCGCTGAGTGATGTCGCGCACCGTGGCGACGGCCACCCACTTGCCTTGAAACATTTCCGCGGAGAGCGACAATTCCAGCGGAAATTCGGCGCCGCCTTTCCGGATGCCGGCCAATTCGAGTTTCTTGCCGAGTGCCGCCCCCTCACCCGTCGTCTGGAAGTGCCGGAAGGCGCGCTCGCTGACCTCACGGTATCTCTCGGGACTGATCAGCGCATGCATGTCTCGACCCATTGCCTCGTCGGCGGTATAACCAAATACCCGTTCGGCCGCCCGGTTCCACAGCGAAATCCGCCCATCGTTGTCGATCATGATGATCGGGTCGTTGGCCACGTCGGTGGCAATGCGATGCTTCGCCGCGATTTCCAGCAGCGCATGCGCATCCGCAAAGCTCAGGCTTTCGTCCTGCTGCCCTTCCAGTTCCGCGGCGCCCAAAACGTCATTGTCCATCAACCAGCTCCCGAGCCATCCCGGGAAGTTTCGTAATGCATGAAAGCCTCCTTGAGCGCTTCGCGCAAGGGCTCATCTTCCCACGGCTTGGTGAGAAATTTGTAAACCTCGCCGCGATTGATGGATTCGGTGATGCTATTCACATCCGTGTAGCCGCTCAGGATCATCCGCACGATGTGGGGATACATCACCTTGACCTGACTAAGGAACTCCGTGCCGCTCATGCCCGGCATACGTTGATCGGACAAGACCACGCCGACTTGGTGCCGCGCCAGGGCTTCCATTCCTTCCTCGGCGCTGGCAGCGGTCAGAATCTGATAACCGTCCCGACGCAACAGGCGTTTCAGCGCCGACAGGATGTTCGCCTCGTCGTCCACCAGCAACAACACTCTTCCTCCGCCAGCCTCGGGGCGGGTCACGAACGATGTGCGGGCGGCCAACAGCGCCGGTATTTCGTCCGCCGGCAAGGCGCGACTGAAGTGGAAGCCCTGCATCTCGTCGCAATGCAAGGTGCGCAGATAGCCAGCCTGAGCTTCCGTTTCCACTCCTTCGGCGATCATCTTCATGCCCAAGCCATGACCCATCGCGATGATTGCCTGGACGATGGAGGCATCGTAGAGGTTGGCGGCAATACCCCGGATGAAGGATTTATCGATCTTCAGCTGGTCGATCGGAAAGTATTTGAGGTAACCCAACTTGGAATTGCCCAGGTCGAAATTGTTTATTGCCAGCCCCACGCCCAGGGCCTTGATCTGCCGTAGCATTGCCTGGGTCTTGGCGATATCGAGCGCCACTGAGCTTTCGTTCAATTCCAGTTCGACGTAACGGCCATCCAGTCCGCTATCGCGCAGTGCCTGCATCAGCGGCTCCATCAGGGCGCCGCTGGCAAACTGCAACGCCGACACGTTGATCGCCACGCGCAATCCGGCATGGCCCGCCGCATGCCAGGCGTGCAACTGGCGACAAGCCGCCTGCAATACCCAGGCGCCGATCGGCACGATCAGATCGGTTTCTTCCGCCAGGGAGAGGAATTCTCCCGGCAACAGCAAGCCCAAGTCCGAATGCTGCCAACGCAACAAGGCCTCCAGGCCAGTGACTTCCCCGCTATATGAATCCACCTGGGGTTGGTAATGGAGCAGCAGTTGATCCTTCGCCAGCGCGCTGCGCAGGGCCTTTTCCATGAGCAGGCGCTCAAGCAGTCCGGCCGAAAGCGCCGGATCGAAAAAGCGGTAGGTGTTCCGGCCTTCCGCCTTGGCGTTGTGCATCGCCTGGTCGGCGTGCTTCAGCAGCGTGTCGGCGTCGGTGCCGTCGGCGGGATAGACACTGATGCCTATGCTGGCAGTAAGTGCCAATTCGTGACCGGCGATGAGCAAAGGCGCGGTAAACAATTCCAGCAGCTTTCTCGCCACGACCACCTGCTGGGCCACTACATCGTCCTCCAGCAACAGCACGAATTCATCGTCGCCCAGGCGCGCCAGGGTATCGCCGGCCCGCGTCGCCTCAACCAGGCGCCGC
>JBAYJH010000331.1:0-5338 GCA_041665185.1 Sterolibacterium sp.
CCGCGCCAGGACAGGCCATCGTCTCCGCCGACTATTCGCAGATCGAGCTGCGCATCATGGCCCACCTCTCGTCGGATGAACGCCTGCTCGACGCCTTCGGCCGCGGCGAGGACGTGCATCGCGCTACCGCCGCGGAAATCTTCGGGATCACCCCGCCGGAAGTCGGCCCGGACCAGCGCCGTGCCGCCAAGGTAATCAATTTCGGCTTGATCTACGGCATGTCGGCCTTCGGCCTGGCACGCGAACTGGGTTTGGAACGCAGCGCGGCGGCGGCCTACATGGAGCGCTATTTCGCCCGCTATCCGGGCGTCGCCCGCTACATGGAACAAACCCGTCAATTGGCGCGCGACAAGGGCTACGTCGAAACCGTGCTGGGTCGTCGCCTGTGGCTGCCGGAAATCAAGTCATCCAACGTCGGCCGCCGCCAGGGCGCCGAACGCGCCGCCATCAACGCGCCGATGCAGGGCACCGCCGCCGACCTGATCAAGCTCGCTATGCTGGCGGTGCAGGACTGGCTCGACCGCGAGCGCCTGGCCAGCAAACTGATCCTGCAAGTGCATGACGAACTGGTGCTGGAAGTGCCCGACGCGGAACTGATGGCAGTCCGCGAGCAATTGCCGCGGCTGATGGGCAATGTCGCCGAACTGAAAGTGCCTTTGCTGGTGGAGGTGGGCGTGGGACCTAACTGGGAGGCTGCGCATTGATTGGCTTGGGACATCAGCGAACCCGGCAGTGTCTCTGTGGAAAACTCTGATCGGCGGCAAAGTGCCCTTTGCTGCCCGTCAGGTTCCTCTCCAAACCGGCCGTTCAACGCTTCACATCACCGGCAGCAAAAAGCAGTGCGACGAAGGAACGCTGCTTTTTGCTGTCCGAGTGCATGTGATTGCTATACTTCTTCTGTCGTTTTTTTAGTCAAGAGCCGGCAAGTTCTTATCACACCTCTGAGCATTAGATTGTGCCAGCACCTTTCCCACAGACGTGATAGTAAAACTCGTGGGAATATTATCCCACCACTGCCTAAGAGTTCTTAGGTTCGGCCTTTTGTCCCATTCGCTCATAAATGAATTTACGTTATCGTTTTTTCTGATGACGTCTTTAGAGTAAAGCTCATATATACGTTTGACTGCTTGTTTCTGTTCTTCAGAGAGATTTTGGGGTACGTTGATTACTCCACCGCCATGAATTACTTGGTGCAGTAAGGAAATCTCATCAATGCTGTTCATATTGCGAACGTTAACCCTTAAAAACTTACTATTGAGCGCATGTTCAACCAATATGCTGATTGGTAAGTTATACGTCTGTAGTATTTTAATTGCCCTATCGTGATCCTCTGAATTTTTGTCGATGCCTACGTCAACATAGCCAGGCAATCGTTCTGGATAATACTGCTCCAGCTTTTTTAAGCTCCCGAATGGAGTTAAGCGAACTGCATCCAATATGTCCAAGTGATCAAGCCAATCATTTCCGGCTGGAAGATCGCCGTAGTATATTTTTCCAAATAGATCATTCAAAACATCGAGCCCTTGATGAATGTCTCCGGTTACTGGAATAAAACTACTTATCGCATGCGATACGGTCAAACCCAATAGAGCCTCATCAGAAACTATATCTACAATTTCCACAGCAAGGCTGATACCTGCTCGCGCAATACGATTTGCACCTTTCTGAAATCTATGTATCAGCAATTCTGACAGAAGATCATAATCTGCTGGTCTTTCGGTAGAAGCTGCTGTCTTTTGAGCTTCAACAAGAAGCAACTGAAAGCTAGGATCTGCAAACGCCTCCAACGCTCCGTCAACCTGAGCCATTTTAGGCATTAGCCTATTCTCAAAATCTATAACTCTAGAATTTGCAATATTTAGGGCTTCTTGAGAATAGTCATTTCTCAATTGCAGGTTCATTTCTTGATAAATTTCTCTCGCACGTTTTTCATCAATGCCAACGTGCACTACCATTTGCTGGGCTTGGAGATTGGTAGAACCATCCCCGCCTTCTTGGCTCTGGCTATTTATCATCCTTATTGCCACCTATTTTTAAATTCCCGCCAACTTGTATATTTGTTGACTTATCCCCACCTTTTTGAATTTGCTTGTTTCCTCGACCAGAAATCGACCAACCGATTATTGCAAGTGGAATTGCAATGGCAACTCCACTAAAAAGCCAATCTTTATTTTCAACTATCCATTCCATATACACATCCCTTGACTATGACGTATAAAGTTTGTATTAGCCGACACACGTGTCTGGCTAAATTTCCAGTGTCCGGATAATAGGGCGCAATGTCCGTGTAAACGGCGTCTCTGTCCACAAATGCCAGGAAATGTCGGTAGAAAGCGCTACCCGGACATGCTGCCACTATTGAAATGGGATGGCAACTAGGAAAGGCAGCTATTGGCCGACCACGAACAGATGCCCCCCCAATCTTGCGGCGGCATAGCTGCCGCTGAGTTTTCGGTGCGCCACGGCAACCGTCGTCACTGGATGCTGACGACCAAAGTCAGTTGGCCTTGACACACTGTCGCAACTGCTGAATTTGCCGAACAATCGCCAGCGAAAGTGTCGAGAACTCACCCTCTAGGATTTCGCGGGCCGCTTCGCGCTTGCCTTCGCCGATCAGCTTGACGATGTGGGCGGCCGTTCCATGGAACTTTGCGTGTATGTCCACCAGTTCGGCATAGTTGGGGCAGTCTGAAAACTTCAAGCCATCACCCAGTAGCCACTTACCCAGCGGGCAGATAGCATGATCGCCGGCCGTGCTGAAGTCGAATCGGTCGGACGGCATACCGGTTATGGAAAATTCAAATCGCTCGCGCCACGAATGGTGATCACGAATGGCCGATTGCAAGAGTAGCGACGGCATGTACTCCTCCCGTGGCGGACCCCGCCAATTCATTGTAGGCACGCCCACTGATAGCCGCGCCCCCCCAACGATCCAAATTCACTGCCATCCTACATGACACTGGCGAATCATTTGATGGGAAGTTCGTTGTCGTGAATCGCTAGTGCCTCGTCGCGGGGCTGCTTGAGGCTCGGAAGCAGGCACTCCAGAGACTCAATTTGCCTCGCCCCGAATGACTCTCTTCCTGGCCGGTAGCCGTCAAGCGACAATCAGCGTCAAATGGCCAAGCCTGCTTGCGTCCTGAGCGTTTCTGCTCACGATACATCCGAATCGGTATAGCCATTTCCCGAACCGCGCCGCGGTGTGCCGATAGAACGATCGCTATCTTAGCCGGAACCAAGCACCGTCACTTGTGCCCGCCTGAGCAGTTTCTTGAAGTCGGCGTCGAAGGTGACAAGGTGCTCGCCGAGATGAACTACTGCCGCCGCCAGCCACGCGTCCGGAATATCGTTGGCCGCAAGCTGCTTCTCCAGGCAGAGTTGCCGCAACGTCGGCCACTCGGCGCCGAGAGCCGGCATCTCGACGCCCGGCACGGCTAAGAGCGCATCCAGAAATGCCATGGCATCGTCCACCGGCGTAGGTTGAACGAATATCTTCGGGTTGGTGACGAGCCGCAGGAAACTGGCGACGACCATCGGCATCAGCCTCAAGCTTGCCCCGTCTGCGCAAGCTGCGATGGCTTCATCCAGACACGCATAGGCTGTCTTGTGGTGAGGATGGTCACTACGCGACGCTGCGATCAACACGTTGACATCAGGCGTCATCGTCAGCGGCATCCAGCATGGCCTTGTTGCTGCTCGGGTTCAGGCCGGCAACCAAACCACCGCACCCGTCGAAGACAGGAAGCTTGCGGTTTCTTGCTCTGGTTGCGACACGCGGAGAGCGAAGGCGTAGCTGCAATCCTTCCTCGATCAGTCGCGTCAGACTGGTCCTCTGCTTTGCCGCCAGCGCTTTGGCGTTGGCAAGGAGGGAATCGTTGATATCGAGCGTGGTCTTCATGGTTCGACAATACAGAAATCTGTATATGGCGTCAACAAAGCTCCCAGCCGCAAGGCTCCCCGCCGCAGCTAGCCGGGTAATGAGCCCGCCGAGGCTGAAGAGATCGGACACCAACGGGCAGTATCAGCTATGAATTGAGCTGATCCTGCAAGTGCATGACGAACTGGTGCTGGAACTGCCCGACGCGGAACTGATGGCAGTCCGCAACCAATTGCCGCGACTGATGGGCAATGTCGCCGAACTGAAGGTCCCCTTGCTGGTGGAAGCGGGCGTTGGACCTAACTGGGAAGCGGCGCACTAGAAAGCGCTTTTACCTCGGTGACGCGCGATCGCGTCCGGCAATTTCGGGATACCCCGCGAAGCAGCTCCAGCTCGTTAAGGCACGCTCAGCTATTCTATTTTGTACTGCTTGATCTTGCGCCACAGGGTAGACTTGTCGATACCGAGGATCTCCGCCGTCACGGCGCGGTTTCCATTGTTCTTCTGTAACGTCCTGGCAATGACTGTCATCTCGACCTCTTCCAGGCTCTGCGGCCAGATCTCGTCGATAGCCCGAAGTCGCGGTTCCTTCACATCGGCCAACTCCGGGGGTACGACATCGACGTCGAGAAGATCGGTGGTGGTAAAGATGATCATGCGCTGAACCACGTTTTCCAGTTCCCGGCCATTGCCAGGCCAATCGTGGTGTACTAGCAAATTGAGCGCCTTGGTGGTGATCCCCTTTACCGGCTTCTTCATTCGCACCGAGTGTCTGGCGATGAAATAATTGACTAACAATGGAATGTCGCCAAGGCGCTCGCGCAGTGGTGGAATGTCGATCTCGATCAGCTTCAGACGATAGTACAGATCCATGCGAAAACTGCCGTTTGCGACGAGGTCCTTGAGTGGCTTGTTGCTGGCGGCGAGCAGGCGCACATTAACGTAGCGTGGCTTGGTTTCGCCAACGCGGAAGAACATGCCGTCCTGCAATACGCGCAACAGCTTGGCCTGGAAGGACAGCGAGGTGTTGTTGATCTCGTCGAAGAACAGCGTGCCGCCGTCGGCCGCCTCGAAAAGCCCGATCTTGGCATGCTCGGCTCCGGTAAAGGCCCCGCGCTGGTATCCGAACAGCTCGCTTTCGATGAGATTCTCCGGGATGGCGGAACAATTTACCGCAATGAACGGCCCGGTTCGGCGCTCGCTCAAGGCGTGGATGCGGCGCGATACGATTTCCTTGCCGGTGCCCGATTCCCCCGTGATTAGCACACAGGAGTCGTAGGGGGCGGCGATGTCGATCAGGCGGTTTACGGTACCGATCGAGGGACTATTGCCGACCAGGTCGTCGTTGCCCATGCTTGGCGAGAAATCGCGCAACCCCACATTCTCGCGATTCAACAGGAAATACTCGAGCGCATTGCCGATCTCTCGGCGCAGGTCGGCCGGCTCGAAGGGCTTGCGCAA
>JBAYJH010000332.1:0-5337 GCA_041665185.1 Sterolibacterium sp.
GCCGGGCAAGGATCTGGGCCATCTTCGAGCCGCGCTCGAACACGACCCGCCGCGCGATTTTTCAAAACGATCTTCCAGCCGCCTTTGCAGCGGCCGACGGCGTCTTCATCGCCAAGGTGGCGCGCCTGGAGCAGCTTCCGGAAAACGACCGCCTCAACCCGGACAAAGTGGTGGCCGACATCGCCGCCTCGGGCAAGCCCGCCTTCTACGAACCAACGTCGGATGACATCGTCGCGCGGCTCAGCCCGCTCGCGCAGTCCGGCGATGTCGTCGTCGTCTTCTCGAACGGCGGGTTCGACGGGATCCACCAAAAGCTCCTTGATCGCCTCTAAGCGTCACATCGCATTCAACAATCCCACAAACCGTCCCGCCATCTCGTGCAGACTGCCCAGGCCCCGGTTCCCAGCGCCCAGCAATAGCCAGCCGTCGAAGCTCGCGCACCGCAAAATGGAGATCAATTCCTTGATTTCCGCGTTTCCGTGGGAGAGCGGCTGGGACGTGCCGTCGAACAGGCAATCTTCCACATCGAGCTGATCCACAAACCGCCTTAGGTTTTGTTTGTAACTGCCAAGAAAAGGCTTTTCCCCCAGCCGCGCAAATCCTGTCGCGCTGAACGTGAAACCGGGATTCCAACCTTTGTCTTTCAGCCGCAAAAGCATGGCCGATGTTTGTTCGCTGTCGAACATCGTATTGAAGAACGACAGCGCGATGCCCTGGTCACGTGCTTCGGCAAGCGCTTCCTCTGCCCGTTCCGAGAGCGGCAACACAACGCGTCCGACACCGCAACCTAGCGCTCCCTTGATTAAAGCGCTCGGTTTCATCCCCACGCCACGGGCGCGTAGAGCAGTGACCTCCAGCTTGCCTTCCCGCAATGCCGCTACGGTTGCCGTTAATTTGTCGGCGGCCATTAATTCCACCGGTTGCCCCGCCAGGACATCCAGTTCTACGCCGCGAATCCCGGCCTGGATACATTGCTCGATGATTTCTGGAACATAGCGTCCGGCCAAGTGTGCAGAGGCGGTCAGGCGGAATGATTCGCTGGCGAACCGGGCGCGCAAGAGATCGGCCCGTTGCGCCACGCAATCGGCGCAGTTGGGATTATCGCACAGCACAAAGGCCGGATCCTGCCGGCCTGCTTCCAAAGCCACTGCAATCAGATCCTTGCCTTTGATCAGTCGCACCACCGCATGCCCGATCCGAACAATGTTCATTTTTCCGCTTTCCCGGAACATCCGGTCAAGCCGGATAAAATCACGATGCGGACCGGGGAAGAACGGCCACGATTTGGTGACTTTCCCCCCGGGCGTATCGAATGTCTTTTCGGTCGTGGCTTTGAGATAAGGCAGTCGCAATATTTCTTCTACGGTGTGTAGCATGGTGTTGCGGTCCTGGTCCACGCCCAGCAGGCAGACATAGCCGCCCAGTTCCGCGAGGCGCATATAGGGCGTATCTTTTTCGTGCGCCAGGTCAGCTTGCCAATGATCCCGGCAGATTGCTTTGGCCTTGGCGCCAATAGCCGCCACACAAGCCATCGGATGAAGACTCTTCACCGCTTTGGGGTGCGCCTTGACCGCATTGGTAATTGCACCGAGATCCCCAAAAGCCGGCACCACGAGCGTGCCGGTCGAATCGAGCACGCAGAGAAAGGCGTTCACCACCGTCTCCGCGCCGCCGGCCACTTGGCCCAGACTGGCCAACGAACTGTGCAAGATGACCGTGTCTCCCTTCTTGAGCCCGGCTGTTCTTAATCCCTTTTCGATCTCAGCTTGCTGAATCATAGTATATCCCCGATTTACATTGGAGCATCTTGTCTGCTTTGCGATAAAAACATCCTGCTCTACTCTTGCATCAACTCCGCCACGACCCGGCAAGGCAACTGGGTCACCGTTTCAAAACGCGCCGGCAGGGCGGTCAGGCGGACATACGGGGTCACCAAGGCGGATAAATTAACCGGCAAACAAACCGTGCTAATGCCGGCCCCAAAAAGGTCCAGGAACACGCCCTCCAGTGTTTTTGATTCATAAATATCGGACACCAGCAAATGAATGTTTCGGTCGATGATCCAGCGTCGCGCGTCCGGGCCCAGCCAGACGCTGCGGGAGTCAATCGCATCAAACCGGCGCGCGCCAAGCGCGTTCAGCACGAGCGCTTGTCCCCGGAAGGGTTGCGGACAGGCGTCCGCCAATTCCGCGGCGGTGACAGCACCCGAGCCCCCGGCACGGTCCAAGTGGATCACCGTGGCTTCCACCCGGAACAACTTTTCCATAGGATAATTGGCGGCATCAAACCCATCCGTGGTTTCCTTGATGTGTCCCGGCATATCCAGGTAGGTTCCCACCATGCCGTTGTGGCTGAAGTGATAAATCATGCCCGTGTAATGCTGAACGCGCAGCTCTTCCTGCGTGACCACGGCAGCGCCAACCTCCGGCTGGGCAGGAATAGAAAGCGTTAAATCAACCCGCGTGCTCATCATCGCCTCCGGGCAATTATCAAGGTCTCCCCGGCGGCGACGGGGGATTTCCCACAGCCCTCCAAATTAGAATGCGAACTTTGCCTGCGCTTCCTTCTCATTCCTTTTCTGTCTTTTCATGGAGAATGACCTCCTCAATGTGAGCTTCCGGGATGATCGCGTGGTCAACGCGTTCGACCAATTCGACGTCGTCGGCGGAGACATGGCCGATCACGCGTCCGTCGTCGAGGACGTTTCGTTTTTCGGCCGCCAACCCCTTGAACAGCCGCCGCAAGTCAATGATCCCGCCGATGGTGAACCAGACGGTTGAAACCAAACCGATGACGATGGCGATAACGAAATTGTTGATGAAGAACCAGAGCGACCACCCGTTATTGCCCCACGGGCTGAAGAAGTTCCACACGACCACTCCCACGAACGAGCACAGGAACCCCCAGCCGAATGACCAGATGAACACCGACCAGGCCAGGACTTTGTCCCCCCGGCTGTACTGGTTGTCAATCCCGATCAGTTTGGTCACAAGGTTGCGCCAGGTCAGCCTCTCCTTTATCAGCTTTGCGCCTTCGTATTGGTATTTGCCGCGATGCAGCATGCGGTCCATGTTGAAGGGCTCGCGGCTGGTGAGCAGGGAAACGACGATGTATGACCCGATGCTGAGCAACATGCCGAGGCCGTAGAGTTCCTGGGAATTGATGGGAAACTTCTCGCTGCTCATCCGCCACTTGATGATCGGCTCGAAGGGGCCGGAGGCGAATGCCAGCCCGGCGGCCACGGTGTCCACCAGGTGCTGTTCATACAGCCAGGGGTAGATCGAGCCGACCCATGATTTCTGAACGAGGAGGGAGGTCACAGCCAGGCCCGAACCGACCAGCAACGCGGTCCAGGCCCCGGCCGTCGTCCCACGCTTCCAGTACAGGCCGCCGACCAGGCAGGGCCCGCTCCCGCCCAGCCAAATGGCGCCGGTGATCGTGAAGAACATCAAGATGAAATCCACCTGCCCGAAAAATAAGCTGAAGAAAAAGGCAAACAAGGCGACGAACGCAATCATCCAGCGCAACAGGGCGAGGTGGCGTTGGGGGGATAGCGGCTTGCCGTGAATCGGCAGGATGATGTCCTGCACGAGAATGGAACCCCAGGAGTGCATGTACGAGATATCGCAGGACATCATTCCCATGATGCAGAGCGCACAAAAAAGGCCCAGAATCCCGATGGGCAGGAGGTAGCGCAACGCCATGGGCACGCGCATCTGCCCGAAAATCGTTCCAAAGGTCTGTGACGTGGCCGGATCCACTGAGCGGATGGCGTCCTTGGCGACCTGGATGCGGGCCTCCCGCGCCTTCTGTTTTTCCTCCGACGCGTTCGGCGCGACGACGGTGGTGTCCTTGGCGGCATCCTCCTGCACGACATATTTGATTTTTTCACGGTCGATCTTTTCCTGCGCCTTGATGGCTTCGGTCTTCGCCAGCATGGCTTGAAGTTCGGGAGTAACGGTCCCGGTCTTAAGGTATTCGATCACTTCCTGGCGAACCGGCGCCAAGTTCTCCCCCTTGGCCACATCCTGCACCGCCTTGACCGCCAGATCGGTCCGGCAGGCGACGGCGCCCTTCGCACCCGCCTGGAACCGGTCACCATTGAGGAAAGCAAAGCCGACGATTGCCATCAAGACGATCATCGAATAGTGAAAGCCGTTGCGCCAATTGCCCAGCACTGCGGCCATCTTCTGTTCGTGCGCGTTCTTGGCGGCAGTGGAGAATGCCATTCCTCCGGACCAGCCGATGCGGTTGATGATCGAACTCACGAGTCCGATTAGGATAAAGAGCAGGTTGAAGTCGCGCAGCTCACCGATGTCAAATGGATTGAGAAGACTGTGCCCGGGAGGTCGGTCGAACATGACCGGCGCGATGTCGTGGAACCAGGAAAATCTCAGCAGAATAAATGCCGTGATGATCAGGTACATGGGATACCCCAGGATGCCTTGGAAGCAGTCGACGACCATGATCGCGATCATGCCGCCCCGGGTCGCGAGCAACACCGCGATACCCAGGAAGAGGGCCATCAGCAGCGCAAAGGTGGGGAAGACGAATCCGCCGACCGTGACGTCAACCGGCAAACCGCAGACGTATACCAGGAACCGCGCGCCGACCGCTGGAAATAGGGCGTAGTTGATGATGCCGGAAATGGATTGCAGGATGCCCGCGAATAACCGGAACCGGCGGCTGTAGCGCATCTCCAGAAACTGCCCCAGGGTCATGGCGCGGGTTTCCCGGAAGCGGTAGATGAGGTAACCCGTCAATCCCAGGATGATCATGATAGGAGAGGCAATGCTTCCCCAAAAACCGTAGGCAAAGCCGGACTGGTAATATTGCTCGAACATCGCCACCAGAGAGATCAACCCCATGCCGGCCTCGCCCGAGGAGACCGCAATCACGTAACGGCCGGCGATGCGCCCCGACGACAGGAAATCCGACACGCCTTTCACATAGGCCTTCGTCAGTAATCCGATGCATAGAGGAATGGCGATCGCCAGAAAGACGATGGTCCAGTCAAGCCAATGCATCTAAATGCCTTCCTTCATAGCTTCCTGCAAAACTACCAAACGCTCCCAAGCGCCACCCCGGCTCGGCAGGGACGCCGGGCACTCCGGGGCGTTGGCCCGGAGTTTGAAGCCGGAAGCTGGTGTTTCCATCGGCGCAGATTGATGGATTGGAGATTGGGAGTCAAGCGCTCACGATGACCTCCGCATCGAGTGGGCGCATCTCCGAAAGTTGCAAACCACAGGGGGAACGGGCGTCCCGCCCGTTTAGAGACCGAGCCTCGCAGCAACACCAGTGCCGCACACGGGCGGGACGCCCATGCCCCCTGGAAGA
>JBAYJH010000333.1:0-5305 GCA_041665185.1 Sterolibacterium sp.
GCCGCGCGCCGGGAATCATTTGGTTCGAGTTTGCCACGCTTTGCGGCGGGCCGCGTTCGCAGATCGATTACCTCGATCTGGCGCGGCGTTTCCAGACCTTGCTGCTGTCGGGTGTGCCGCACATGGACGCCCATATGGCCGCCGAGGCCCGGCGCTTTACCTGGCTGATCGATGTGCTCTACGAGCATCGGGTCAAGCTGTTGTTGAGCGCCGCGTGCCCGGCGGACGACCTGTATCGCGCGGGACCGCAAGCCGGAGAATTCAAGCGGACCGTCAGTCGCCTGATCGAGATGCGCTCGCAGGATTATCTCGCCGCAACGCACCGCCTGGATTGAGTCGCCACCGGGTGAAGCGGCCGTGTCCCTGGGCTCGCGGGCGGGGCGACACCGTGGAAAGGCTTCCTCCAGATAATCTGGCATTTTCTTGAAAGCCTCGGTTAGAATCCATCCGTCGCTTTCTGGGATATGTCAGTGCTGCAAGTCGGCCAAACCGCTCCTTCGTTCACATTGTCCGATGCGGACATGGAGAGTTTCGACCTGTCGTCGCTGCGCGGCCGACAGCACGCAGTGTTGTTTTTTTATCCGCGCGACGACACGCCGTTCTGTACGCTCGAGGCCATCGATTTCAGCGATCACGAGGAAGAGTTCACGCGTCACGGCTGCGTCATTCTCGGCGTCAGTCGCGACGATTGTCTGCGCCATGCCGAGTTTCGCGATAAGCACGGCCTTTCGGTTCGGCTGCTGGCCGATGACGAGGGCGAGGTGAGCCGCAAATACGGCGTTTGCCAGATGCGTGAAAAGGATGGCGCCCGCAAGCTGTGCGTGATCAGTTCCACTTTCGTCATTGACAGCCATGGCGTGGTCCGCCATGCGCTTTACGACATCAACCCGCGCGGACATGTCAGCGAAGTCCTGCAACTCGTCAAACAACTGGAGAAGCCATGCAAATTGCGAAAAATTCCGTCGTAACCCTAGCCTATCAAGTCCATGACAGCGACGGCAACGTGATAGACGAAGGCAGCCAGCCGCTGGTGTATATCCATGGGGGCTACGACGGCATTTTCCCGCGCATCGAAGAAGAGTTGCATGGCAAGGATGTCGGGGCGACGCTGAAGGTCAAACTGGAACCGGAAGAGGCCTTCGGCGACTATGACGCGGAACTGGTCAATGTCGAGGCGCGCAGCCTGTTCCCCGAGCAGATCGAGGTCGGCATGCAGTTCGAGCGCGGCAGCGAGGGCGACGACGATGATATGCTGTTCACCATCACCGACATCGAAGGCGACAAGGTGGTGGTCGACGGCAACCATCCTCTCGCCGGCATGTCGCTGGTGTTTTCCTGCACGGTCACCGAAGTCCGCTCGGCCAGCACCGAGGAACTCGCCCACGGCCATGCCCACGGGCCGGGCGGCCACCACCATCACTAGTGCCCGCTTCTGAGTCTGGGGTAATGACGACTAATCGGTGAGGCGTTTCAACTGGTAAAGCTTGTCCAGCGCCTCGCGCGGCGACAACAAATCTGGGTCGAGATCGCGTAGCGCGTCCAGCGCCGGGTGTGGTTCGATTTCGGCCACGACGGGTGCCGCAGCGAACAGGTCGGCCTGCGGCCCTTGCCCGTCCTGGGTGGCTTCACGGTTTTCCAGCGCGGCGAGGCGCCGCTTGGCGTCGCGGATCACGCTGCCGGGTATGCCGGCCAGCGCCGCCACCTGGATGCCGTAGCTCTGGCTGGCCGGGCCTTCCTCGACCGCATGCAGGAAGACAATGCGGTGGGCGTGTTCAACGGCATCGAGATGCACGTTGGCGCATTCCGGATAGTCATGGGCCAGCCGCGTCAGTTCGAAATAGTGGGTCGCGAACAAGGTGAACGCGCGGTTCTTCTCGATCAGGTGGCGGGCGATGGCGAAGGCCAGGGCCATGCCGTCGAAGGTCGAGGTGCCGCGGCCGATCTCGTCCATCAGCACCAGTGAGCGTTCGGTGGCGCCGTGCAGGATCGCTGCCGCTTCGGTCATCTCCACCATGAAAGTCGAGCGGCCGGAGGCGAGGTCGTCGGAAGCCCCGATGCGCGTGTAGATCGCGTCGAGCGGTCCCAGGCGCGCCGACCGGGCCGGTACGAAGCAGCCGCAATGGGCCAGCAGCGCGATCAGCGCCGTCTGGCGCATATAGGTCGACTTGCCGCCCATGTTCGGGCCGGTGACCAGCAGCAGGCGCCGGGTCGCCGACAGGCGCGCGTCATTGGCGATAAACGTTCCGCGCTGGGCGGCCACCTGCGCCTCGACCACCGGGTGGCGTCCGCCCTCGATGTCGATGCCCGGCGAATCCCGGAATTGCGGCCGGCAATAGTCGAGGCGTTGCGCCGCCTCGGCGAACGCACACAGTCCGTCGGCCAGCGCCACGGCGCGGGCGATCCGTTGCAGTTCGGCGATATACGCGCCGAGCTCCAAGAGCAGGGCTTCATAAAGCTGTTTCTCCAGCGCCAGCGCGCGTTCGTTGGCGGAGAGCGCCTTGTCCTCGAAGGCCTTGAGCTCCGGCGTGATATAACGCTCGGCGTTCTTCAGCGTCTGGCGGCGGCGATAGTCGTCGGGCACCTTGGCGGTATTCGCATGGCTGACCTCAATGTAGAAGCCATGCACCTTGTTGTACTCGACCTTGAGGTTGGCGATCCCGGTGCGTGCCTTCTCGCGCACCTCGATTTCCAGCAGGATCTCGCCGCAGTTGTTTTGTAGCGCCCGCAATTCGTCGAGCGCCGCATCGTAGCCGTCGGCGATGACGCCACCTTCGCGCAGCAGCGCCGAGGGTTCGACGCGCACGGCGCGCTGCAACAACCCCAGCGCCTCGACCGGCGTCGCCAGGTCGGCGCGAATGCCCGCCAGCAACTCGCCCTGGGTCGCGTCGAGCGGGGCACGCAGCGCCGTCAGCGCGGCAAGGCTGTCGCGTAGCGCCGAGAGGTCGCGCGGGCGGGCGCTTTTCAGGGCGATCCGGGCGGTGATGCGCTCGATGTCGGCGATACTCCGCAATCCCTCGTGGAACGCCCGCCAGGGGGCGATCCCGGTGTTCTCATCGAGCAATTCGGCGACCGCCTGATGGCGCGCCGCGGCGATGCCGCGTTCGGCCAGCGGGTGGTGCAGGCAATGGCGCAGCCAGCGGGTGCCCATGCTGGTGGCGCAGGTGTCGAGCAGCGCAAGCAGGGTGGGCGCGGCTTCGCCGCGCAACGTCTCTGAAATTTCCAGGTTACGGCGAGTGGCCGCGTCGAGCCGCAGATATTCGCTTTCGCTTTCCACCTTGAGGCGGGTGACATGCGCCAGCGCCTGGCGCTGCGTGTTGTGGGCATACTGAAACAGCGCGCCGGCGGCGGCCAGACCCAGCGGCAATCCCAGACTGTCTTCGGGCAGGTAGGCGGCGAGATCGAGCGTGCCGAAATGCGCCGTCAGCAGGCGTTCCGCCGATCCGCTATCGAAATGCCAGTCGGGCAGACGCTTGAATGCGGCGCCACGCGCCTCCGGCAGTTCGCCGCGCTGGCCGTCCGGCAGCAACACTTCGGCCGGCCGCAGGCGCTCGAAATGCATCGCCAGCGCTTCGCTCGGACATTCGAGCGCGCACAGGTCGCCGTTGGCAAGATTGAGCCAGGCCAAGCCGCTACGCCGTCCATCCTGCTTCAGCGATAACAACAGGCAATCGCGCTTGTCGTCGAGCAGCGCCGCGTCGGTCAGCGTGCCCGGTGTGACGATGCGCGTCACCGCGCGCTCCACCGGCCCTTTGCTGGTGGCCGGATCGCCGATCTGTTCGCAGATCGCCACCGATTCGCCGAGTTTCACCAGCCGCGCCAGGTATTGCTCGACGGCATGATAGGGAACCCCGGCCATGGGGATAGGCAGGCCGGCCGACTGGCCGCGCCGGGTCAGGGTAATGTCGAGCAGACGCGCGGCTTTTTCCGCATCGGCAAAGAACAGTTCGTAGAAGTCACCCATCCGATAGAACAGCAGCATGTCCGGGTGCTCGGCTTTGAGCGCCAGATACTGCTGCATCATCGGCGTGTGCGGCGGCTGATGGCTATCGTGTATGTCTGGCATCTGGCGCCTGTCTGGTGGAGGGAGCGATCAGCGTCCGGACATTTCAACCTGAATTCCGGGCCAACCACGCATCGATCAAGGGCAGGCGCTCGCTTCTCACCTTGACCCAGTAAGCGACGTTGGCCGCCGCGGCCATTGCGTCGCGCCGCGCCTTGGGCGCCAAGTAAGCCGTCGCATAGGCATTCAGCTTGGCGATCATCGCCGGATCGAACGAGGACCGGGCCAGCGACGGGAAGTAGCGGCTGAGCGCGGAGGCATCCAGTTTGGCCCGCACCCGCACCATGTTCGCCAGCGCAAAATCGAATGCCAGGTCCGGATGCAGCAAGGCGACGCGCCTGATCATGGCCGCACTGCCGGTTTCGCCCGGTTCGGCGCTCAGGGCGAGTTCCAGCGCGCGTTGCGCCAAGCCGGGATCGTCGGTTGCCGCGAGGAGATCGTAGAACTGATCGCGGATCATCGGCCCTTTCTCGTTCGCGGCGGCCGCGTGCAGTTGCTCCCAGGTCGCCGCATCGGCGTTCACGGCGACCACCCGGAGGACGGTCTTGCGCAGCACGCCGGGCAGTGCCGAGGCATCGCCGGACTGCGCCGCAAAACGACGGCGGGCTTCGCCGATCACCGCCGAGTCGCCAAGGGTTCCGAGAGTTTCGATGAGCTGATCGCGCAGGATCGCCAGCGTGTCTGCTTCATTGGGACGCGCCAGCCAGTCGACCTGTGCCAGCTTGGGCGCCAAACGGTCGATGGCGAACTTGCGGAATATCTTGCGGCGAGCCGGGTCGCCGGAATAGATGCGATCGAGTGTGGCGAATACGGCGGCGATCTTGCCCCAGACTTGCGGATCGGCGGACAGCGACGTGGCGTTGACCAGGTCGAGGAAATGAGCGGGGGATTGCCGGCCGCCCATGCCCAGCGACCAAGTATCGGAGAGGACGCCGATCTGGTCGATGGCTTGCATTGCCGCGAAGCGGCTGGCTATCTGGCCGATATGCGCCGGCTGGTACAGGGTGCGGTAGTAACCCGCCTGCCCGGCATTGACGATCATCGGCGCACAGCCCGGTACCTTGATGGTCGCCGTGCCATTCCCCACCAGGGTGCTGGTCGAAGCCTCGCCGCCGATCTGCCGCACCATCACCGGCACGCGCCAGCGCAGCGGCTTTTTCATCGGCCGGTCGCGGCTGAATTCACCTTGAGTGAGTTTCACGGTGGTCTTGCCGTTGGCGCAGATCGCGGAATCGACCCGGATCA
>JBAYJH010000334.1:0-5304 GCA_041665185.1 Sterolibacterium sp.
CAGGAATATTCGAGGCCGGTCTGCGGCAAACCCGTCAGTCCGACATTGGCCTGATTTTGCGGCAACTCGGCGGCGGCGGCCAGGAAGCCTGCCTTGGAGTAGCTCCCGCCATCGATCAGGGCGGCGAGTGCGCCGGTGTCGCCGGCCGTCGCGACCTGCCCGGTGACCGCGTGGTAGATCAGGTTCACATAGGCGCCAGTGGCGGGGCCGCCAGCCAGGCTATCCATGATCCCGGTGTTCACCAGGGCGGTCGCCGCCGTCAGCAGCGTATTGCCGGCGTCGAAGTAATTCAGCAGTTCGCCGACCAGAATCTTGTCGGCGAGCGCGGCCTTGCCCTTTACTGCGCCGATCAACAGAGCCGCTTCCGCGCCGGATTGGCCGATATTCACGTCGAGTGCCAGTTTGGTGTCCGAAAATTGGAGGCGTTCGATGGCAATCAAGGTGTCTGTTCGGCCGGCTCCGACGTTGTCCTTGACGGCATGGGCGCCGGCGCTCACGGAATAGTCGGCCATGCGCCCGGCGAAGACGGCCGTGTCTATGCCCGCGCCGCCATCCAGGGTGTCGTTGCCGCTCCCTCCGCTCAGGTTGTCGTTGCCATCGCCGCCGGCGATTGAATCATCGCCCGTCTGCCCGTCGAGCGTATCGTCGCCGGCTTGGCCGCCGATGGTATTGTTCAGGGAATTGCCGACGATGTGGTCGTTGCCGGCGCTGCCGATAGCGTTTTCGTAGTCGCCATAGAACCAGCGCAAACTGGCCGGATCGCGCTCGAGCACGACCATGGAATACTCGTCGTCGCGGCTCATCGAGACGCCCACCGGATGGGCGGCCCCGACGATGCTGGTACCCATGTGCAGGTAGGCACCGGAGGGATAATTGACCAGATCGACGGTATCGATGCCGCCGCGATCGAAATAGGTCCGGTACGCGGCGACGCCACCCTTGCCGCCCGGCGCGATGACGTCGTTGCCGGTCGCGGATGTTCCGCTGCCTTCGCCATAGGCTTCCTGCAAGGCGATGACGTCGAGGATCATGGGGGTCTGCGCATAGGTGTCGGCCTGCCCGGTGACCCGCTGGTCGTCATAGGACATGATCGAGAAGTATTCCTTGTTCATGTCGAGCGGGCGGCCGACCGGGAAGCCGAGCCGGTCGAATCCGGCGCCAGTCGTCGCGGCGTAATCGGCGGTCATGGTTGCAACGCCGTTGGTGACGGCGTTGTGCGGATGCGACAGGCCGAGCGAATGGCCGATTTCGTGCATTAAGGTGTGAAAGCCGAACGAGTTTGAGTTCAGGGACTTGTCGTTGCTCAACCCCGCCGAACCGAATCCGTCCCAGTTGAGGATCACATCTCCGCGGCTTCCGGCATAGCCGAAGTTGCTGTCCGTGCCGCCCCCGCTGGCCCCTGAGTACGACCAATCCGGGCGGTAGATGAGGCTGATATCGATGTCGGTGTTGCTGGCGACGGCACCGGGCGTGGATCCGGAATAGTCGGCGACCGGCAAAAACTGCAAATCGATGAAACTCGAATAGGCCGCCGTGACGGCATCGATATTGGCGAGTTGCGCGGGAGTCCAGGCGCCGTTTCCCGAGCCGAGGGCGGTATATACGCCATCCGCCAGTGACGCGGAAAGTGCGACGTATTGCGATTCGGTGTAGCTGTCGGAGACCGACACGCGTACCGTGCCGGAAACCTTGTAATTGGCCAGGCCAAAAGCGTCCATATTGAAGAGTGCCTTGCCGATGACGCCGGTCGGCGTGTAGGCGACATACGTAGCCATGAACTCGCCCGGCCTTACTGCTGATCGCCGCGCCGGCGCAATTCCGAGATGGAGAGCTTGCGCAGCATGGCGGTCTTCTTGTTGTGATGGGCCTCCATGCGGTTCAGGACGTCGCAGAGGAATTCCATGGTCTGGAGAATATACGGCCCCTTGTTCAGCATCACGCATTCCGCGCTGGTGCCCATCGCCGCGTCGGTGACCTCGGCGCGCGAAGGCATGCCGCCCTTGGCCAGGGATTCGAGCACCTGGGTGGCCCAGATGACCGGCACGTGCGCGGCTTCGCAGAGCCAGAGAATCTCTTCCTGGACTTCCGAGAGGCGCTCGAAGCCGACCTCGACGCCGAGATCGCCGCGCGCCACCATTACCGCCACCGGATAGTGCCGCATGGCGCTGAGCAGCAGGCTGGGCAGGCGCTTGAAGGCCTCGTGGGTCTCGATCTTGAGGACGATGCCGAGTTGCCCGGCTTGCAGCCGGTCCAGCGCCGCGATCAGTTCCTCGACATCCGCCACCCGTTGGACGAAAGACATCGCCACCATGTCGGCATGCCGGACTGCGAACGCCAGGTCTTCATGGTCCTTGACGGTCATCGCCGGCAGCTTGAGATCGGAGTCGGGCAGGTTGATGCCCTTTTCCCCCAACAGTTTGACAGTTCCGCCGACCGCGCTGGAAATCTGCACCTTGATGCGGTTGTAGGTGACGTTAACGATTACGCCGGAGATTCTGCCGTCATCGAAAAAGATTCTTTCGCCTTTGCGCACGTTGCGAAATACCTCGGTCAGCGAACAGCCGACGAGTGCCGGCTTGATCACCTTGCCGCTGCCGTCGACGACTGCCGCCCGGCCCAGGATATTGCCCCTGGCCAGTTCCAGGATGTCCCCGCCCTTGAGCGGGATCGCCTGCTGTAGCGGCGGCAGGTCGCCGATGTGTGCCTTGGCGAGCGCCTTGTCCTTGCGCCTGAGCTTGATTTCGATGCCGGGGTTCACATAGGCGGTGCGATCGGTCTGGCAAACGCAGGCATCCGCGTCGACTTCGATCACCTCGAGTGAGCGATGCCTGCCGCGGGTGTCGGTCAGTTCGATGAAGTCGCCGACCTTGGCCTTGTCCAGCAGCTTTCCCTGGATCGGGATGGATGTGCCGGTCGCGGCTTCGGTCGCGGCGTCGGCGCGAGCGCCCATGATGAATTTGACGATGGCGGGGGCGGTCACCTGGCCCAGGGCATTCCGGGTGGGACGCCACTTGACGACGCACTCGCCGGTCTCGATTCCGCCGGTCCGGAGCTTCGGCCCGGCCAGGTCGAAGGAAATCTTGCACGACAAGCCGAGTTTCTTTTCGGCGAGGCGCAAGTTTTTAATCATCCGCGTCCACACCTCGAAGTTGTCGTGGGCGCAGTTGATCCGCATGATATTCATGCCCTGCGCCAGCAGGTCGGCGATGTAGGCCGGATCGCCGGCGGCTTCGCTCGGCATGGTGACCATCACCCGAGTCTTGCGATCGGTCGGCACCGGCCCGAGGACGGCATCGGCGTGGTTGGCCAGGATGGCGTCGCCGCTGTCGAAAGTGACGGACGGCGTCCGCTTCATGTCTTCCGGGACCGGCCGCTTGCCGATCAGGCACAGCGCCAGTGCGACGTCGTTGAGGGAAGACAGCACATGCGCTTCCATGCGCCCCAGGGAACTGAGTCCCAGTTTGGCCAGGTCGCGTTGCAGATTGCGGATATCGTTGTGCCGCACGGCCAGATAGTGCATCAAGTTGGCGGCGCTGTTGCGCAACGCCGGCGCGGTGCGCCGTAGCGTTTCGGCGAACTTCTCCTCGAGCTGCAAGGCTTCCTTGCGGAGTTGCTCGACCGCCCGCAAGGCCCGTTCTATCTGGCCTGCGCGGGATACATCCGGAGCCGACTGCGGCTTTTTTCCGCCCACGATTTCCCTGCCATGTCTGGTGATCTGGTTGCCGCGGTGCGTGCAGCGCACACGCGACGCTCCCGTTCCAATGCTTAGTATAGTTGCTAGAAGGTTCCCGGATAGGCGCCGCCATCCATCAGGAAGTTGGCGCCGGTGACGAAGCCGGCCTGGGCGCTGCACAGGTAGGCGCAGGCCTGGCCGAATTCCAGCGGATTGCCGATGCGCCCGGCGGGAATGGTGGCGACGCGCTCGGCCAGCGCCGCTTCATAGGAAATGCCCTTGGCCTTGGCGGCGCCGCCCACCACCGCCTGAATCCGGTCGGTGTCGAAGAAGCCCGGCAGCAGGTTGTTGATGGTGACGTTGTGCTTGACGGTCTTGCGCGCCAGGCCGGCGACGAAGCCGGTGAGGCCGGAGCGCGCGCCGTTGGAAAGACCCAGCACGTCGATCGGCGCCTTGACCGCGCCCGAGGTGATATTCACGATGCGGCCGAAGTTGCGGGCGATCATGCCGTCCACCGTGGCCTTGATCAGCTCGATCGGCGTCAGCATGTTGGCGTCGAGGGCCTTGATCCAGTCGTCGCGTGTCCAGTCGCGGAAATCGCCGGGCGGCGGACCGCCGGCGTTATTCACCAGGATATCCGGTTGCGGACAGGCCGCCAGCGCCGCCGCACGGCCTTCCGGCGTGGCGATGTCGGCCGCAACCACTTGCACCGTGGCGCCGGTTTCGGCGCGGATCGCGGCGGCCGTCGCCTCCAGTGCCTCGCGACCGCGGGCGACGACGGTAAGCGCCACGCCTTCGCGGGCCAACGCCAACGCGCAACCGCGCCCCAGCCCCTTGCTGGCGGCGCAGACCAGCGCCTGCCTGCCTGCTATGCCCAGATCCATGCCCGCTCCTTTTTGAGATGCACTTAACAATGCAAGGGTATCATTGTAATTTGTTAGCCTCGCCGAGTCTGCAATGCTGAATATCCACCGCCTGCTGCTGCAACGCCTGACGGCCAGTTGGCTGCTGATTTCCCTGGCGGTCGGCGGAACGGTGTACTACTTCGGCATCGAAAAGATTGACGATCAACTGGTGGGCATCGTCAGCGCCGAAGCGGCCCACATCAGCGAGGATCATCTGGCCGTCATCAACACGCCCACGGTCGATCGGCCGGCGCTGGAGCAGATGACCGACGGGGTTATGCGCGACAACTTCATCGTCGTCGAGATTTACAACCGCGCCGGGGACAAGCTGCTGGAGCGGGTGAATCCGCGCTTCGAGACCATCGAGCAGCATCTCAAGCAATATACCCACGTCTTCCCGCGCGACGGCAGGGTCAAGTACGATCGTTTCCAGGTCGATGGACACAACGTGCTACAGGCCCTGGTGCCCATCAAGGACAAGTCCGGGGCCACCGCCGGCTTTCTCGAAGGGGTCTTCATCATCGATCCGGAGATCCTGGCCCGCTTGCGCCAGGATCTCGCGGTGACACTGTTGATGGCGCTGTGCACGGTGCTGGTGACGACCCTGGTGCTCTATCCGGTCATCATTTCCCTGAACCGCAACGTGATCAAATTCACGCGCGATCTGCTCAAGGGCAATATCGAACTGATGGAAGTGCTCGGCTCGGCCATCGCCAAGCGCGATTC
>JBAYJH010000335.1:0-5293 GCA_041665185.1 Sterolibacterium sp.
CCGGGCTGCAAAACCGCCGGGCCTTTCTGCAAGCTGGGGCCGAAGAAGTTGCCAGGTCGACGCGATATTCCCACTCTATTGCCGTGATATTCCTGGATCTCGACGAATTCAAGAAGCTCAATGACACTCGGGGCCATGACTCCGGCGACGAGGCATTGCGCCGGGCCGCTGAAGCGCTCCTCAGTGCCTTGCGCACCAGCGATCGAATTGCGCGCCTGGGCGGTGACGAATTCGCCGTCCTGCTGCCCGAGATAGGATACGACGCGGCGCTGGAAGCCGGGAGAAAGGCGCACGCCGCAATGAACACCGCGCTCGAGCGGTACCCGCCCGTGACGGTCAGCGCCGGCGTAGCCTGGTTCGAAAGCGCGGATCGCCTCTTCCCTGAGATGGTCAAGGCCGCAGATGAACTGATGTATGAAGTCAAGAAGAGCGGCAAGGCGCGAATGTTGTCTCGGCGAATTGCCGGTAAAACGGAGCCAGATCAGCAAACCTAACTCGGTGCAATGGCGATCCAGCAGACATGCGCTCCGCTCGCCGGCTGCGCCGGTGAGATCGAATTTCGGATAGACTGTGCGTCGAAATGTGGATTCCGGGATGGGGGAATCCGAGATTTCTGCATCTGGGACCAAGGGAAATGGACGACGCGAGGCATCGAAGTTCGTTCGATGCAATTTTGACTACTGCCGGCCGTGTCGCTACCTGTTTGGCAGTTGTAGCCTTGGGAGCATGCGGCGAACTGCTGCCGCGTTCGGAGGCGATTACGGACGGGCCATGGCGGACCTATGAAGAGGCTCAGCAAGCCTTCGAACGAATCGTCCCGCACCAGACCACTGTCACTGGCTTAAGAGTTCTTGGGCTCGACCCCGAGTCCAATCCGAATATCACGATTCTGCTTTACTCGGAACTGCTCGGTCGCTACGTCATCAACCCGTCGATCCTCGCTTCCCCCCTTGATGCCGGGGTTCTGGAATGCCTGCGCGTGGGAAATCGCTGCCGGGGCTACGAGGTCGACTACCACGTGACCAGGCGCAAACGATACGGCAATTTCCTCGCCGACCTGTTCAACTTCCGCCGGAAGACCGAGATCGTCGGTTGGCGTTTCAAAGCGATGGTGCTTGTTGCCGATGACATTGTGGTCTACAAGGCCACGGGCGGCCAACCAGCGATCCACGAGTTCGAGGAGAGCAATAATCCCCTCGGCCCATTGCAGGGAGCCGGTGAAAGGGTGTTTCGGTAGCGTCGTCAAGCCATCGGGCGTTGCAGAATCGTCCCGAGATAAGCGACATAGAGCACGAGCAACAACACCCCGCGCCGCCGCTCGATCAATCCTTGGCGCGACGGGTAGGTGAATACCAGGGCGGCCAGACCGAATACCAATGTTGCCGCCACTTCCCGCCAGTCGACCACGATCGGGTGAATCGTGGCCGCGATGGCGACGATGAAGATGCCGTTGAAGATGTTGCTGCCCAGGATCGTCCCCAATCCGATCTCGTCGTGGCCGCGCAGCTTGGCGATGATGGTTGTCGCCAGTTCGGGCATGGACGTGCCGATCGCCACGATCGTTGCCCCGATGATGAATTCGTCGAGGCCGAAGGCAAGGGCGAGGCCTCGCGCCCCCACCACGATAAGCTTTCCCGCCGCAACCAGGAGCATGAGACCGGCAACGCAAGCGACTGCAACCCGCCCGCGCCGATGTTCGCCGAGAACGCTTTGCGCCGCGCTTCTCTGCTTACGTGCGTCGATGACCGCCGCCGCCAGCCAGGTGAGGAACATGCTCAACATCAGCAAGCCGTCCAATCTCGAAAGCTCGCCGTCCAGAAACAGCACGCCGGTGATTATCGGGATCAACAGCGCCACCGGAAAATCCCGCTTCACGCTTTCGCGGGAACTCTGGATTCCCGATATTGCCAACGCCAGTGCGAGGATCAGCGCGACATTCACGACGTTGCTGCCGAGAGCGTCGCCAAGGGCGATCTGCGGTTCCCCCGCCATCGCGGAACTGATCGAAACCGACAGCTCGGGACTGGAAGTCGCGAATGCGGCAACCGTCGCGCCGACGATGCCGGGGGAGACGCGCGCAAGGTGCGCCAGTCCGATCGCGCCCCGGACGAAAAGCTCGCCGCCCAGGCCCGCGCACGCGACACCCAGAAGCAAGGCGAGGTAATCGCTCATCCCATCCTCGTTCGAATGATTCAGCCCGGATTCCAGACCGACTCGGGCCGTTGTCCGGACGCCGGAGGTCCCCGACCGTCGCGGTCGCCGTCAACACGCCTCGCCAAGTCGCGGATGGTCATGTCGCCCACCGATGTCTCCATTGCCTGGCCGATCCGCCTGAGCACTTCATCGACGGCCGGCGGCGCGGGCAGGCCCTCCGGCGATAGAAAGCGTTCCTCGCCCGCCGAACGCACGGTGTCGAGCACCTGCGCCACCGAGATCAGGGACAAGTCGCGCGCCGGCATGTAGATGGGCGGCTCATCGCAGCTGCGCGCGATCAGTTGCCGCCGCTCCAGGGCATCCAGCACTACCTGCAATGCATGCACCGGAATGCCGAGCAATCGGGTGAATTCCGGCACGGACGGTTCGCGTTCGCCGGCGAGAAACCGGCTTCCGATCAGGCTCATGACCGACAGCGCGAGCCGTTCGCGCATCCGGTTGCTCAGCCGCGGTTCCCCCGCCTTCGCGTACAGATACTCCGGGTGCTGGACATAGAACGCCACGCTGGCGCCGAACAGCAGAATCAGCCAACTCAAGAATAACCAGATCATCGAGAGGACCAGGATGGCCACCCCCGAGTAGATTGCCGTGTAACCCGAAGACGACGCCACCACGACAGCGAATGCCCACCCAGCGGTTTGCCAGGCAACACCGCCAGTCACGCCGCCGACCAGTGCCGGACCGAACCTCACCCGCGTATTCGGGACGAAAATGTAGACGAGGGTAAACGCCGCACTCACCAGTAGATAGGGCATGACGGTGGTAATCGCCTGCACGGTCAGGTCCAGCATGTCGATTGCCAGCGCCTCGCGCACCGCACCGATGTCCAGGAAGGATGCGGTGAGACCCATTGCCGAAAACACCAGGATCGGACCGACCAGGAGCACGCTCAGATAGCGACTGAATCTCTCGCCAAAGCCCCTGGTGCGGGGAATATGCCAGATGTAATTCAGCGATTCCTCGATCTTCTGCATCATCGATATTGCCGTGTAAACGAGCAATGCCAATCCGAGCGTGCCTACGACGCCGACGTTGATCTTTACGATGAACTGGACGGTGTCGCGCGCAAGCTTCTCGCCGTCTTCGCCGAACGGCGCTAGAAAATTCAGCAAGACAGGCTCGATCTGGTTATAGACGCCGAACGCCTTGAGCACCGAGAAGCTCAAGGCAAGCAGTGGCACGATCGACAACAGCGTCGTATACACCAGACCCATGGCGCGGAGTGTGAGTTGACCGCCCGTAAGATCGCGCGCCAACATCAATAAGGTGCGCACTATTCTCAAGCCACGCGTCCTCCAGTGAGGCTGAGCCTGGCCCGGCACGCCCCAGATGGCCTTCTCGATACGACTCAATAGACGCTTCTGCATGTCGGATAACCAATTGTCGGCTCAGCACCGAAGTTCCACATTGAATTCCAAGTATAGTAGTAGTTCAAGACCGACTGACCGACAAATCGATTCGTCATTTCTTCATTAACGGCGCAAGTGCCCTTCGAAACCACATCGAAATGACCTATCAGACCATCCTCGGCGCCTCCTTGTTCTTGCTTTTGGTGTTCGGCGTGGAGCGCTTATGTCGGCGCATGGGCCTGCCCTCGGTCATCGTGCTCGTCGCGTCCGGACTTGTCGCGCGCCCAATACTCGATTCCTTCGGCGTCCAGATCGCCTCGGCCGGATCCTTGGTGTCCCTGGCCGGTACCATCGGGTTAGTGTTGATCGTGCTGGAAGGCGCCCTGGACATCGAACTTCGGCGCGAACGCCTGCGGCTCATCGGTGCGACGCTGGTCATGGCCGGCGCTGGTTTCGTGATTTGCGCGACGGCGTTTTCTGCCGCGGCTGTGGCGTTTCTCGGATTGACCCCGGTTCAGGCGCTCCTGCTGGCCACACCTCTTTCGGTCATCAGCAGCGCGGTGGCGATCCCCAGCAGCAGCTTTCTGCCGCCGAAAGAGCGTGAATTCGTGGTTTATGAAAGTTCAATGTCGGACATCGTCGGCGTATTGGTGTTTTTTTCCCTGCTTGGCTCGGACGGCAGCCTTCTCGGGGCGGTACTCAACCTGCTGGGCGGCGGCGTGCTGTCGCTGCTCCTCTCTCTGCTTTGTGCAGGCACGCTCATGCTGATGCTGCTGCGGATCGATGGCCATGTTCGTTTCATGCCGCTACTTGCAGGTCTATTCGCACTTTACGCGACAGGGAAGATCTTCCACCTGTCACCCTTGATCATGGTCCTGTTCTTCGGTCTGCTGCTGAACAAGCCTACACTGGTGACACGTTTTCGTCCATTTCAGGGCTGGGTCGACGCGGAATACGATGCCACCTTGTCGGAATTCAAAACGCTGGTGACCGAACTGACGTTCGTGGTACGCGGCTTCTTCTTTGTACTGCTCGGTTACTGGACCGATGTCTCGGATCTTCTTTCGCTTTGGGCATTGCTGTGGGCCGCGCTGGTCTTAGCGGTCGTTTTTGCCAGCCGGTTTGCGATGCTGAGGGTGCTGCGTGGTTCGGCCGGCGCAAGATCGTTGGGCTGGATAGCGCCGCGCGGCCTGATTACCGTCTTGTTATTCATCCAGGCACGGGAAACCTTCGAGGTGCCGGGTTATATCAGCGGCGCGGTGATGCTGGTTGTGCTCGTGTCGTCGACATTGATGCTGGCAGCGCGTTTCGGCCGCGGCGACATGGCGCACCCGACCACGCACGCTGCGTGAAGCCGCCCAACTCCATCATGTACTTGCACAACTTGTCACAGGCGAACAGGAAGCGAGCGGCGATCTGCCATTAATCGCGTTCTGCGCTCCAATCTAGCGACTGGCGCGGGTATCGTCGCAGTCCAACCGACCTCGCAATATCCACGCTGGACAGTTCGGAAAGCGACACCTGACGAGTCCGGGACATACACTACGAATAGGAAGGCAGGGTGAAATGAATAATCGAATCGGCCGGTATTGGTTGTTGAGCACTTTCTGGTTCGCATCGGCATCTGTAGCGCAGATGGGGACCGTACCTCCGGATGTACTAGTCCGGACTGTGACGAACGAGGTCCTATCCGTCCTCCGAAACGACAAGGACGTCCCAACGGGTAGCGA
>JBAYJH010000336.1:0-5262 GCA_041665185.1 Sterolibacterium sp.
ATACCTGGTCGGCGCGGCGGTGACGGTGTTCCACATCAACGTCGATCTGCCGCAGGAGTTCAAGTTGTTCGTCATCACCGGCTTGCTGGGCGGCCTGACCACCTTTTCGACTTTTTCCGCCGAAGTGGTCGCCATGATCCAGCGTGCCGAATATGCCTGGGCGGCGGGCACCGCTTCGCTGCACCTGTGCGGGTCTTTGCTGCTGACCGGGCTGGGGATATACACGGTTCTGCAACTCGCGAAATGAAGTCGAGTCAGCAGGCTGCCCGCTTTCAGGCGCGCCTGGCCGCACGGCCGGCCATAGACTATGACGAGTCACTGCCGGTGAGTGCACGCCGGGCCGAGATCGCCCGGGCCATCGGCACGCACCAGGTCATCATCGTCTGCGGCGAAACCGGCTCGGGCAAGACCACCCAATTGCCGAAGATCTGCCTGGAGTTGGGCCGCGGCTGCGCCGGGCTGATCGGCCATACCCAGCCGCGGCGCATTGCCGCGCGCGCCACCGCGACACGGATCGCCCAGGAGTTGAGAAGCGAACTGGGTCATTTTGTCGGCTACAAGGTGCGTTTCAGCGACCGGGTCTCGCCGGAGACCTACATCAAGCTGATGACCGACGGCATTCTGCTGGCCGAGACGCAAGGAGACGCGCAGTTGCGCGCCTATGACACGATTATCATCGACGAGGCCCATGAGCGCAGCCTCAACATCGACTTCCTGCTGGGCTTCTTGAAACTGCTGCTGCCGCGGCGTCCCGACCTGAAAGTGATTGTTACTTCGGCCACCCTCGATGCCGCCATGTTCTCGCGCCACTTCGACGCCGCCCCGGTGATCGAGGTGTCCGGCCGTCTCTATCCGATCGAGGTCCGATGGCGGCCGGTGCAAGACGATGCCGCCGACAAGGATCGCCAGGTCAATGACGCCATCGTCGACGCCGTCGACGAGGCCCAGCGGGCCGGGCCCGGCGACGTGCTGGTGTTTTTGCCGGGCGAGCGCGAAATCCGCGAGGCGGCCGAAGCCTTGAGGAAACACAGCTTCGATCGGCGCGGCAGTCCCGGAACCGAAATCCTTCCGCTGTTTGCCCGCCAGTCGGCGCAGGAACAGAACCGCGTATTCCAGCCGCACCAGGGGCGGCGGGTGGTGCTGGCGACCAACGTTGCCGAGACGTCGTTGACGGTGCCCGGCATTCGCTACGTGGTCGATGCCGGGCTGGCCCGCGTCAAGCGCTATTCGCATCGCAACAAGGTCGAGCAATTGCAGGTCGAGGCAATCGCCCAGGCCGCGGCCAACCAGCGCTCGGGCCGCTGCGGGCGCGTCGCCAGCGGCATTTGTTTTCGCCTGTATGGCGAGGACGATTTCGCCAAACGGCCGCCCTACACCGACCCGGAAATACTGCGTTCTTCGCTGGCCGGGGTGATCCTGCGCATGAAGGCGCTGCACCTGGGAGAAGTCGAAAACTTCCCTTTCCTGCAGCCGCCCCAGCCAAAAATGGTGGCGGACGGCTATCAGTTGCTGGGCGAGCTCGGTGCGGTTGAAGAGACGCGCGAACTCACCCCGGTCGGCCACGAACTCGCCAAACTTCCCCTCGATCCGAAGATCGGCCGCATGATCCTGGCTGCGCGCGAGCTGGGTGCGTTGCGCGAACTGCTGGTGATCGCCGCGGCGCTGTCGGTTCCCGATCCCCGCGAACGGCCGCCGGAAAAGGCCGGCGGCGCCGATCAGGCCCACGCCAAATGGAAGGACGAGAAATCGGAATTTCTGTTCTGGCTGAAACTCTGGGCGGCGGCGGACGAGATCTGGAAGCACGAATCCTCGGCCAAGCAGAAACTGTGGTGCCGGCAGAACTTTATTTCCTGGATACGTCTGCGCGAGTGGCGGGATATCCATGGGCAACTTCATGCCTTATGCTCCGAGCATGGCTGGAAGGAGAATTTGCTGCCGGCGTCGTATGAAGCGATTCACCAGGCGCTGCTCGGCGGCCTGCTCGGCAACGTCGGCTTGAAGAGCGAAGAGGAAGGTCATTATCTCGGCGCGCGCGGCATCAAGTTTTTCATCCATCCCGGATCGACCCTGGTGAAGAAGGCCGGCCGCTGGATCATGAGCGCCGAATTGATCGAAACGTCGCGCCTGTTTGCCCGTTGCGTGGCGAAGATCGAGCCCGAATGGCTGGAGAAAGTGGGGGCGCATCTCGTCAAGCGCCACGTCTATGAACCGCATTGGGAGAAGAGTTCGGGCCAGGTGGTGGCGTGGGAGAGGGCCACGCTGCATGGCCTGCTGCTGTATGCCAAGCGGCGCGTGCAGTTCGGCAAGGCGGGCGGCGACTTTGGCGATATCCGGCTGGCACGCCAGTTGTTCATCCGTGGCGCCCTGGTGGATGGGGAGGTGCATGAGGATTTCGCGCGCCGGGCGAAATTCTTTCAGCACAACCACAGGCTGATTGCCGACATCGAGGCGCTGGAACACAAGTCGCGGCGGCCCGATGTCCTCGTAGACGATGAACTGATCCAGGCTTTCTATGACAGCAAGTTGCCGGATGGCATCGTCACGCTGGCGGCGTTCGAAGCCTGGCGCAAGGATGCCGAGCGACAGGAGCCGAAGCTGCTGTTCCTCGAACGCGAACAATTGATGCGGCATGAGGCCGCCGGGATTACCACCGAGGCATTCCCGCACTTTATCGAGTCGCACGGCCAGCGCCTGAAACTTGAATACCGCCACGATCCGGGGGCCGCCGCCGACGGCGTCACGCTGTGCCTGCCATTGCTGGCGCTCAACCAGGTTTCCGCCCAGCGTTGCGAATGGCTGGTGCCGGGCCTGCTCAAGGAAAAGGTGCTGGCCTTGCTCAAGACCTTGCCGCAAAGATACCGCCAGCGCCTACAGCCGCTGGATGCCTGCGCGGAGGAGTTTTGCGAGACAGCCCATGACGGTGACGAGCCCCTGGTGCGTTCCCTGACCGGCGCGGTCGAGGACCAGCTCGCCTTGAAGCTGCCTCTCGACGCTTTCCGTCCCGGCGAGTTGCGGCCACACCTGCAAATGAATTACCGCCTGCTCGACGAGCGTGGCGCTACCCTGGCGATGTCCCGCTCGCTGCCGGAGTTGCGAGCCGAACACGGTGGGCGGGTGGCCCAGGTATTTGCCGGCGCCCGGCTGGAGTCGCCGTCCGGCCAGGCTGAAATGGCCGCACACAGCGGGCTGACCGACTGGACATTCGGGGACCTGCCCGAACTGATGGAAGTCGCCGTCGCCGGTCGCCAGGTGGTCGGCTTTCCGGCATTGGTAGATCGAGGCGACTGCGTCGACCTGCGTGTTTTCGATACGCCGGACCAGGCACGGGCGCTGCACCGTGGCGGCTTGTGCCGCCTGTTCGCGCTGGGATTGCGCGAACAGGTGAAGACCATCGAAAAAGGCTTGCCCGGAGTCCGGGATCTGGCGCTACAGTTCATGCCCATGGGCAGCGACAAGGAGTTGCGCGAACAACTGGTTGCCGCCACGCTCGAACGCACCTGCCTCGGAGAACCGCTACCGGCGACGGCTGCCGAGTTTGAGTCGCGCAAGGAGGCGGCACGGGCAAAAGTGATTCTGGTGGCGCAGGAGATCGCCCGGCTGCTCCAGGCCATACTCGGCGAATACATCCAATTGCAGAAAAAGATTGCCACCATGCAAAAGGCCTTTCCGCAGGCTTGCGCCGATATCGCGGCCCAGACGGGCGCGTTGCTGGGCAAGAATTTTATCGTCGCCACGCCGTTCGAGCGCCTGGCGCATTTCCCCCGCTACCTGAAGGCCGCCGCTTTGCGCCTGGACAAGGCGCGTGTGGATGCGGCACGCGATACGCGCCTGATGGGAGAATGGCTGTCGTTAGGCAAGCACTTCGAGCGCGAACGGGCAGTTCAAGCGCGCAGCGGCGTGCCCGACCCGTCCCTGGAGGAGTTCCGCTGGCTGCTGGAAGAGTTGCGCGTCGCCCTGTTTGCGCAGGAACTGCGCACCCCGTCGCCGGTGTCGGTGAAGCGGTTGCAGAAGATGTGGGACGCGAGGGGCCGATAATCATAGTCACGAATCAGATCCGGGGACAGGTATGGGCGGCATAGCGGGCTGGGGAGCATTGATCATCGGCGATGAAATCATGCGCGGCCGCCGGCAGGACCGGCACTTCTCCCGCGTGGTGGAGATCCTCGCGGGGCGCGGCTTGCATCTGGACTGGGCGACGTATATCGCCGATGACCACGGACGCTTGAGCGAAACTCTGCGGCGAACCATGGCGAGCGGCGACGCCCTGTTCAGTTTCGGCGGTATCGGCGTCACTCCCGACGATCACACCCGCCAGGCGGCAGCCGAAGCCGCCGGTGTGCCCCTGACATTGCATCCCGATGCCGAGACCGAGATCCGCGCCCGCTTCGCCGAGAGCGGCGCCAAGGCCACTCCTCAGCGCTTACAGCTGGGCGAGTTTCCCGTCGGCAGCAGGATCATCCCGAACCCCTACAATCGGATTCCGGGGTTCTCGCTGAGGGACCATCATTTCTTTCCTGGTTTTCCGGAGATGGCCTGGCCGATGCTCGAGTGGGTATTGGAGACCTATTATCGGAAGCAATTTCACGCTGCGGCAGAGGCCGTAGCGGCGATCATCGTCTGGGAAGGGTCGGAGGGAACGCTGCTGGATCTGATGCGGCGGATCGAGGCCGATTATCCGCAGGCCAGCCTGTTCAGCTTGCCTTCATTCGGCAGCGAGGGCATGCGTCGGCACATCGAACTCGGGATGCGCGGAGACCCGTCCCAGGTCAACGCCGCGATGGCGGAGATTCGCGACGAGGTTTCCCGGCTCGGTTATGCCTGGGAGGAAAAGCGCTGAGCCAAAAAAAGACCCCGGCACAAGGCCGGGGTTGAATCCAGTCATAGACGACTGGAGGAGGAGACGAAAATTCGATTCGGTCAGGCGGCTTTCTTGACCTTGGCGCCGGTGGAACCGACAGCCTTGACCGTGGCGCTGGTGGCGGCGGCAACATTGGCTTCGGTGATTTCGGCGACTTGCTTGGCGGCCTTGGTCATGCTGTCGTAAGCCGAATTGGCGGCGGCGATGGCGGACTTGACGGCGGCGACGGCGACATCGGAACCGGCCGGGGCATTCTTGGCGGCTTTGTCGAGCGCAACGGCGACATTCTTGTTGGCTTCGGCGAACTGCGACTCGACGATCTTGGAAACTTCTTCCTGGGTCTGGGTCGCGATTTCGTAGATGCTGCGCGAATAGGCGACGGCCTTTTCCGCGGCCGGCTGGGC
>JBAYJH010000337.1:0-5244 GCA_041665185.1 Sterolibacterium sp.
GGCCGCGCGCCCCGCCAGCAGTGCGGCGCCGGCCATGCCGGGCGCGCCGCCGAGGATGCCGGCGCTGCCGTTGCTGCCTTTGTGCGAACTTTTCCGGCGCGCGCGCAGATGTTGGGCGAACAGTGGCGGGGCGATGGTGCAACCGTCGCTCATGTCGACACTTAGGCCGAGATCATGGACACTGACTGCACCGCAATGATCGGGGCCATCCAGCGTCAGCAGGCCGGGTTTTAGGGCGATGAAGGTGGCGGTGCGCGTGGCATTGACAGCCACACCCATGACCCGGCCGGTTTCCGAATCCAGCCCACTGGGGATGTCGAGGGCCAGTACCGGGCAGGCGAATTCGTTGATGCGCGCCACCAGCGCCGCATAACGGCCATCCAGCGGTCGGGCAATGCCGATGCCGAACAAGCCATCGATGGCCAGCGCATAGTCGCCCGGCGGAATGTCCGGATGTAAGGTGCCGCCGCAGGCCAGCCAGGCGTCATGGGCGGCGCGGGCGTCGTCCGGCAGTTTTTCCACCGTGCCGGCGAGCACCACGACGGGTTGAACGCCTTGCTGTTTGAGGAGACGCGCCACCACCAGCGCATCGCCGCCGTTGTTGCCAGGGCCGGCGACGATCAATGGAGGCTTGGTGGAACCGGCCAATAATTGGCCGGCGAGATCGGCGGCTGCCGCGCCGGCGCGCTCCATCAGCGGCGGTTGGGCATTGCTGTGGCGGCGCTCGATATCGCGCAAGGCGGGTCCGCGCAGGATGGGCCGTAGTGTTTCCATCAGTTCATCCGATCATCTGCCGCGGCAGCCAGTTGACCAGGTCGGGCACCATCCACACCAGCCACACCGCGAACATCATCAGCAGGAAGAAGGGCAGGGCGGTCCTCGCCAGCCAGGTGATCTGGCGGCCGGTCATGCCTTGCAGCACGAACAGGTTGAATCCGACCGGCGGCGTCACCTGGGCCATTTCCACCACCAGCACCAGGAAGATGCCGAACCACACCGCGTCGATGCCGGCGGTCTGGATGGTCGGCTGGATCACGGCGATGGTCAGCACCACCATCGAGATGCCGTCGAGGAAGCAACCTAGAATGATGTAGAACAGCATCAGCCCGAACAGCAGGCCGAATTGCGACAGGCCCAGCCCCCCTATCCATTCGGCGAGGTGGCGGGGCAGGCCGATATAACCCATCGCCAGCGTGAGGAAGGACGAGCCGGCCAGGATCAGCGCGATCATGCAGTAGAGGCGGGTCGCGCCCATCAGACTGGCGTGAAAGCTGTCGCGGTCCAACGATCCTTGCAGCCAGGCCAGCAGCAGCGAGCCGACCACCCCCAGCGCGGCGGCCTCGGTGGCGGTGGCTACGCCGAGGTAGATGGAGCCGAGCACCAACGCGATCAGCAGCACTACCGGGATCAGGTGGCGCGAGGCGTAGATTTTTTCGGTGAAGCTGTAGCTGCGCTCGGCCGGCGGGATGCTGTCCCGGTGCAGCAACGCCCAGACGAAGATGTAGCTCATGAACAGGCCGGCCAAGAGGATGCCGGGCACCACCCCGGCGATGAACAGCTTGGCGATCGACACTTCCGCCGCGACGCCATACACGATCATGATGATCGAGGGCGGGATCAGCAGGCCCAGGGTACCGGCGCCGGCCAGCGAACCGATGACGATGTCGTCGGGATAGCCGCGCTTCTTGAGTTCCGGAATGGTGATCTTGCCGATGGTGGCGCAGGTGGCGGCGCTCGATCCGGAGACCGCCGCGAAGATGCTGCAACCGATCACGTTGACGTGCAGCAGGCGGCCGGGCAGGCGCTCCAGCCAGGGCGCCAGGCCCTTGAACATGTCTTCGGAGAGCTTGGTGCGAAACAGGATCTCGCCCATCCACAGAAACATCGGCAGGGCGGTCAGGGTCCAGGAGCTCGACGCGCCCCAGATGGTCACCGCCATGCTGTCGCCGACCGGGCGCGCCGTGAAGGCCTCCATGCCGACCCAGGCGACGCCGATCAGCGCCAGGCCGATCCAGATGCCGCTGCCGAGCAGGGCGAACAGCGCGACGATCAATGCCAGGGTAATCAGAAAATCCATGTCGGGCCTTTGCGAAACCGGGAGAAATCAGAATCACCGGCCAGGCATGCGTTTAACTTACAACGTTGCAACGCGGGCGTGGGCCGGTAGCTCATCGCCAGGACGAGATGATAAAGCTTAGTGTCGTCCAGCGGGGGTGTCGATGCTGATTTGTCTGCGCGGCGAGCGCATCGTCCGATGCGGTCAGGCGTGATCGCCATGCCGGGTTTGCGCCGGCCCTTGGACGACCGGACGGTTCGATTCAATGGTCTTCGATATGCGGAACCGATTCTTCGGCCGGTTCGCCGGTGTCCGGGTCGATCCAGTCGGCGATGCCGATTTCCTCCTCCGCCTCCTTGAGTCCTTCCGCCATTTCGAGCGGGTCGTCGGAACCGAGGCTCGCCTCCATGTCGGCGACGGCTTCAAGGAACTGCTCGAAGGGACCGAACTCCTCGTCCGTCTGCTTGTCCTGCCAATAGAAGCCATCGGGGCGCTCGATGATGCGCGCCTTGTCGTAATCGGTGGTGTTCTTAATCCTGTTCATTGTGCCTTCCCTATCGGCTCCCGCCCTTTTCACTGAGGGACAAGGGGGAGGTGCAACGCCATCTTCTGTCTTTTGATTCTAGACACTGAGGCGATACTTGCATGAATTGAGTGCTTGGACTTTGATCGTGGTCAAACGAGCCGGGCCGGAGTTGCGCGCAGAATCCCGGGTTACACGTCTTTCAGCGAGAGGATATGGCTCCCTTGGATAAGCATACACCGCGTGCCGCAGAGGTCAATCAGCACTCAGAGCAGGAGGCGGTCTTGCGCGGCCTGCTGGACGCCCAATGCTATCCGCATGCCGTCGACGCGGTCGAACGCATCGAGACCCATATTTCGACGGTGTTGCTGGCGGGCGCCTTTGCCTACAAGATCAAGAAGCCGGTGGATCTGGGTTTTCTCGATTTCTCCACGCTGGCCTTGCGCCATCACTATTGCGAGGAGGAGCTGCGCCTCAACCGCCGCCTGGCGCCCGGCCTGTATCTCGGCGTGGTCGCCATCGTCGGCACCGCGGCAGCGCCGCGCATCGTGGCAATGGATGATCCCGAGGCAGCGGATGCCATCGAATTCGCCGTCAAGATGCAGCGCTTCGAGCAATCGGCCCTGCTCGACCATATGCTGGCCCGCGGTGAGTTACAGCCCCTCCACGTGGATGCGCTGGCCGCCACGGTGGCGGGGTTTCATCGCCGCATCGACCAAGCCGGCAAGGGCGGCCACGGAACGCCCGACAACATCGCGATGCCGATGCGCCAGAATTTTGCCCAGATTCGCCCGCTGTTATCCAGTCCCGGCGAGATCGCCGAACTCGATCAACTTGAAAGCTGGAGCATCGCCCAGCACCATGAGCTGGAGCCGGTGATGACGGCGCGCCAGCGCGAGGGATACATCCGCGAATGCCATGGCGACCTGCACCTGGGCAACATCACCTGGATCGACGGCGAAATCCATGTATTCGACTGTATCGAGTTCAACCCCAGCCTGCGCTGGATCGATGTCGCCAATGAAATCGCGTTCACCGTCATGGATCTTGCCGCGCGTGGCCGGCCGGATTGGGGGGCGCGCTTCCTCAACGGCTACCTGGAAATCACCGGCGACTATTCTGCGCTGCGACTGCTCCCCAATTACCTGGTCTATCGCGCCATGGTGCGCGCCAAGGTGGCGCGCATCCGTGCCGCGCAGACCGAGGGCGAGTTGCAGCGGGAGGCGCTGGCCGATTACGCCGGGCACATCCGCCTGGCGCGTGCATTTACCGTGCCGCGACAGGCGGCGCTGATGATCACGCATGGCGTTTCCGGGTCGGGCAAGACCTGCGCAACCCTGCCGCTGGTCGAGCAATTGGGCGCGTTGCGGCTGCGCTCCGACGTCGAACGCAAACGTCTGCACGGGTTGCCCCGCGAGGCCAGAACCGGCTCTGCGTTGCACGCCGGCCTGTACAGCGACGCGGCAAGCATGGATACCTATGTCGAACTGGGGAGCCTGGCGGTCCGGGTGATCGAGGCCGGCTATCCGGTGATCGTCGATGCCACTTTCCTGAGCCGCGCCAGGCGCAGCGCCTTTCGCGCCATCGCAGCCGAACTTCGGGTGCCTTTCCTGATCCTCGATTTCCGCGCCGACGCCGGCGAGTTGCGCCGCCGGGTGAGCCAGCGCCAGGCACAGGGGAAGGACGCCTCGGAAGCTACCCTGGCGGTGCTGGAGCGTCAGTTGCAGGACGACGAACCACTCGACGGCGCCGAAAGCGGTTTTGTCATTGCCATCGACACCCAGGTCGATACGCCGTCCGATATCCTTGCCCGAGTCCGCCTGGCCCAGGGTATAGTTTAGGAAAGTACCGAACCAGTCCGTCATTCCGGCGCATACCCTTTGGGGCAAGAGCGCCGGAATCCAGTCGAAGATGGTGGTCCCCTGGTCTTCGGATCAACTCCATAAGGATGTTCCATGGATAGAAAAGTTTGTGTCGTGACCGGATCCTCGTCGGGGATAGGTGCCGCCACCGCAAGATTGTTTGCCGGCAATGGCTGGAATGTCGTCATCAATTTTTCGCGAAACACCGTGCCGGCCGAGGCAGTGGCGGAAGAATGCCGCGCCAAGGGGGCCGAGGTCCTGGTCATCAAGGCGGATATTTCGAACGACGAGGATTGCCGTCGCATGGCGGGCGAAGTCGAATCGGCATGGGGGCGAACCGATGTCCTGGTGAATAACGCGGGCGCAACCAAGTTCGTTGCCCTGAAGAACCTGGCGGGATTGTCGGCGGAGGACTTTCACAGCATTTACAGCGTGAATGTGGTCGGCGCCTACCAGATGACTCGCGCCTTCGTTCCGCTCCTCAAGAAGCATCCCGGCAGCGGCGTGGTGAATATTTCGTCGGTGGCGTCGCTGATGGGGATAGGCTCGTCGATCGCCTACATGGCCTCGAAAGGGGCGCTTAACGCCATGACGGTCGGCCTGGCGCGCGCGCTGGGTCCGGAAATCCGCGTCAATGCCATCGCCCCCGGCCTGGTGGAAACCCCCTGGCTGAAGGAGGGACTCGGCCCGGAACGTTTTGTCGCCACCGTCGAGAGCTACAAATCGCGCGCCGCCCTGGCCGCGGTGATGAGCCCGGAAGACATCGCCGAAGCGGCATGGTGGTTGGGCGCCGGCGCGGCGTA
>JBAYJH010000338.1:0-5241 GCA_041665185.1 Sterolibacterium sp.
CGCCGCTGCGCAGTATTCTGTAGATGTGGCTCTTGGGCACGCCTTTGCAGGCACTCAACAAGAAATTGTCTATCCGCTGACCTTCGGCTTCCTCGCCCACTTCCAGCCAAGTCGCGGAATCTTTGCTTAAGCCCTTCATTTGCAATATACTGAGCCCTGGTTTGCCGTCCTTCGGTAAGCGTGCCCGACCTCCCGAGGTGGTGTCGGTGGCGCTCCTGGGACGTTGCCGGAACGAAGCTTCCGCCGTAGTTTTTACCGGCCCAAGTGTATTCGGACCGACATTGAACGGGGATTTTGTTCAGAAATTGGGCCACACCAGTCTGGCACTCTTAATCTAGTGCAAGCTAGTCGCCCACCCGCCCAGCAAACCCCAAAGGTTAATTCGCTCACCCGAAGCAGCGATAGTACTTGATTTGCGCGCACCGAGCACCGCAAGAATGCCCGGCTTCGAGATGGTGGTTCGCTAAGCACCACATATCTCGAGGCAGCTTCATAAAGATGAACACGACAATTGGTTTGCCCGAGGCTATGACACCGATGCCCCTGAAACTGCAATACTGATGCCGGTTTGCCCAGTGCAACTGCTGGGCAAGCAGTTTGTCCTGCCCGTGCCGTGCGCGCGGGAGCAAACATGAAACGCATGTTATTCAATGCAACGCAGGCCGAGGAACTCCGCGTTGCGATCGTCGATGGCCAGAAACTGGTTGACCTCGATATCGAATCGGCCAACAAAGAGCAGCGCAAGAGCAACATTTACAAAGCCGTCATCACCCGCCTCGAGCCCAGCCTTGAAGCGGCTTTTGTCGACTACGGCGCCGAACGCCATGGTTTTCTGCCGTTCAAGGAAGTTGCGCGTTCCTATTTCAAATCCGATATCGAGCCGGGCAAAGCCCGTATCCAGGACGCTCTCCATGTAGGACAGGAGATCATCGTCCAGGTCGATAAGGACGAACGCGGCAACAAGGGTGCGGCTCTAACCACCTTCATATCCCTGGCCGGAAGGTACTTGGTCCTGATGCCGAACAATCCCCGTGGCGGCGGTGTTTCTCGCCGCGTTGAGGGAGAAGATCGGCAGGAACTGCGCGAGATCATGGATCGCCTCGAAGTGCCGGCGAGCACCAGCCTGATTGCCCGTACCGCGGGAATCGGCCGCAGCTTCGAGGAGCTGCAGTGGGACCTCAACTACCTGCTGCAACTCTGGGGCGCTATCGAAGGCGCTGCCAATTCCCAGAAGGGCGCATTCCTGATTTACCAGGAATCCAGCCTGGTGATCCGCGCCATTCGCGACTATTTCCATTCGGAAATCGGCGAAATATTGATCGATACCGATGACGTTTTCGAGCAGGCCCATCAGTTCATGTCGCATGTGATGCCGGGGAATGTCTCGCGCGTCAAACGTTATCGCGATGACGTGCCGCTGTTCTCCCGATTCCAGATCGAGCACCAGATCGAGTCGGCGTATTCGCGCCAGGTGACCCTGCCTTCCGGCGGAGCCATTGTCATTGACCACACCGAGGCACTGGTGTCGGTGGACGTCAACTCCGGTCGCGCCACAAAGGGCGCCGACATCGAGGAAACAGCGTTCAAGACCAACCTCGAAGCCGCCGACGAAACCGCCCGGCAGTTGCGATTGCGCGACCTGGGCGGCCTGATCGTGATCGACTTCATCGACATGGAAAGCGCGCGCAATCAGCGTGAGGTCGAGAATCGCCTGCGCGATGCCCTGCATCACGACCGCGCCCGCGTCCAAACCGGCAAGATCAGCCGCTTCGGCCTGCTCGAACTATCGCGGCAACGACTGCGCCCGACCCTCGCCGAAACCAGCTACATTCCCTGCCCGCGCTGCAACGGCACCGGGCACATCCGTTCGACGGAATCCTCCGCATTGCACATCCTGCGCATTCTCGAGGAAGAGGCGATGAAGGAAAACACCGGCGCGCTGCATTGCCAGGTGCCAGTGGACGTCGCCACCTTCCTTCTCAACGAGAAGCGCCCGGATATCGCCAAGATCGAGATGCGGCACAAGGTCAATCTGGTATTGATTCCCAACATCCACCTCGAGACACCTCAGCACACCATCGTGCGCCTGCGCCACGACCAGTTGAACCTGGAAGACGTCACCTTGCCGAGCTACAAGATGGTCGAGGGACCGGCTGAGGAATCCTACACGCCGCCCTCGGCGCAGACCGATGACAAACCGATACGCCAGGAAGCCGCCGTCAAAGGCATCACTTCAGGAATGCCGGCGCCCATCGTCGAGCCAAAGCCGGTGGTCAGCGCCGCCTCGCCTGCTCAATCAGCAGCGGAAGGCGGGATTATCGCCAAGATAATTTCATGGTTCAGTGGCCCGAAGAAAGCAGAGCCCGAGCCGGTTACCGCAAAAAACGAACGACCGCGCCGCGAAACACGCGGTGAAGGTCGCGGTGAAGGTCGCGGCGATTCCCGTCGCGGCGGACGCAATCGCCAGGGACGTGAGCCCGGTCAACGTCTGGAACGGGAGCGGAATGAGACACGCCCGCCCCGCAACGATTCCGCTACGCAAGGCGACAAGGCAGAACCGGCGCGCGAGCCACGCCGTGGGCGAGGCGAGAAGCGCGAAGACCGTCCCGCCGGGGAAGTGCGCGAACCACGCGAACCGCGCGAACCGCGTCCACCGCGGGCGCCGAAAGCGCAACCCGCCGAGCCGCTCGTTCCAGTTGCCGAAGTGCTCGCCAGCGGCGAAGCCGAGGGCGCCCAGCAAGGCAAAGAAGGCCAGCGTCCACGCCGTGGCCGTCGCGGCGGACGCGGCGAACGCGCCGAGCGAGGCGAACGCCTGGTGGCGGAAATCGTCGCCGAACAGGACGACGCGCAAGCTGCCACGCCGACACCGGCGGTAGCGCAGCGGGCTCTCGATGAAACGCTGGCACCGGCGCCGGTGTTCGCTGCTCCACAGGGAGCGGAATCCCCGGATCACACCGAACCCAGCCCGGCGCCAATCTCTTCGAACGGGTCCGAAACTCAGGTTGTCGCCACCACGACGACACCCGAAGTTGCGCTACCGATCGCTCCGCCAGCTGAGCCAGCCACGGCTCAGGTAATCGCCGCGCCGGCGCCATTGATACCGTCGCCGGCACCGGTGGCGTCAGCCGACGATATCTCCGCCGCGCTATCGCAAATCGGGCTGGTGCTGATCGAGACCAGCAATAAGGCCAGCCCTGCGGCTGAAATCGTGGTACCGGCTCGACCGCTCGGCCGCAAACCGCGCGCGTCTATCGCCATCCCCGAGGAGCCGCTGCAAATGGTGGAAACCAAGCACGAATAGTTCCTGCCTTGCCGCAAATAGAAACGGACGCTGATGCGTCCGTTTCTATTTCTGACGTGTGCGGAGTATCAGACCATGCGCCGCCGCCTCGGCCAGATCGAGCACCCGCTCGAAGCCTTCATCCCCGCCATAGTACGGATCGGGCATCTCGTCCTCGTCACATCCGTCGGCATACTCGAGAAACAAGCCCAGCTTGTGGCGCAGATTCTGCGGACAGGCCCGCTCGAGCCGCGCCAGATTGTCGCGATCCATCGCCAGAAGCAGGTCGAAACGGGTGAAATCGTCCGCGCCAATCTGCCGCGCGCGCAGCGCCGAGAGGTCGTAACCGCGCCGCGCCGCGGCCTTCAGGCTGCGCGAATCGGGCGGATTGCCGACGTGGTAGGCATGGGTTCCGGCCGAATCGAGTTGATAGATCTGCGCCAGCCCGGCGCGTTCGGCCAGCGCCCGCATCACTCCTTCCGCCGTCGGCGAGCGGCAGATGTTGCCCATGCAGACGAAGACGATCTGGAGTTTGCCAGGCGCGGTTTCCATGATCCTGCCAGTCACCTTCCGTCATTTCGAAAGAGACCGCGTTTTTCTTAGCACAGCTGCAGAGCGGCGGCCTGGCGTGCGATGTCGCGTATGCCCGTCCAGTCGCCCTTTTCAACCAGCGCCTGGGGGGCCAGCCATGAACCGCCGACGCAAGCGACATTGTCGAGCGCCAGGAATTCCGCCGCAGTAGCGGCGCTGATGCCGCCGGTCGGGCAGAAGATCAGGTCCGGGAACGGGCCTGCCAGGGCCTTCAGCATCTCGACTCCCCCAGCCTGCCTCGCCGGAAACAGCTTGAGCGCGCTGAAGCCGGCCTGCCTGGCGTTCATGACATCGGACGGCGTCATTACCCCAGGCAGAAAGGGCAGGCCGGAACGGGCAGCTGCCGCAAGCAGTTCCGGAGTTGCTCCCGGACTCACCCCGAACAAGGCCCCTGCCTCGAACGCCGCGTCGAAATCCTCGACCCGGGTAATGGTCCCGACACCGGTCAGAGCATCTGGCACCTCGCGGCGAACGGCGCGCACCGCCTCCAGTGCCTGCGGCGTGCGCAGGGTGATCTCGATCAGGCGAATCCCGCCTTCGACCAGCGCACGCACCAGGGGCACGGCGTGGGCCAAATTGTTGATGACAATCACCGGCATCACCGGGCTGGCCCTCAGAATCTCACTCAGTTGCATGTTGTCGTTTCCAGGTTAAGGCCATTCATTCGCAACGGTAGCAGCCGCGGCGCCCCAGCCGAAGCTGGTCGCTCCCTGCTCAGCGTCGGAGACCGACATCCGGGCTGCCGCGAACAGCTCCCGTCCCATCCCCCACTGGCCGGAGGCTAGATCCGGCTGGGGCGCCGGGCGTGCCGCCAGCGTCGCGGCATCGACCTTGACCTCCAGCACGCCCGCTTCGGCGTCGAGGAGCATCATATCGCCATCCCGAACCTTGAGCAGCGGGCCGCCGGCCAGGCATTCCGGGCTGACGTGGATCGCCGCCGGCACCTTGCCGGAGGCCCCCGACATTCGCCCGTCGGTGACCAGCGCCACATGGAAACCCTCGTCCTGCAAGGAAGCCAGGGGCGGCGTGAGCTTGTGCAGCTCCGGCATGCCGTTGGCCCTGGGCCCCTGAAAGCGCATCACCGCGACGAAATCGCGGCGCAGTTCGCCCCTCGCGAAGGCCGCCTGTAGTGCCTCCTGGGTATCGAAAACCACGGCCGGCGCCTCGACCCGGCGATATTCCGGCTTCACCGCGGAAGTCTTGATCACCGCCCGCCCGAGGTTGCCGCGCAGCAACTTCAAACCGCCGTCGAGACCGAAGGGCCGATCGTGCGGACGCAGTACCTGTTCGTCGAGACTCTTGGGCGGGGCGGGTCTCCATTCCAGGCGCCCATCCGCCAACTGCGGTTCCTCGCCATAACGCGCCAGGCC
>JBAYJH010000339.1:0-5231 GCA_041665185.1 Sterolibacterium sp.
GCAATCAGCATCACGACTGAGCTTATCAGTATAGGCAACGGTTGTAATACGCCAAAAACGACACCATTGACCTTGTTTATGATGGTACTTATCACCTCACTGCTATTTCTGGCAACATGCACTTGATATGATTGATAAAGTGTCCGACGATACACTTCGGCGCTAAGATCTGCGCCACTTAGAAAAGTAAAACGTACGCTGACCCACAACCACAACATACGAATCACTCCCGCCGCCAGAGCTGTCGCGGCAAAAGCGGCGGAAAGAGGTAGCACCAATTGATCGGGCGATATCGCCCCCAAAGCGGCAGAAAGCTCCATGACAATTGGATTTTTGAACGCCTTATCCGGAGCGACGAGAATTCCGAGAAATGGGAGCACAGCCCCTAAGCTAAGAACCTCCGCGAACGCGCTTATTAGCACCAAGCCCACAACAAGCCAGAACTGTCGCTGTCGCGGCTTGCCGAGATGGCGCCAAAGGCGAATCAGCAGAGTTGATAATTCGGGGGAGGCGGAAATGCTCACCGTTAGCAGGTCAATGAAAATGAGTTACTCGGCAGTCGCTAATCTAGGCGACAAGAGGCGCTTGAAAACTTGCAGTAGGTGCAGCCTTGGTTCGATGCGGTCGAGGCTGATGGTCCTGAACTCTTCAAAACTCCGTCGCCCTCGACAAAGCCACGCAGCGTAGTCCATTATCCGCGAGGATAATAGCGACTACTACCAAGTGAGGTAGCGCTTTAGACTGACGAGACGGTTTGCCTGCTGAGGGTCAGCTTTGGTCATCGCCACGCTTTCGCATACAAAGACCCAAAGAATGCTGATGATGAGCGCGGCGAGTGCTGACACCAACACGATCAGGGTGCGCTTGGGCTTGGATTTGCGATCTGGCTCGATGGCCTTGTCCATGACCTGGACCACGGCGGAGTCTTTCGCTTCGTCGATCTTGGCCAGTTCGTACTGCTTGGCGAGCAGCTCGAAGAGAACTTCCTGATATTTGACGTCGCGCAGCAGGCCCACGTTATCTATGCCCTTGCCGGCCGGACCGTCGGTTACAGACTTGGCGCCACCAACCCCTTCGATCTTGGCCAGTTCACGCTTCATCGACTCGAGTTCCTGCTGGGCTAGGTTTAAGTCAGGGTTTCGATCGGCGGCGAAGGTACGCATTGCGCCAATCTGCACCTCTTTCACCGTGATCTGAGCGCGCAGGCGAGCGGTGGCTTCCAGCATGGCGCGGCCCTGTTCATCCACTTTCGCAAGTCCGCCTTGCGCCAAGGCTTGGCGAGCTGTGTTCTCAGCCTTGGTCAGGTTGTCTCTGGCCAGAGCGAGTTGACGCTCGAAGAAAAGCCGGCGTTGAGAGGCTTCGGTCACCGCGAGCACCTGGGAAAACTTTAAGAGTTCATCGACATAGGCGTTGGCAAGTTCGGCGGCACGCTTTGGATCTTTATCATTGACCTCGATGGTGATGAGTCCGTCCTTGCCGGAGCCAACGTTGGTGACCCCTCCCAGCGCTTTGTACGCGTCGGAAGGATGCTTGGTGTCGATCTCCCAAAGTTTCATTAATCCAAAACGCTGGATCAGCTTGTCCGCCACAGTGCGGCTCTTAAGCATGGCGACGTAAACATCGTTGGGGTTCTTGACCCCCACCGCGCCACCCACCAGGCTAGCGACGTTCCCCAGTTGTGCCAACATGGACGCGGCAGCCGACTGGCTTTGCTGTGGCGGCAGAATTTTAGTAGTAGCGGTGTAGATGTTCGGTAGCAGGAGGCTGATGCCCGCGGCAAGCACTGCAACTACAAACGGCAGGCCGAGTATCAGCTTCTTGTGTTTGGCGAGCACGATCAGCAAATCGAGCAGGCTAATTTCGTCGCCCGCTTCGATCGCTTGGCTAGCTGGTAGATTGGAAGATTCGGTCATGTGGTCGTAAGCGCCGATTAATGAGCAACGTATAACTGAGCAAAAAGCCCCTCACCCTAGTCCTCTCCCAGTTAAGCAACAGAGAGGTCTTTCGTATTGCGGCGAGGGCGCGACGCTGATTCGCGAGCAAGCTCGCTCCTACAGCTTCTCTATGGTTTGAGGATCTTAATGGCTGCCGCGCCCAGCCCAAACTGGTACAGGATCTGGCCGTAGTCCTTGAGCACTTTAGTCCATGTCTGCCGTTCGAAATCTTCAGGCACCACGATGGTGTCACCCGGCATGAGGCGCTCGCCGTCGAAGCTGCCCATGAGCCAGCCCGATTGGCGCTTGCTGATGACCGAGCCGTCAACTCGAAGCAGGTAGACGTCGGCCTTGTCGCCCGTTCGGGACACGCCGCCTGCCTGGCGCAGGTAATCGGTGAGGCGCTTTTCCGGTTTGAACACGAACGCGTTCTCGTTGTAGACCGCACCGACGACATTGATCATCGATGGTTGGGAAGGCACGGTAAAGCGATCGCTGTCTTCGAGCGCGATGTCCGGCAGGTCCTTGAGGCCCGCCGTCTCATCCGGCGGAATTTCGAGCACGATACGGCCGGTGGCCTTGACCTGGCGCAATTTGGCGACCAGCCCCTGCTGTGCCTGTGCGTTCTGCGTCAGTCCGGCCGCCTCTTCGGCGGTGGTGACGTTCTTGGAGGCGCTAATCGCGGCGCTCTGAATTTCGCGCTCCAGGCGGTTCACCGCCTCATCCAGCTTTTTCTGCTGGTAAATCCGGGTCGTTTCGCGCGTGAATTCGGAACCGAACAAATAGGCGTTCGGACTCAGGCCGCCGACGCGCGCAACCAGCTGGCGCAAGGTCTCGCCCGGCTCCACGCGATAGATACCCGGATTTGCGAACTCCCCTTCCAGGCGCACATACTTGGTTTGCTTGGCGATCGGCACTTGAATATCGTCGACGGAGAAGATCGTGACCACGTCGCCAGGCTGCAGCAAGAGATTTTGCGCCGGATCGTTCTCCAGGATCGCCTTGCCGAGGTTGAATGGCACTAGCGTTGTAGTGAGGTCTTTCGGATTCATGCGCTCGATCACCGCGTAGTCCCAGTTGACTTCGCTGAGATTGCGCTTGATTTCGTCGGAGAGTTTCGCGCCGGGCGCCGTTTCCTTTTCTCCTGCCTGGGTACCCTGGCCGATACCGAGCCCTTTCGACGCGGTCAGCCTCTTGGCGGCATCCGCGTTGGCAGTCGCCACGTCCGCGCTGAGTTGGGTATTCTGCATCGACTCGGCTACCGTCAGGTCGGCATCCCGTTCCTTATTCTTCTTCAGCAGGTCGGTAACCGGAATGTCCACGCCTACGGCGCGGTTGCGTCGCAGGACATCGGCCACGGCGCTCTCCATGCCGACCGTCTGATTCTTGTGCAGCCAGTAATGGCGCGAGATCAGCGCGTCCACTTTCGGGATGAGATCCTTGACGCGCATGCCCTCGCGCCAGGGAAAACGCCCCGGCTGCGCCACGTTGCCGCGCAGCGTAACGGCATTTTCGAATCGCGGCGTAATTGCGTAGATGTTCACGAGATCGCCGTTGCGCAGATTCGCCTGCATTCCGGCCGAATCCAGCTTGAATTCGGTGACCTGGCGCGCCTTGTGGTCGTCGATGCGCTCGACAGTGGCCTTCTGGCCCGAGGCCGTGCTCGCGAGACCACCGGCCCAGGCGATCAGGTCGCCCAAGGTGCCGCCCTTCTTGAGTTCGAAGATCGCCGGCACATTGACGCTGCCCGATATCGCCACCAAAGCGCCGACCGACGGAACGTAGATCACGTCGCCAGGCAGCAGCTGCGCGTCCTTGGATTTGTCGCCGTTGATCAGGAGGTCGTACAGGTCGAGCTCGGTTACCACCTTGTTGCCGCGTTTCAGCTGGATGCCGCGCATCGAGCCCTTGGCCGAGGGGCCGCCAGCGGCGAATATGGCGTTCACCAGGGTGCTCATGGAGCCGATGGTGTAGGAACCGGGGCGACGCGCCTGGCCCACGACGAACACCTGGATCGAACGCAGCTGGCCCAGGCTCACGGTTAAGTCGAAATTGCGGAATACGCGGCCAATCGCGGCCTTTAGGTGGGACTGCAGATCCTGATACTTGATCCCGGCGACATTGATGGTGCCCACCTTGGGGATGTTGATCGCGCCGGTGCGATCAACCACCGCGGAAAGGTCGATATCGAGCTGCCCCCAGGCGCGGATCATGATCTCGTCGCCAGGACCGATAAGGTAGTCGGAGGTGACCGGAGCGTTGTCGACCGGCGCGAAGGTGGACGGTACATTTTTGAACAATTCTGCGCCGAAGATCGGCAGATCACGCCCGGTGGATTGCGCGACGAAATCCTGGAACTCGATGCGCTCCTGCGGCGGCTGCAAATCCTGGATGGTCTGCTGGGTGCGCGGGTCAATCGGCAGACCGGTGCGCGGATCGAGGACCTGATCTGCCTGCCGGCCGGTGCGCTGCTGGCGTTGAAGCGCGGCATTCCCGATCGAGGGCAAGACCAAATTGCCACTGGTCGGCACCGCGTGCTGCATGCCGGCGCCCTGGCTGGTCGCATCGGCGGATTGCTGCGAGCGGAATACGTCTTGCCCGAGTGTCTGCGCCTGCGTCGCCAGCGGCAATAGCCCGAGAAACACCGAAATTAAAACACGACGCAAGCTAAAGGCCATGCAGATTTATCCAGAAATGTACAAAAGGGGAAAGACCTATCGATGGCAAAAAAGCCGATGGAATCATAGCCGCTTTGCCCTTGGGCGTCTAGGCAGAGTCTGGAGCGTCGTTGTAGGAGCGAGTCCCCGAGTCTCCGGCGCCGAGGCACGCTACCGCCCTGCGAGACACTCGCGTGTTTCGCATAGGGCGCACAACAACTACTTACGCAGACCGGACCACTCAGTCGCGATATGCGCTATCTCAAAAACAAATTCCTCGCCGCGCCCCGAAAGAAGTCCCCTTGGGGGACGCTCGGAATAACAGTTTTGGAGAGCTGCTTACGCGGCGCGGGTGATCCAGTCGCGGCTTACGGTTACTTTGTTCGCCTTGCCCAACAACTCCAGCAGCAGGATTACGCGCTTATCGCCGTCCTGCTCGGTGAACACGCCTTCCATGCCCGCCAGCGGCCCATCGACCAGCTTGACCACCTCCCCTGGGCTAAACAGCGGGCGCTTGTCCTGATGCAAGCCCGAAGCCGCGTCCTCACGGTGCCTAAGCGCGTCCATCACCGCGTCCGGAACCACGGCCGGCTGCCCGCCAAAACGCACCAGTCCGACCGCGCCGCGGGTCGAGCGCACC
>JBAYJH010000340.1:0-5196 GCA_041665185.1 Sterolibacterium sp.
GCGGCGAGCAACTCGCCTATCAGCACACCCATCCCGCCGGCCGCCTGGAAATGATTCACATCGGCGGCGCCGTTCGGGTACACCTTGGCCAGCAGAGGCACCACCGCCGACAGGCGGGAGAAATCGTCCCAGTCGATGACGATGCCGGCGGCGCGGGCGATGGCGATCAAGTGGATGGTGTGATTCGTCGATCCGCCGGTCGCCAGCAGACCGACGATGCCGTTGACGATGGCGCGCTCGTCGACGACCTGGGCGATGGGCGTGTAGTTCGCCCCCAGCGCGGTGATCTCCACGGCACGCTTGGCCGCTGCGGCGGTCAGCGCGTCGCGCAAGGGCGTGTTGGGATGGACGAAGGCGGCGCCCGGCAGATGCAGCCCCATCACCTCCATGAGCATCTGGTTGCTGTTCGCCGTGCCGTAGAAGGTGCAGGTGCCGGGGCCGTGATAGGCCTGGGCTTCCGCCTCCAGCAGGGCCTCGCGCCCGACTTTGCCCTGGGCATAGAGTTGTCGGATCTTGGCCTTCTCTTCGTTGGGCAAGCCCGAAGTCATCGGCCCGGCCGGCACGAATATCGCCGGCAGATGGCCGAATTGGAGGGCGCCGATCAGCAGGCCAGGCACGATCTTGTCGCAGACGCCGAGGCACAGCACCGCATCGAAGACATTGTGGGACAAGGCAATTGCCGTCGCCATGGCGATGACGTCGCGGCTGAACAGCGACAGTTCCATGCCCGGCTGGCCCTGGGTGATGCCATCGCACATGGCCGGAACGCCGCCGGCAAACTGGGCGACGGCTCCCACTTCGCGCGCCGCCTGCTTGAGGATAGCAGGGAAGCGCTCCAGTGGTTGATGCGCGGAGAGCATGTCGTTGTAGGAGGAGACGATGGCGAGATTGGCGCGTCGCAACTCGCGCAGCGCCAGCTTGTCCGGCACATTCGCGGCGGCGAAGGCGTGCGCCAGGTTGGTGCAGCCGAGGCCGCCGCGTAACGGGCCACTGGCCCGGGCGGCATGCACCCGATCCAGGTATGTCCTGCGTGTTGCCGCGCTGCGGCTCCGTATGCGCTTGGTGACCGCGACGATTTCCGCATTCAGCATCGATGCAAGCTCCCGGCGGAGTCCGCCAAAACCGTTTCAAAGCGTAATGTAGCATTACTACAATTCACATTGCAACCGGAAGTTTCGGCATTCCATCCAAACCGTTCCAGGCATCCCCATTAGCGCCGCCAGAAGGCTTTACCACGGGCATCTCTGCCATCCGGATGGGTTGACATTGCTCGCGTATCGAGTTTAAATAAATGTAGTTTTTCCACATACCCGTTACTATCGGCTGTGGGCAACTGGACAGATGCCCAGCCGATCTCCAAAAGGACCTCGCAAGAATATGCCTCCAGTAGACGCTTTTGACATGGTGGTTTTCGGCGGAACAGGCGATCTGGCGATGCGCAAGCTGATGCCGGCACTGTATTACCTGCATCGCGACAGCGCGGATTGCGGCCACAGCCGCATCATCGCGGTCGCCCGACAGAAACTCGGGCGCGAGGAATACATCGCCGCCGCCGCCGAAAATTGCCGCAAACATATTGCCGGAGGCGTGTTTGACGAGGAGGTCTGGCATGCCTTTGCGGCGCGCATCGACTATCTCAGCCTAGACGCCACCGATGCCGATGGCTACGGCAAGCTCGCCACGTTGCTAAAGGATTCGGCGGATCGCATCCGGGTGTTTTATCTCGCCACCGCCCCCGACTTCTTCGTCACAATCTGTAGCAACCTCGCCGGCAAGGGTCTGGCCACGCCCTTGACTCGGGTGGTTCTGGAAAAGCCTCTCGGCCGCGATCTCGCCTCTGCCCAGTTGATCAACGAGCAGGTAGGTGCAATTTTCGAGGAACGGCAGATCTTCCGCATCGACCACTACCTGGGCAAGGAAACGGTGCAGAACCTGATCGCCCTGCGTTTCGGCAATGCGCTGTTCGAGCCGCTGTGGAGCCGCGCCCTGGTGCGCGACGTGCAGATCACCCTCGCCGAGCAGGTCGGCGCGGAAGGCCGCGGCGAGTTCTATGACCGCACCGGCACCCTGCGCGACATGGTCCAAAACCACCTGTTGCAACTCCTCTGCATCGTCGCCATGGAGCCCCCCGCGAGCATCGATCCGGATGCCGTGCGCGACGAAAAGCTCAAGGTGCTGCGCGCGCTGAAACCGATCACCGACCAGGACTTGGCCGAAACAACCGTGCGCGGCCAATATCGCGCCGGTGCCATAGACGGCAAGGCTGTACCGGGGTATCTGGATGAACCGGGAATAGCGCCGGACAGCCATACCGAGACCTTTGTCGCCATCAAGGCGGAAATTTCCAACTGGCGCTGGGCCGGCGTGCCGTTTTTCCTGCGCACCGGAAAACGCATGCAGGAACGACTGGCGGAGGTCGTCATCAACTTCCGCGACGTGCCGCATCCCATTCTCCCGGTGGTATCGAGCGTCACCCAATGCAATCGCCTGGTGATCCGCCTACAGCCCGACGAGGGACTTGAACTGCACCTGGTCGCAAAGGTACCCGGCGACGAAATGCAGGTACGACCGGTCAATCTCAACCTGGATTTCGCCGAGACTTTCAAGACCCGCCAATGGGACGCCTACGAGCGACTGCTGATGGATGTCATACGCGGCAATCTCACCCTGTTCGTGCGGCGCGATGAGCTCGATGCCGCCTGGCGCTGGGTTGAACCCATTATGGATGGCTGGGAAAAGGCCGGCGATCGTCCCAAGCCCTATCCCGCGGGGACATGGGGTCCCTCGGCCTCCAGTGCCTTGATCATCCGCGACGGCCTGGCATGGCACAAGGAAGACTGATGCTGCAGCAAGGCGACGTCTTGCGCGAGCACCTGTTCAGTGACCGAGAGACATTGGCCCGCGAATTGGCACTGGCAGTGGCGGGAAAATTGCGCGCGGCGCTCGCCGCACGCGGCAGTGCTAGCCTGGTCGTCTCCGGTGGGCGCAGTCCTATCCCGTTTTTCCAGGCCTTGTCGACACAACCGCTAGACTGGTCGCAGGTTTGGGTCACGCTCGCCGACGAACGCTGGGTGCCGCCATCCTCGCCCGACAGCAACGAGCGCCTAGTGCTGGAAAACCTGCTGACCGGCGCGGCGGCCGGCGCGCAGTGGGTGCCGCTCAAATCATCCGCCGCCTCGGCCGCGCAGGCCCTAGCCGAGCGCCAAACCGCCCTTGCCGGCATGCCGCATCCATTCGACTGCGTCGTCCTCGGCATGGGCGACGACGGGCATACTGCCTCGCTATTTCCCGGTTCCGCCGCGCTGCAATCCGCCGGCAACGAGTGGCTGGCGGCTGTCGCCACCCCGGCCCCACCCAATGTGCAGCAGCCGCGAATGACCATGACCTTGCCCTTGCTGCTGGCCAGTCGGCAAATCTTCCTGCCCCTCACCGGCGACGCCAAGTGGCTGGTCTATCGTCGCGCCCGGGACGGTGCCGCGCCACGCGACCTGCCCGTCGCCGCGATTCTCGGCCAGTGCGAGGTGCCGGTCGCCGTCTATTGGTCATGCTGACCCGCATCCGGGACATCCGCGGTGAATTGCGCAAATCCGAGAGGAGCGTCGCCGATTTCGTGCTCGCACAACCCGACACGGTCATCACCCTTTCCATCGCCGACCTGGCCGCCACCATAGGCGTCAGCCAGCCCACCGTGGCGCGATTCTGCCAGGCGCTGGGGCATAGCGGTTACCGCGACTTCAAATTGCGCCTGGCGCAAAGCCTGGCCAGCGGCATTCCTTTCGTCCATCGCGACGTCAACCTGCACGACTCCATCGGCGAAATCGGCGGCAAGGTTTTCGATAGTTCGATTGCAGCCCTTATCCATACGCGCAACCGGATCGATGCCGCGGCGCTCGGCCGGGCGGTCGACATCCTGAGCCGGGCCGCGCGCATCGAATTCTATGGTCAAGGCAATTCAGGCATAGTCGCCCAGGATGGTCAGCACAAATTCTTCCGCCTGAACGTTCACACCGTCGCCTATTCCGATCCGCATGTGCATGGCATGGCGGCGACATTGCTGCACGCGGGCGACGCGGTGGTCGCCATCTCCGGCAGCGGACGCAGTCTCGACATACTGCGCAGCGTGGCGCTGGCGCGCGCCGGCGGCGCCGCGGTCGTCGCCATCACCGCGGCCGGCAGCCCGCTGGCCGGCGATTGCGATGTCGCCTTGTGCGTGGACGTGGCAGAGGACTTGGATGTCTATACGCCGATGAGTTCGCGCCTGGCGCAGTTGGCGATGCTTGACGTGCTGGCGGTCGGGGTCGCGCTTACACGCGGCCCGGAGTTTGTCGCGCAACTGCAAAAAACCAAGAAATCTCTCCAGGACAAGCGCGTACCCGGTTCCGCCTGACGCGGGGCAACGAACTCCTTAGCTACTGCGGCGACGCTAACCCGCCGGTCCTTCCGGCAGCTCGTGCGGGTCGGCGCCGAAGGCCTGGCGACGCAGCCTGAACAACTCGTCGCGGGCAGCGGCGGCCTGCTCGAACTCGAGATTCCTGGCATGTTCCTGCATGGCTTTCTCCAGGCGCTTGATGGCCCGTGCCAGATCCTTTTCGCCCATGGCGTCGTAATGCGCCTGCTGTTGCGCCGCCTTGAGCTGCTGGCCGCCCTCTTCGCTGTCATAGATGCCATCGATGATGTCCTTGATGCGTTTCTGCACACCGATCGGCACGATGCCGTGGGCCTGATTGAAGGCCACCTGCTTGGCGCGACGACGTTCCGTCTCGCCCATGGCTCGCTGCATCGAGTCGGTGATCCTGTCGGCATAGAGGATGGCGGTGCCATTGAGATGCCGGGCGGCGCGGCCGATGGTCTGGATCAGCGAACGGGTCGAGCGCAGGAAGCCTTCCTTGTCGGCATCGAGGATCGCCACCAGCGACACCTCCGGAATGTCCAGCCCCTCGCGCAGCAGGTTGATGCCGACCAGCACGTCGAACACACCCAGGCGCAGGTCGCGGATGATCTCGACGCGTTCCACGGTATCCACGTCGGAGTGCAGATAGCGCACTTTGATGCCGTTGTCGGCGAAGAACTCGGTCAGTTGCTCGGCCAGGCGCTTGGTCAGCGTGGTCGCCAGAACTCGTTCCTTCTTGGCGACGCGCAACTTTATCTCGCCCAGCAGGTCGTCGACCTGCGTCTGGGCTGGCCGGACTTCCAGCA
>JBAYJH010000341.1:0-5172 GCA_041665185.1 Sterolibacterium sp.
AGCGTTACGAAATGCTGTCGCATTTTACCATGGCAGGCATGCTAAAACGAAGGCGAGGCATCGCCCTCGGCTGTCCGGGCAAATGCAAACCATTGGCCTTGTTCCCGTCATGATCTACAATCCGTCCCTCGTGCGGGCGTGGCGGAATTGGTAGACGCACCAGATTTAGGTTCTGGCGCCGCAAGGCGTGGGGGTTCGAGTCCCTTCGCCCGCACCAGATGGTCCCAGGCAGCGCGCTTCTCGAAGGATGTGGGCGGATTGTGGAATTGCGCCGTGCCGGAACTTCACGGCACGGCTGGCCCCCACCACGCGATCACGTCACCACGCCATCACGACATAGTCCGTGGATACATCTCGGCCTTCGAAGCATCAGTCCGGCAACTCATAGCGTCCCTCGCGGAACATGGACAGGCAGGCGTCTGCCGCCTCGGCGTCGTACAGTCTTCCACGGCCCAGTTCGATTTCGATCAATGCCTTGTCCATCCCCAGTCCCGGCCGATAAGGCCGGTGCGCGGCCATCGCCTCGACCACGTCGGCCACCGCCATGACCCTTGCCTGGGGCAGGATTTGCCCGCCTTTGAGGCCTTGCGGATAACCCGAGCCGTCCAGGCGTTCGTGGTGCTGCTGCGCGACTTGCGCCACCGGCCAGGGGAACTCCACCCCCTTCAACACTTCGTACCCCGACTGGGCATGTTCCTGAATCAACTGAAACTCGATCGCGCCGAGTTTGCCGGGCTTGGAGAGGATCTCCGCCGGGATGTTGATCTTGCCGATGTCGTGCAGATGGCCGGCGATGTGCAAACCTTCCTGCCAATGTTGATCGAAGCCGAGTTCCCCCGCGATGGCCACAGCGATCTCCGCCGCCCTTCGCTCGTGGCTCGCGGTGTAGGGATCGCGCATCTCGTTGATGATCGTGGCTACCTCCACAGTGCTCATGAAGGCGGACTTGAGTTGCTCGACGTAACGTTGGTTATCCGCCACGATCCGCGATTTTTCGGAGATGTCCTGGGTCATCGCCACGATCGCCGGCCGCCCGCGATAGCTGAAGCGCGAGCTGCATATGCCCAGCTCGACCGTAGTTCCGTCTCGCCGCAACGCGGTCAAGCTATGGCTGATCTTGTCCGCCTCCCCATTCAGCAGTTGGCTGATCGCCTCCCTGGTCGGCCCGTGATCCTTTTCGACAATCAGGGCCAGCGGGTCCAGTCCGATCAGTTCATCCTGCCGCGCATAACCATGGATTTCGCAAAATCGCGGATTCACATAGGCGAGCTGGCCGTCCTGGATGATGATGATGCCGGTCGTCGCCTGCTCGACCAGGCCGCGGAACTGTTCTTCGGCCTCACGCAGCACTGCGGCGGCACGCTTGCGCTTGGAGATGTCGCGAAACGACCAGACGCGGCCGTGAACGAAGCCATCGATCATCAGCGGCGCGGAAAAACGCCGGACATAGCGCCCATCCTTGAGCCTCAGCACGTCCACTTCCTCCGCGCTCGATCCATGGAGGGCGTAGATCTTGTTCAGGAAGGTCTCAGGATCCCGCACCTGGGCCAGGGTAAATTCCAGTATGTCCCGGTCGTCGGCGCGGTCCAGCAACGATCTTGGAATTTTCCACAACTCGGCAAACCGCCGGTTTGCCTGGATCACCTTGCCCTTGTCGTCAACCGCCAGAATTCCGTCAGCGGTCGCTTCGAGTATCGATTTTAGCTGGATCTCGATATCCAGACGCGCCTCAGCCGGGAGATCGTCAAGAGCATCGGGCTCGATCTTCTCAGCCCTTGCCGAATAGTCCAATGTCTCGGCATCGCCCGGAACATGCTTGGCGACTTGCTCATGCCTGAGGTCGCTGAGCGTGATCATGGTGTTATTCCCTCGAACTATCTGTAATGCTGTCTATTCCTGAGCTTGACGCGTTGCCGCCTATTCCTGGGAAACATCGAAGCAATCATTCCGCCACTGGCAACCCGCTTGATCGCACTGGCCGAGCGTGGCAGTGCCGAAGCAGTCAAAATTCCCCTCCTGCTTCTGGATGGTGCGGACCAGATCGTCGTAGGACAGACCGGTGGGCTTGATGTTCCTGCTCCGCGCAATGGCGCGGATCTCCTGCATTTTCATGATGTATCCTTTCGCTGTACCAGGAGGCCAATGGAAGGGCCTCGAAATTAACTATAGTTCACTCGGCGGGATACCGACATCGGCGCTCCCTAAATTGGACCAAGCGCAGAGCCATGCGGCGATATGGGGTATGGGCCCGGATCAGTAACGCCCATGTTGCTTGCTGATGTAATTCGAAAGTTCGACATACTGGATGTTCATGCGCCGCAAAATACCGTGGACCTCGCGGATGATCGAGCGCATGACCAGATAGACGAGCTTGGGCTGGGAATCGAGCAGCGCCTCCAGGTACTCCCACTTCAGGCTGACAATCTCCGTCGGGCCGACAGCGCGCAGGGTTGCGCTGTGCTCCTGTCCATCCAGAAATCCCAGCTCGCCAGCCATGTCTCGGGGTCGCAGCAGGTGCAGCGCGACCCAGTCCCCGTTGCCAGTTTCGCGAGTCACGGTGAGGTTGCCGGACACCACCACATGCAGTTGGTCATTGATCGTACCCTCGCGTATCAGGATCTCGCCATCCTTCAGGCTGCGGGTCACCGCATGCTCGGCCAGGAGCATGCACTGTTCCTCGCTGAGTTCCGCAGCCAAGGGCGTATTGCGTAACACCTTGAAGTTGTTGTCGCTCGTCATGTTGTCACCTTTGTCGATAGTGGAGCCGGGAAGCTTCCCGATTGGGTTGATCTAGCTGTAATAGGTTTCCGTCACGGCGGATACATCGGTGGGGATGTCGAGATGCCTCCTGCCGTTCCACCATTCGGGAATTTGCTCGATGGGCATCGGACGCCCCCAGAAATAGCCCTGTCCCAAATGGCAGCCAACCGAGTTGAGGTAGCGCGCCTGGCCGCCAGTTTCGACGCCTTCGGCCAGCGAGATCATCCCCAGGAAATGGGTGATATGCAGCGCCGCCTGGCAGACTTCGCGCCCCGAGCGATCGTCCGGCAAGGAGGTGACGAACGAACGATCGAGCTTGATCTTCTTTGCCGGAAACTCACGGACCCGCGCCAGCGTCGACGTGCCGGTTCCGAAATCGTCGATCGCCAGATCGAATCCCGCGTCGGCCATCTCGCGCATCCACAGTAGAAACTCCCTGCCGCTGCTGCCCGCCAGCGATTCGGTGATCTCCAGTTCGATATCGGCCGGCGACAGTCCCTCCTGGTTGACGACGTCGAGAGCGGTCCTCAGAAAGTCGCCATGGAACATCTGGCCAGGCGAAACGTTCACCGATATTTTCGGAATCGGAACACCCTTCCCGCGCAGCATGCCGATGGCCTGAGCCGATCGCCGCAGCATGATTTCCCCCAGCAAGCCAATCAAGCCGGCCTCCTCCGCGATCGGAATGAAGCGCACGGGCGGAATGTCTTCGCCATCGAGGTTCCATCTCGCCAAGGCCTCGGCACCGGTGGGGCTTCCCGATGAAATTCTCACCTGGGGCTGGAAATGCGCCGCGAAGCCAATCCCGTCGGCATACAGGTCATGCCGCATCGAGTTGGCCATGTGGAAGTTGGTGACCGCGAGCAGGGCCTGGTCGCCATCCAGGACCATGAATTCGGTGTGCCGGGCGAGGGCCATTTGCAGAGCCAGACGGGCAGCCAGACAAAGCGTCTTGGGATTATCGATCCCGTCCGAGAATGCAATCCCGGCATAGATGCCAGGGGAGTTCACCAGAAGATCGTGCCAAATGGGCTTCAATTCCTCAAACAATTCCTTCTTGAATGCCAGGTATACCACCGGCCCCATCTTGGCCCAGGACAGGTAATCGGCCATCCCGGCGATCGAACGCTGAATTTCCCTGCATACGGTCGAGTCGATCTCGCCCATGACGATCGCCAGGCCCAAGGGCAGGTCTCGCCGCATGAAGGCCCGCATTTCGTCCATGAGCCGGGTGTAGTCCCCGGTCGTCGGCATGCCGTGGTGGCCGAAATGAGGAAACAGGTCCGATGCGATACCACCATGCAAGGGCAGGGGTTGCTGTTTCACCGGGACATACATTTCAACCTCGACTTTCATGGAAGCGCTGGGGCTTCGGAAACTGGACAGGCGTTGCGTTCGTATTGCCGGTCACCGCGGTGACGGCACTACGCTTCTTCAGTCATGCAGGAACAGGCGGGACCGGTGGACTCAGGCCGACGCCGGCGCTTCCATACCGCTCATCGCGGCGGCGACCGCGACCTCATCGACCAGCAATACCCGGTTGACATCGAGGAGGATGACGAACTTGCCGTCGATCTTGCCCATGCCTTTTATGAAATCGCTGCGAATCCGCGCGCCGAACTCCGGTGGTGGCTCGATGTTGTCGGGCGGGATTTCCAGTACCTCGTTCACGGCGTCGACCACCACGCCCATCTCCTGGCTGCCCTTGGCCGTTTCGATGTCGACAATGACGATGCAGGTACGCTTGGTGTTGTCCCGCGCCTGGCGGCCGAAGCGCACCGCCAGGTCCACCACCGGCACCACCGCGCCGCGCAGGTTGATGACGCCGCGGATGAAGGGCGGCGTCATCGGCACCTCGGTGACGAAGCCATACTCGATGATTTCGCGGATCACCAGGATGCCAATGGCGAACATCTCGTCGTCCAGCAGGAAGGTGAGGTATTGCTGCTGCTCCCCGGCCTCCAGCAGGGAGTCCCGGATGACCGCCGCGTCGCGCGGCGATGGCTGCCTTACTTGGGTGTCAGTTGCTTGCATGACGACCTCCTATGACCATAACATCATAACCAATGACTTGCTGCGCCTTTTGCAGCTTAGTCAGATGGCTAGTTGATTCATCAGAAACGCGCGAAGTCGGCTTCGTTGACTCCGGCCCCGCCATTGCCCTTCTTCATGGTATGCAGTGGCGGTGCCTTGACGGTGGGCTCGGATTTCATCGTCACCGGCCGAACCGCTGACTGGTGTCCCCTCCCTTGGCTCCCCGCTATGCTGAAGAAGGCCATGAGACTCTGTAGATTGCTGGCCTGGCTGCTCATTTCCTCGGCGGTGGCGGCGAGTTCCTCCGAGGCACTGGCGTTCTGCTGGGTGATCTGGTTGAGCTGAACCATGGCGACATTGATCTGCTCGACGCCGATG
>JBAYJH010000342.1:0-5081 GCA_041665185.1 Sterolibacterium sp.
GGAGTTTCTGTGCGGCCTCGGCGGCCGGCGCGGGGTCGACCAGTTGCGAGCCGATGTGGCAATCGATGCCGCGGATCGCCAGGTGCGGCAGGGCCTGGGCACGCCGATAGAGCGTCAGCGCCTCTTCGAAAGGCACGCCGAACTTGCTGTGCTTCAAGCCGGTGGCGATATACGGATGGGTCTTCGGGTCGACGTCCGGATTCACGCGCAACGAGACCGGCGCGGTGAGGCCAAGCTCGCCGGCGACTGCGTTGAGCATCTCCAGTTCGCTCGCCGATTCGACGTTGAAACAGTGGATGCTGGCCCGCAGGGCCACGCGCATCTCGTCGCGGGTCTTGCCGACGCCGGAGAACACCACCTTGGCCGGGTCGCCGCCGGCGGCGATGACGCGGGCCAGTTCGCCGCCTGAGACGATGTCGAAGCCCGCACCCAGCCGGGCGAACAGATTGAGGATCGCCAGATTGGAGTTGGCCTTGACCGCATAACACAGCATGGCGTCGCGTCCTGCCAGGGCGGCGCGGTAGTCTTCGAATGCGCCGGTCAAGGCGGCGCGTGAATAGACGTAGCAGGGCGTGCCGAATTGTTCGGCGACTGCCGCCAGGGGCAGGTCTTCCGCATACAGTTCATCGCCACGGTAGCTGAACGGGGCCGGACTCATTGCGGGTCCCCGGCTGCATTGTTATGATCACCCGGCAGCGCTTGAGGCGGCTGGCCGAGAAGCGGCGCCTTGGCCGGCGCGGGCGGCATGATCAGGGGTGTCTTGGTGCCGCAGCCGGACAGCGCAAGTAGGGCTGACATCAATAGGAACAAACGCATCGCGGGGGAATATGGAAAACTTCAATCCTATCACAGCGCCTGGAGCCGCAGATGGCCATGGATGACCGGGAATTCAACGCCTATGCCGATGCCATGCTGGCGAAGATAGAGCAGGCGCTCGAAAGTTGCGCCGTCGAACTCGATTTCGAGATCCGGCCGGGCGGAGTGATCGAACTGGAGTTCGACAACGGCAGCAAGATCATCGTCAATCGCCATACGGCCGCGCGGGAAATCTGGGTCGCGGCAAAATCCGGCGGCTATCACTTCCGGCGTGATGAATCCGGCCAGGAGCGCTGGCTGGGTACGCGTGACGGCGCCGAACTCCTGGCGGCGCTGGCGCGCTGCATCAGCGAACAGGCGGGCGTCGCGGTGACGCTCTAATTCGTCGCCCCCCTCGTTTCGACGGTCTTCGGTTTCGCATCCACCACCGGCGCGGGTGCCTGCTGGACTTCCGGCGCGGCGGCCGGTTCTTCATGTTCCGCGGGCGGCAGGTATTCCTTGTAAATGAACTCGGCGTGCAGGTTCTTGCTGGCGGGATCCTTGGCGTTTATCGGCACCAGGTCGGCGGGCAGCTCCATGTAGCTTTCCGGCACGCCGTGCAGCGCTTTCTCCATGAAACCGATCCACATTGGCAGCGCCGCGGAACCGCCGGTCTCACCGTTGCCGAGCTTTTTTGGCTGGTCGAAGCCGATCCAGGCGATGCCGACCACGGTGGGTTGATAGCCGCAGAACCAGGCGTCGATAAAGTCATTGGTGGTGCCGGTCTTGCCGGCCAGGTCGCCGCGCTTAAGCGACATTGCCTTGCCTCCCGTGCCCCCCCGGGCACTGATTACACTATGCATCATGCTGTCCATGAGGTAGGCGTTGCGGGCATCGAGGACGCGCAACCGCTCGTCGCCGGCGACCACCGGTTGCGTCTCGGCCAACACCTTGCCTTTGTCGTCGAGAATCTGACGCACGACATAAGGTTCGATCTTGTAGCCGCCGTTGGCGAACACCGAGTAGCCGGTGAGGTGCTGCCAGGGCGTCACGGAACCCGCGCCGAGCGCCATGGTGAGATAGGGCGGGTGTTTATCGGCGTCGTAGCCGAAGCGCGTGATGTAATCCTGGGTGTATTGCGTGCCGATGGCTTTCAGCAAGCGGATCGATATCATGTTCTTGGATCGAGTCAGGCCGCTACGCATGGTCATCGGGCCTTCGTACTTGCCGTCGTAATTTCTCGGCTCCCAGGCCTGGCTGCCGGTTTCCGCCGCCGAGATGACGATGGGTTCGTCCGGAATCACCGAGGCGGGCGTATAGCCTTTCTCCAGCGCCGCCGAATAGATGAAGGGCTTGAAGCTAGATCCCGGCTGGCGCCATGCCTGGGTGGCATGGTTGAACTTGTTGCGGCCGAAATCGAAACCGCCGACCAGGGCGCGGATGGCGCCGTCGACCGGGCTGGCGGCGATAAAGGCGGCTTCGACTTCAGGCAATTGGCTGACCTGCCATTGCTGCTTGGCATCCTTGACCACGCGAATGACGGCGCCGCGGCGCAAACGCTTGTTGGCGGGGGCTTTCTCATCCAGCATCCGGGCGGCGAATTTGAGGCCGTCGCCGGCGATGCTGATCAACTCCCCGCCGCGCAGGTAGGCGCGCACCTGGCTGGGATGGATTTCGAGGATGATCGCCGCCAGCAGGTCGTCGGAATCGTCGTAGTCGACCAGGGCCTCTTCGAGTTCCTCGTCCTGGTCGGAGCGGATGTCCTTCATGTCGACGTAACCTTCGGCGCCCCGATAGCCATGGCGCCGGTCGTAATCCATGACGCCCTTGCGCAGACTGGCGTAGGCGGCCTCCTGGTCGGTCCGGCTGATCGTGGTGATGACCCGCAGGCCCTTGTTGTAAGTGTCTTCCTGGAAGCGTTCATAGGCGATCTGGCGCGCCATTTCCGCGACGAACTCGGCATGCACGCCGAAATTGTTGGCGTCGTGCTTGATCGCCAATGTCTGTTTCTGCGCCTCGGCGAGCTGCGTGTCGTTGATCGAGCCCAGTTCGTGCATGCGGCGCAACACATACATCTGGCGCAGCTTGGCGCGCTTGGGATTGGCGACCGGGTTGTAGGCGGAGGGTGCCTTGGGCAATCCGGCCAGCATCGCCGCCTCGGCGACATTAATTTCCTTGAGAGTTTTGCCGTAATAGATCTGGGCCGCGGCGGAAAAACCGTAGGCGCGCTGACCGAGATAGATTTGGTTGATATAGATTTGCAGGATTTCGTCCTTGGCCAGATTGTGTTCGATCTTGAAGGCCAGCAGCGCCTCATAGAGTTTTCGGGTATACGTCTTTTCGCTGGAAAGGAAAAAATTTCGTGCGACTTGCATGGTGATTGTGGAGGATCCCTGGCGCTTGCTGCCACCCAGGAAGTTGGAATACGCCGCGCGCAGCACGCCGACGGTATCGACGCCGCCATGCTGATAGAAGCGCTCGTCCTCCGCGGCGAGTATGGCTTGTTTCATGATCGCCGGCACCTCGGCGATGCGCACCAGGTCGCGGCGTTCCTCGCCGAACTCGCCGATCAGGTGGCCATCCGAGGAGAACACCCGGAGCGGGATCTTCGGCTGATAATCGGTCAGCAGCTCGAGCGAAGGCAGTTGCGGATAGGCCAGAATCACCGCGATGCCGAGCAATGCGGCAATCGTCAGCGCTATGCCGACGACCAGCAAAATGGGGTAAACAATCCAGCGGAGGGCGGCGGGCAAGGTGGGACTCGACAGAGGGGACACAGCGGCTCATTATATGCCGACGTTCAGGCGATTTATTGACTGCACAAAGCAGACTGCGGGGTCGGCATGGCCAAGAGATAATTCTTTACAGCCGCCATAGTTGCTGCTAGCATTTAATGTAAATTATCCGTATAGTGCCTAACATAAGATTTTAAAAGGATATTTTCTTGCAATTTGACTTGTCCATTTTTAATCCGAAAGCGCGGCCATTGATCGGCCTGGACATCTGTTCGTCCGCCATCAAAATGGTGGAATTGACGGATGCCGGCAAGGGCGTCATTTGCATCGACCGTTACGTGATCGAGCCCCTGCCGCGCGACGCGGTGCTGGACGGCAACATAACCAATCTCGAACAAGTCACCGAGACGGTAAACCGCGCCTGGAAGCGGCTTGGTTCATCGACCCGGAATGTCGCAATGGCGTTGCCGACGGCCGCCGTCATCACCAAGAAGATCGTCGTCGCCGCCGGCCTGCGCGAACAGGAGCTGGAGGTCCAGGTCGAGTCCGAGGCCAACCAGTACATCCCGTTCGCCCTGGAAGAGGTCAATCTGGATTTTCAGGTGATCGGCCCGGCTCCCTCCGGCGCGGATGAAGTGGAACTGCTGATTGCCGCATCCCGCAAGGAAAAAGTCGAAGATCGCGTCGCCTGCGCCGAGGCCGCCGGCTTGAAGCCCCTGGTCATGGACGTCGAGGCGTACGCCGCCCAGGCGGCGCTGGAATTGGTCGAGAAGCAGCTGCCCGACGGTGGCAAGGATCGCATCCTGGCGATGGTGGATATCGGCGCCAACGTCATGAATGTGACCGTGCTGAAGAACGACCAGTCGATCTATACCCGGGAACAGGCCTTCGGCGGCAGCCAGTTGACCCAGGACATCATGCGCACCTATGGCATGAGCGTGGAGGAGGCGGAGGTGGCGAAACGCAACAACACCCTCCCCGAGAATTACGAGGCCGAATTGCTACGGCCTTTCATGGAAAACCTGGCGCTCGAAGTGTCGCGCGCGCTCCAGTTCTTCTTTACGTCCACCCAGTTCAACAAAGTCGACAACATCATTCTGGCGGGCGGCTGCGCCATCCTACCCGGCATAGCCGATAGCGTCGCGGCGCGCACCAAGGTCGATACCGTGCTGGCCAATCCCTTCGTGAATATGGTTCCGTCGTCGCGGATTCGCCCCAAGCACCTGCTGGCCGACGCGCCGTCGTTGCTGGTGGCATGCGGACTGGCGCTGCGGAGGTTCGATCAGTGATTCGCGTCAACCTGCTCCCTCATCGCGAGGAAAAACGCAAGGCGCGGCGTCAGCAATTCTATGCGGTGTCCGGCTTGATCACGGTGCTGGCGGGCATGATCTGGTTTCTCGGCTATGGTGTCATCAACGGCTACATCAATACCCAGGACAACGCCAACGCTTTTCTCAAGACGCAGATTTCAGACCTTGACAAGGACATCGACGAGATCAAGCGCCTCAAGGAACAGACCGACTCGCTGTTGTCGCGCAAACGCATCATCGA
>JBAYJH010000343.1:0-5062 GCA_041665185.1 Sterolibacterium sp.
CGCACTATCTGCATGCCATCCATTGCGCACCCGCTTGGTACGAGCCTCACTACCACGCCGCCGTTTCCTGCCAGGAACTGCGCCGCTATCCGGAAGCCGTCGCCCACTACCAGAACGCCCTCAACAGCAAGGCCGATCTTCCCGAGGTCTGGTATCACGCCGCCAAGGCGCTCAAGGATGGCGGCCAGCTCGATGCCGCCCTGCCGGCCTATCAGAAGGCGCTGGAACTCCAACCCGATTACGCCGCCGCCCGCTACAGCCTGGGCCTGCTGCATCTTCTGCGCGGCGACTGGCTGGCCGGCTGGCAAGGTTATGAATTGCGCTGGCAAGGCTCGGATCGAGCCGCCACTGAACACCGTCCGGCCACCGCCCTGCCCCCTTGGCAGGGAGAGAATGTTCCCGCCGGCAGCGGCATCGTGGTCTATGCCGAACAAGGCATGGGTGATTCAATCATGTGCTTCCGCTATGCCAGCTTGCTCGCGGAGCGCTTTGCCAAGGTCAAGTTCGCCGAGACGGCCCCGCTAGTGCCGCTGTTTCGACACGGTGCCCCGGCCGGGGTTGAAGTCGTCACCCGCATCCGGCAAGCCATCGACGAGACCGGCTACACCCATTACATCCATAGCCTGAGCTTGCCGGCGGCCTTCAGGACCACGCCCGAAAACGTTCCGTCCCCCCCGTATCTGCAAGCGCCGCCGGATCGAACGGAGTTCTGGCGGCGGCGCCTGGCCTGCGAGGCCCGCAAGAAAGTGGGACTGGTGTGGCAAGGCGGCAAACTCAGCCATGCGCCGGCGCGGGACATGTCGTTTGAGCACCTGCGGCCGCTTCTTGCCGGGACCGACATACTCTGGCTCTCGCTACAGAAAGATGCGACTCCGCAGGTCACCGCGCCGGTGACTGACTGGATGAACGAAATGGGCGACTTTGCCGACACCGCCGCCCTGATCGCCAATCTCGATCTGGTCATCGCGGTGGATACCGCCGTCGCCCACCTGGCCGGCGCACTCGGGAAGCCGGTCTGGTTGCTCAACCGCTTCGAGAGCGAGTGGCGCTGGATGCGCGGAAGGAATCGCACGCCTTGGTATCCTTCGATGCGGATCTTCAATCAGCCCGAGCCGGGGGACTGGGGCAGCGTGATCCGGCAAGTAACGAGTGTTCTGGCCCTTTGAGCCGGAACAAATCAGTGTCTCTTGCTAGAATTATCTATCCCACTTCCGGAACGCTCATCGTGAAAACCTTTCTCCACGTGGGCTGCGGCCCCAAACGCAAGGACCAGACCACGCGCGGCTTCAATACGCTGGAATGGGATGAGCGGCGCTTCGACATCGATCAAGGCGTCAATCCCGACATCGTGGGGACGATGCTGGACATGTCGGCGGTAGCGGATGCCTCGGTCGACGCGATCTATTCCAGCCACAACATCGAGCACCTCTACCCCCATGAGGTGCCCATTGCGCTGAAGGAGTTCTTGCGAGTCCTGAAGCCTGACGGATTTCTGGTGGTGGCCTGCCCGGACTTGCAGGCTGTGTGCGCGCTGGTCGCGGACGACAAACTCACCGAGCCGGCCTGCACGGCGCCCGCCGGACCGATAACACCGCTGGATATGCTGTACGGTCACCGGCCGCAACTGGCCAAAGGAAATCTCCATATGGCGCATCGCTGCGGCTTTACCGAGAAGGTATTGGTAGGCGCGTTGCGGGATTCCGGGTTCTCCATGGTCGGCAGCGCTCGTCGTGGCCACCCGACGTTCGAGCTGCGCGCAATCGCAATCAAGTCCCCGATGAGTGAGGCCGGTTTGCGCGCCCTCGGTGCCGAGTACTTGTCAACGTGAATCGAACATGACCCAGGAAAACAATTTCGCCGTCTTCTACGCCGGCGACGCCTATTCGACGGCCAACAAGATCATGGGCCGCCAGAGTTCCGGCAAGGCCTTCATGCGCGGGGTGGCGCGGACCTGGCCGAGCGCCACTTTGCACGGGGTCGGCCAGGGGATCAACACCGGCAAGGCGATGCTGACCCAGCTCAAGGGAGATGGCTTCAGCGGCAGCCTGAAGTGGATCGAAGTGCCGAACTGGGCTGCGCTGACTGAAGTCGGCGCCATGTACTACCCATCCCCGGCGGCCAAGGACTTCGCTTATTCGCGGAATTGCTCCAATCCCGCCGCCTTCAGCTTCATGGGCGTGACATTTACGCTGTCGTCCACCGGGGCGATGGATCAGGTGGCGGAGCTGGTGCTGCCCCCTTTCAAGCCGTGGGATGCGATGATCTGCATTTCACAGGCGGCGCAGGATTTCTCCACGCAGTTGCAGAGTGACATGCGGGACTGGTGGTCTGCACAGACCGGAGCGGTGCGCTTCAACACACCGCAATTGCCGGTGATTCCGCTGGGTATCGATTACCCGGCGTTCGTCCCGCGGCCTGGGCAGAGGCAGACAGCGCGCGACGCCCTGCAACTCGGCAGCGAAGAAACGGCATTCCTGTTCTCCGGTCGTTTGTCATTCCACGCCAAGGCCAATCCTGCACCGATGTATCAGGCACTGGAACAGGTCGCGCAGCAGACCTCCGTGGTCTGTATCGAGGCGGGGGTGTTTCCCAACGACGCCATCCGCTCGGGATTCCTCGCCGCACAGAAAGCCCTCGCACCGTCGGTGCGTTTTGTCTGGGTGGACGGCAACGACGAAGCCCGCTATCGCCAGGCCTGGCAGGGCGCGGATGTATTCGTGTCGCTCTCCGACAATATTCAGGAGACCTTTGGCCTGACGCCGGTGGAAGCCATGGCGGCGGGTTTGCCGGTGGTGATCAGCGACTGGAACGGATACAAGGAAACCGTGCGCGATGGCATCGACGGCTTCCGCATCCCGAGCGTATTGCCGCCGAGCGGCGCGGGTGGGGATCTGGCGATGCGCCATGCGCTGGCTCTGGATACCTACGACTTCTATATCGGCCGCGCCAGCCTGGCGACGGTGGTGGACCCGACCGCGGTCGCCGTGGCCTGCACACGCCTCGCCACGCAGCCGGAGTTGCGCGCGCGTATGGGGGCCGCAGGCCAGGCTCGGGCGCGCAGCGATTTCGACTGGCCGGTCATCCTACAGCGCTATGCGCAACTCGCCGACGAGCTTGCTCGGATCAGAATTGCCGCCGGACCGCAGCAACCGGAATCCTGGCCGCAGCGCGCCGATCCCTTTACCCGCTTCGCGCATTTCCCCAGCCAGACATTGGGAGGCGGTTGGACAGTGACAGCGCAGCCGAATGCCGAGTCGCGCCTGCGCGAACTGCTGGGGCTGGCGATGGCCAATTACGCGTTCGAGGCCACGCTGTTGCCGCGAGAGACGATCGTGGCTTTGATGTCGGTACTCGGCAAGCGGGGTTCCCAGACGGTCAATGGCTTGCTGGCCGCAGCAGGCGCGGCTACGCCGGTGGGGGTGCGCAGTCTGATGTGGTTGTGGAAGTTTGACCTGGTGCGGATTGGCACAGTGTGACAAAAGTCCCTGCATAAGGGGCTCGGACGGGCTAAAATTGTAATGTTTTCCTGACAGATTCCGCCAGCACCGATTTGCTGGATAAATTCACCATGCCCAAGAAGATATCGCACCTGAATACACTGCGCCACGTCGCCATCATCATGGACGGCAATGGCCGCTGGGCGACCAAGCGCTACATGCCGCGCGCCGCCGGCCACAAACGCGGCGTCGAAACCGTTCGCACGGTGATCAAGGCCTGCATCGCGCGCGGCATTGGGTATCTGACGCTGTTCGCCTTCAGTTCGGAAAACTGGCGGCGCCCGCCCGAGGAGGTCTCGTTCCTGATGAGCCTGTTCATGCGGGCGCTGGAGGACGAGGTCAGCAAGTTGCATGAAAAGGACATTTGCCTGCGCGTCGTCGGCGACCTGTCGCGTTTTGATCCCAAGCTGGTGGCCATGATCCGCGACAGCGAACGCCTCACCGCGAACAACAAGCGGCTGACCGTGACGGTGGCGGCCAACTATGGCGGACGTTGGGACATGATGCAGGCGATCGAGCGCATGCTGGCGCAGAATCCCGAGAAGCGCGCCGGTTTCACCGAGAGCGACCTAGCGCCGCACCTGGCCATGGCTTATGCGCCCGAGCCGGACTTGTTCATCCGCACCGGCGGTGAGCAGCGCGTCAGCAACTTCCTGCTTTGGCAACTGGCCTACTCGGAACTGTATTTTACCGAGCTGCTGTGGCCCGAGTTCGGCGCCGAAGCGCTCGACGATGCCATCGCCTCCTACCATCAGCGCGAGCGGCGTTTCGGCCGCACCAGCGAACAACTGCGTAGGGGCAGTGAACCGCAGGTCGACATCAACAAGCTTGAGAGGCAGAAATCCCCAACAATCTGACGTAAGGAATAATCTGCGACGAAGCCAGTTTGGTAACGCTGGAGATCGAAAGAGATGGGACGGCATTGCCGTCCCTTTGTTTTTCCATGGCCAGTAGCTATGATCTGAGCTTCCGCTGCTTTGGCCAAGCTGGCTGAATATCCGTTTGTTGCCTAACGATCTTGTCGGGCGCGCTCGCCGCATGGGCCGAACAGCCTCACGCCGTGCCCGCCGCCCGCGAGGCGCTGAGGGGGACCCCGTTCCCCTCATGCGGTGGGAGCAGCCTGAGTAGGGCCCGACTCGGCCCGGCGGCTAAGCCTTCAGTTCACGTCGTAGTAGTAAGGCTTCTGCGGCACCTTCGACGCTTCGTCGATCTTCAGCTGTTCCAGCTTTTGCGGCTTATCCCACCACAGGGCACGGCCGCGTTCCTGTTCCTTCAACTCTTCGGGGTGTTGTTTCATCCACTCGCGCATGAATTTTGTATGCTCGGATTCATAGATTGCCATGGTGTTTCTCCAGTAAAGATCATTCTTTCGCGCGTGTGATGCGCACCACTTCGGGTATGCGCCGCAAGCCGCGGATGATGCGGGCCAGGTGGACGCGGTTCATGACCTGCAAGGTGAAGTTGAGCGTGGTGTATACGCCGCGTTCGTTGTCGAAATTGACATTCTGGATGTCGGAACCGCCATCGGCGATTTCGGCCGTGATCTTGGCCAGTACACCGCGCCG
>JBAYJH010000344.1:0-5021 GCA_041665185.1 Sterolibacterium sp.
AGATCGGGCATCACCTGGGCAAGCTGTAATCCTGGTTTGACTGTGGTGGCTTGCGGGTGCGGCACCATGACGATGGCAGCATACGGGCAATCATCGAAGCAGCGGCGGCAGCCGTTGCAGTTGTCGGGGTCGACCACGGCGATGGGTGGGACGCGACGGGAAGAGGGCAGGACGGGCAGGAGCACCAGGAACAGGGTAACGCCGGCGACCAGGGCCCAGACGCTGGCGGGAGACGACACATACATCAAGGGATGAAGAAACAGGTAGAACCAGTCGAGCGCCAACGGACCGGCAACGACTGCCAGATCGGCCTTTCCCTGGCTGACCACGGGGAGCGCCAGGGCCAGCGCGAGCAACGCAACGAGTGCCCCGATTCCCAGCGCACGCGGCGGAAACACCTCGGCGCGGTTGATGCGTTGCACATGGAACCACAGGCCGAAGATCAGCAGCAGGGGAACCCCGATATGGACGAACACCAGCAGGGTGAACAAACGGTCGCTGACGGCGGCGGCCGTCAGGAAATTGCGGGTGAACGGGGTGGCGAAAAACGGCAGCCAGTCCAGCCATTCGGCCGCGGCAATTGCTGAAAACTGGCCCAGTTGATCCCAGTTCAACCAGAAGCCGCCGACGCCGGAAATGTAAGCGAACCACAGCAGGGGCACGCCGGTCAGCCAGGAGAAACGCCGAAAGCCGCCGTAGCGTCCGAGCAGGAACTCGCGCGTCAGATGCAGCAGGGCGACGAGGATGAAGGCGTCGGCGGCATAGCGATGCAGGCTGCGGACGATTCCGCCCAGATACCACTGTTCGCGGGTCAGCCAGGCGATCGAGCTATAGACGCCTTCGACCGAGGTGTCGAGCACGGCAAACAAGTAAAACCCCGTGACCGCGATCAGCCAGAAAAACAGGAAGCCGAGCGAGCCCAGGTGCCGCCAGGGATAGCCGCGAATCAACTGTGGAATAGCCGGCGGGATCTTCTGCGGGTGCGCCATTCGAGGAGGAAGAACCAGATCACCGAAATCAGGAAAGTCATGAAGCCGGCGATTTCGAGGAACAGACCGTTGTTGACGCGGTACTCACCGCTGACCGGGTCATACACCGTGCATAAAATTCGCACCCGGTCGAGGATCGCCGAGAGACTCACCTTGTCGGCAACAGGCGCCCCCGTGATGAGTTGCTTGATCGGTTCGCCCAACTTGTCGCCGCTGTAACTCTCGCCATAGATCTGGCGGTAAATCCTGCCCTCGGCGTCGACCAGCGTGACCTGCAGGATGTGATCGAATCCGGCCGCGGTGGCGACCTGAGTGAAACCGAAGCTGCGCGTCAGGTCGGCGACGATAGCCGCATGCGGGCTGAGAAATTCCCAGTTGGGGTAGTTGATGCCATTCTGAGCTGCGAAAGATTTGAGCGCCTGTGGCGAGTCGGCCGGCTGGTTGAAGCCGATGCTGATCACGTTGAATTGATCCGTGCCCAGCCCCTCCTGCGCGGCCTTTAACGCGCTCAACAAGGCACGGGTGGTGGTCGGACAAACCTGGAAACAACCGGTGTAAATGAAGCTGACCAGCAGCGGTTTGCCGCGATAGCTCGACAACCTGACCGGCCGGCCCTCGCGGTCGAGCAGAGTGTAATCGGGCAGTGTCCGTCCCACTACGGCCTGGCTGGCTTCCAGTGCCGCCGTCGGGTCGAAGGCGGCCAGGGCCGGTAGAGTGATGAAGCACGCTGCCAGCAGTGCATGCCTGAAGCGCATGCCGCAGCCCTCAGCGTGAAATCGGATATGAAGCGCCCCGTACCCTAACCCCAAAGTCGGGCACCAGTAATCCACGAGCGCAGCGAGCAGTTTGTAGCCCCCGCCTGGGCGGGGGTTGGGGGTGGGGGCGTCAATCCCGCCTTTGAGCGATTTCATGGCACGAGGGTTGCATGACGACCATGCGCGTTAACGGACCAGAACGTCGATCATCGCGACCGCCAGCAACAGGCTCAACTGCATCAAGGAAGCGAAGAACGAGCCCATCGCCGTCTTGCGGTTCGGGTTGCGCGCCAGTTGGTGAGCCTTGTGAATGAAATACCCGCCGCCGGCCAATGCGCCGACGAGATACACCGGCCCGGCGCCGAAGAATGCCGGCAACAGCGACACGGCAACCAGCGCCAGGGTGCTCGCAAAGACGATGCGGGCGGCCAAAGCGTCGCCGACCACCACCGGCAGCATGGGCACGCCGGCGGCGGCGTAGTCGTCGCGGTTGGCGATAGCCAGGCTCCAGAAATGCGGCGGGGTCCACAGGAACAGCACCAGGGCCAGCAGCAGCGACAGTGTGCCGAGGGCCGGGTTCACCGCCGCGGCGCCGGCCAGTACGGCGAAGCTGCCGGCCAGACCGCCGATGACGATGTTGAGCCAGGTCCGTCGCTTGAGCCAGACGGTGTAGACGACGGCGTAGAAGAAGGCGCCGAGAAACACGAACAGCGCCGATACCGGGTTCAATGCATACCAGGCCGCGGCGACCGATACCGCGAGCAGCAGGCCGATGACCACCAGCCAGGCCGGGGTATGACGCAGCGCGCCGCTCGGGAAGGCGCGGTCGCGAGTGCGCGCCATCAGTCGATCTGTGTCGAATTCGATGTACTGGTTGAAGGCGCCGGCGCTGGCCGAGGAGATCAGTACCGACAGTGCGAGGACGGAGAACTGCATTGCACTTAGCGCCGGCCCGGGCGTGACGGCATAGCCGGCCAGAGCGGTAATCATGATGACGAAGCCGATGCGCAGTTTGAACAGGCCCAGGATCTTGCGCGTGTAAGAAACCGCACCGCCGTTATGAATTAGTGTCGATTCCATGGTCTGGTTTCCTTGGTGTGAAGGTCGGCGGCCGAAGCGTTACTGTAGGTAGCGCCTCGGCCGAGGGGGTCACGGCCCGGAGTTGAACATCTCGATCAATTGGCTGCTCAACTGAGGCCCCACACTTGGGACAGGTACTTCCAGTTGATGAAGTAGTAGAGCACGAAAGCCACCAGGAACACCATCGCCAAGGCGAATGTACCCGGCGCCGCGAAACCCGCGGAGCCTGTGCCATGCACGGCGACCGAGGGCGGCGTCAAAGGAATCGGTGTTGGCTGATGGCTGATGGCGCCGTCATCGAGCCGCTTGCCCCACAGTAGCGAACCCACCGTGACGTAGATGTAGATCGCGCCGCCGGTAATCGCCGCGATACCGGCGATGCCGACCAGCCCCATCATCAGGTAGGCCGCGCCGGGCCACTCGTAGGACATCGCGGCGCCGCTGAAGGCCATGTCCCAGTGGCGGCGGGAGACGCCGAGGGTGCCGGCACCCATCATCACCAGGCAGAAGAAGTACATCGACAGGCCGAACAGGTAGGGCTGGATCTTGGCCAGGCCGGGGGCGATCATTTCGCGTTTGAACAGCACCGGAATCAGGAAGTAGGTCAGCGCCATGAACGACAGCGTCGTACCGATCACCACCGTGGCGTGGAAATGCCCCGGCACATAGATGGTGTTATGGATGATCATGCTGAGCTGCTCGGTGCCCATCATCACGCCGGAGATGCCGCCGAGGAAGCCGAAGCCGATCAGCGAGATGAACACGCCGGAGAACACCGGGTTGCCCCAGGGCGCCTTCCGCAGCCACTCGAACAGGCCATTGGTGTAGCCCTTCTGGCGCTGTGCGACTTCGATGGCGCCGGGGATGGTCAGGCCGTGGATCATCGAGGCCAGTACCGCAAAGTACATGAAGTAGCTGGTGTTGACGACCTTCCAGCCGGTGGACAGGCCCGGGTCGGCGAGCAGGTGGTGCGCGCTGGCCAGTTGCAGGAACAGGATGTAGAGCAGGAAGGCGCCGCGGCTGACGCGCTCGGACATCGGCTTGGCGCCGAAGGCGATGGCGGCGACGGCATACCAGATCGAGATATGCGCCGCCACGTTGATCTGCTGCGAGGAGTGGCCGAATGCCCACCAGATGGTGCGATAGACCAGCGGATCGACTTCCTTGACGATGCCCACCGACAGGAGGAAGGTGGGGATCAGGATGATCGCGCCCGAGGCAATGGTGAACACCGCAATGATGCAGGCGGTGATGGCGCCGAAGGTCACCAACGGCACCGAACCCTGGTAGGTCTTGTCGCGCTTGGCCACCACCAAGGTGCCGAGGAAGACGAAGCAGGCGATCAGGGCGCCGACCGCAAACAGGATCAGCCCGAGATAGAAGGCCGGCGAAGCCATCATCGGCACATAGGAGGTCATCATCACGCTCGACTCGCCCTTGAACACGGCGATGTTGTTGGTCACCGCGCCGATCAGCATCAGGGCGAAGGCCAGCCAGGCGATTCTCGGCGTGGCGAGGCGGCAGCGCAGCAGCGTCGAGGAGCAGAAGTAGAGCACCGCCACCTCGAAGAAGATGATCCAGAAGATCAGCATATCGATGCCATGAGCGGTCAGTACCATGTAGAAGGTATCGGCCTGGAGCCAGTGGATCGCCGGCCAGCGGGTCAGCACCACGCCGACGGCGAGGATGCCGCCGATCAGCAGGAACACCACCGCCACGACGGCGTTGGCAAGCATCAGCTTCTCCGCCTGGGTATCGAATTGCAACCCTGAGCGCGGGCAGGTGCGGTAAGTCGTTGTATTTGCCATTTGCGCCTCCCCCTTATTTCACGTAAAGGCGGCCGACCATGGTGTGATGGCCGATCCCGCAGTATTCGTTACAGACGATGGAGAAAGTGCCCGACTGGTTCGGCGTCACTTTCACCACATGCTCATAGCCGGGCACCACCTGGATATTGATATTGGTGGGCTGTAGCGAGAAACCATGGTTGTAGTCCATCGAGGTGAGATGCAGGCGATAGGTCTTGTCCTTCTCCAGCTCGACGATGGGCCACCAGTCCCACAGGCGGCCGATCAGATATACGTCGCCGCCTTCGGGCGGATGCACCACCGGCAGCTCCTTGTCGCCGAACTTTTCCTTGCGCACCGTGTATTGATCCACCACGGCCTGAGCCTTGGAGGAATATTTTTCCGGCGTG
>JBAYJH010000345.1:0-4974 GCA_041665185.1 Sterolibacterium sp.
CGCATCCTGAAAGACGGGGCACCGGTTACCCTCAATGCGACCGGTTACCTGATCGACAACCTCGACGGTACGCCAGACATCTATATCGCATACGCAACTGCCCAGGACGGCATTGCTTCCCCGGCCGATTGGAATTCTCCGACCAGCAGTTACGCGCATGTCATCGACATTCGCGACGCCAAGAACGGGAACTCGCAGACCGGACCCGATGCCAGCGGCTATTACACGGCAAAACTGGGCCTCACCGTTCCTGACACCGCGACCATGGTCACCGCCGTAATGGGCGTCAACTACAACGGCTTCGTTCAATTGAATCTTGCGGATTATCCCAAGGGGATCCGCTTGCGCGAGCCGCAGTTCGTGATGAAGGTTGCGGATGGCTACACCGCCCGCCGCTCCATCGTCAGCAACGCCAAGTGCAACCAGTGCCATGGTCAGTTGGGTGTCAGCCCGTCGTTCCACAGCGGCGCGCGCAACAACGGCGAAGGCTGCGCGATCTGTCATAACGCGAACAATGCTACGGGCCATATCGGAGTCAACAATAGTTTTGGCGGCGGTTGGAATGTCGGCGTCAAGAATCTGGTCCACTCCATCCACGCGTCTTCAAAGCGCGAGCAGGCCTTCACCTACGAGGCGACCGCTACGAACCCGAACGGGTTCAAGGAAGTCACCTATCCGGGCATCCTGAAGAACTGCGAGACATGCCACGTGGCAGGTAGCTACGACTTCAGCGGGACGGCGAACAACGCTGCTCTGCCCAATCTCCTCTGGAACACCGAGGCGAAAGGTGACATGAGCAATCCCACGAACGCGGCTTCCATCGGGCTGTCACCCTGGGTAACGACCTTGGGCAAAGGGCAGATCAACTATACGAGTGACAACCTCGTCAGTTCGCCGATCGCGTCTGCCTGCTTCGGCTGCCATGACAGCAGCCTGGCCGTGCAGCACATGCAGTCGAACGGGGGCACGCTCTATGCGCTGTTCTCGAGCGTTGTTCCGGCTGGAACCACCCGGCCGGCTATCGGCACCACTTCGACCATGACGTTCACGAAGAGTGAACAGTGCACGCTGTGCCACCTTGCGGGCAAAGTGGCTGACATCAAGACCATGCATGCGAAGTAAGCTGATCGAGGTCTGATCGCTGTAACAAGACCGGGGCACGCTCAGGCGGGTCCCGGTGCAACAGAAGCTGCACTAAACGACCCGGGGCGGCAACGCCACCGGGTCGTGTTTTTTGTGCATTCGTGAGCCTGGTGCGATATTGACAAGGCCAGCGGCGCTTCCCATAAACGTCGTACGCAAACCAACCCAGGAGCCAATTCATGCAACAGCGCATCATGAGTTCTGTAGTCATCGCCCTCGCATTGCTGCTGCCTGCGAGCCTGTCGGCAGCTGCCGACGGCAAGACAGGAACGGCAGCGGAAACCAAGTCGGTCGGTAAAGCCAAGGCAGCGGAAAAGGGTGCCAAAGCCGGCAAGACGGCCGCCAAGGCAAAACTGGTGGATATCAACAGCGCGAGCAAGGCGGAGTTGATGAAACTTCCGGGGATCGGTGAAGAGCAGGCCGACAAGATCATCGCCGGCCGTCCCTACAATTCCAAGGCGCGCCTGGTCACCAACAAAATCGTCCCGATCGGGACCTACGAAGGACTCAAGCAGCGGATCATCGCCAGGCAGAAGTGACTTCCAACAGCGGGTTTTCCCGGGCTTCAAGGCTCGGTCGATCGCGTTTCATGACCGCGTAACCTTTTGATTTTATAGCGCAGGAACCGCGGCGGCGCCACCGCCGCGGCGGTCCTGCCTGTGGCGCTGCTACATCGTACCGATCCCGGGATCGCACGCAGCCACAGCCGCACCCCTCCATCCCGGTTTTATCCCCATTTCGGCGTCGCGCGCCCCCATAGCCCGCTTTGGGGCGCTTTTTCATGGAAGCCGGCTTTGATCCAGATCAAGACGGTTTAGTTTCAATGAGGTACTTTTGCACAAAGCAATTTTGCCAAAAACCAGCTAGAGGCGGCCCTTGACCAGTCGCCCGCAGCGGAGCCCGAGCCGATTTCATCACTTAACCCTGACCAGCTGAGGAGACTGCAGTGAAGATTCCTAACCTAATGAGCGAGAACCGGTCCACGTTACGGTGGATCAGTTGCGTGGCGGCGGGGCTGTTGACCGTCGCCATAGCCGGTTGCGGCGGTGGCGGAGGTGGAGACACCACGACTGCCGCGGCCGGTACCGGCGGGACCACAGGCACCGGTGGCACCACCACAACTACCACCGCTCCCGCGGGCGTGCCACAGGGCGGAACCAACACGGTTGCCGCTACTGCGGCATCCACTGCGGCTTGGCAGGCGCTTGCGCCCCAAGTCACGGTTAGCAGCGTCACCATCAACAGCCCCCCCGTCGTCAAATTCACGGTTAAAGATGCAGCGGGTAACCCGGTGGTGGGCCTGGGCAACCGGTCGAAACCCTCCAGCGCCAGCGTTTCCGGTTTGACCAACCTCGGCTTTACCCTGGCCAAACTGGTGCCCGGCAGCAACGGCGCCCCGAGCAAGTGGGTCAGCTATTTGGTTGTGCGGCCGGCAAGCGTCGCGGAGAAGACAGCCACGCCTGCGACCTCGGCGTGCGATGCGGCCACCAATGCAACCTGGTGCGGCACTTATCCGACCTTCGACAAGGAAGGCACGCTGATCGATTTCGGCGACGGCAGCTACCAGTACACCTTCTATCGCAATCCCAAGGATGCGGCCACCATCGTCGCCAGCCTGACCGATTCCGCCGACGGCCTGTCGAAGAAGGCCGACCTCGGCGACGTGACCTACGATCCGACTGCGACCACCCGTCTGGGAATCCAGATCGGCGGCGCCGCCCCGGGCACCGGCTCCAACCTGGTTGATGCCACCACGCTCGCGCCGGTTTCGGGCGCACCGGCTGCGGCCAATATGGTCAACGTCGCCAACGTCCTGTATGACTTCAGACCCGACGGCGGTACGGTCGCGAGCACGCGCAACATCGTTACCATCGATTCCTGCAGCGAATGTCACGCGGGAAAAATACTGAATCATGGCAGCCGCACCGATCCGAATTATTGCGCGACCTGCCACACCGACCAGATCAAATTCAGCTTCGACAAAGAAGCGCCGATGAACTCGGACGGCATTACCTTTACCGTGCAGACCGGCACCAATGCCGTAGTGCGCCCGGCTCAGGCAGTCGTCAATGGCAGAGCGGTGGGTAACCTGCCCAATATGATCCACAAGATCCACATGGGCGAGGATTTGGTCAAACAAGGCTATCACTACAACAATGACGACCTGGGTCTGTTCAACGATGTCAGGTTTCCGCAGGACATCAGGAATTGCACCACGTGCCACGACGGTTCTGCGAACGCAGCTTTCAAGACTGCTGACGGAGACAACTGGAAGATGGTCCCCAGCCGGCTTGCCTGCGGTGCCTGCCACGACGGCATCGACTTCGCGACCGGCAAAGGCACGACCCTCGCCGACGCCGCTTTGATTGCAGCGGGCCAGACGCCGAGCGGCATTGGCCACATCGGCGGCGCGAAAGCCGACGACAGCCAGTGCGTGCTGTGCCACGATGCCACGACCATCCCGGTGTACCACACCCCGGTGAGCCCGATAGACCTTTCGATCCGGACAGGCGGTGTCGCTACCGGATACACCAACGCGGCGTCGATCGATGCCAACCAGGACAATCTGCCGGCAGGTGCGATCAAAGTCACCTACGCTGTCAGCAGTGTTTCGCGTAATGCGAGCATGCACCCGGTCATCGTGTTCAAGCTGCTGCAGAACGGGGTCGCGACGCCTTTCAACGACCCGACCAAGGCGACGGAACTCTGGGCCAATTTTGTTGGCACGCCGAGCGCGCAATTCGTGTGGGCCGTGCCTCAGGACGGCATCAGCACTCCGGCCGACTTCAACGCCTCTGCGTCTAGCACGATTAAAGGCATTTGGAACGGCACCGCGACCGGCCTCAAGGCAGGCACCTTGACCTATGACGCCACCAGCGGCAACTACACCGCGACCCTTACCGGGGTCACCGTTCCGGATAACGCGGTCATGCTCACCGGTGGGATTGGCTTCACCTATGATCTGCATGGCAGCCCGGCGTTGAACAATCCGCCATTGACCCAGACCAACGTAGCGGGCTATCCCTACAATGCGACCACCGGAATCGGCGGTCTAATTGTCGCCGCACCTACGCAGCAGATGGTCGCGAGCGCTGGCGCTGCCGCCGGTGGTACCGGTGGTGCTTATACCGCTCGCAGGCAAATCGTCGACAGCTCGCTGTGCAACAAGTGCCACAAGAAGCTCGGTGTATTCACCGCGTCGGCTTTCCATGCCGGACAACGGAACGACGCCAATACCTGTGCGTGGTGTCATATGCCCAATCAATCGAGCAGCGGCTGGTCCGCGGATTCCGAAGTCTTCATCCACGGCATCCACGCGGCGGACAAGCGCAGCGTTCCGTTTACCTGGCACGCTGCTTCCGCTACCGATAATTTCTCGGGCGTCGGGTATCCGGGCGTATTGCAGAAGTGTGAGACCTGTCACTTGCCAGGCACCTATGACTTCAGCGCCAACGCGTCGAACGCCGCCCTGTCCAATCGCCTGTACCGGACGGTGGCTACCACTACCCTTGCTGCTGGGGCCAGCACGTCTCCGTATGTCACGTTAGGGCAGAATTATGGAGCGCCTGGTGCAGCCACGAACCTGGTGAGTTCGCCGATAGCGGCAGCCTGCTTCGCCTGCCACGACGGCAAGATGGTCTCTGATCCTACCCAGAATGTCGTTGACCACATGCAGGGGATGGGTAATGGGTCGATCTACCAGGTGCGCGGCACGCCCGGGTCGGGCAACGCCCTCGACAAGAAAGAGGCGTGCATGCTTTGCCATGGACCGAATAGCACCATTGCACCTATCGCAGCCATGCACTCGAAGTAGCGCGATTCGGTTGGATC
>JBAYJH010000346.1:0-4928 GCA_041665185.1 Sterolibacterium sp.
CGCGACCTTGACTCGGCGCTGTCGATCCGCGCCATCGAACGCGCGGCGGGCGACGCCGGCGGGTCGGCGGCGGCATTCGCGGCGACGGCGGTGACGGCGGCAGCGCCGCGCGGCCGCGGCGTGGCGGTGGTCGGCGGCGGACCGGCCGGACTCACCGCCGCCTATCATCTGGCCCGCCTCGGTTACGCGGTGGAGGTCTTCGAAGCCCGCGAGTCGGCCGGCGGCCTGTTGCGCTGGGGCATCCCCGAGTTCCGCTTGCCCGCCAAAGTGCTCGGCCGCGAGATGGAAGTGTTCGCCGCGCTCGGCATCCATATCCATACCAATGCCCGCATCGGCACGAATCTGCCCTGGTCGGCGCTCGATCGCTACGCTGCGGTCGGCGTGACCATCGGCGCCTGGCGCGAACGCCGGCTCGGCGTGCCCGGCGAAGAGCGGCCGGGCGTCGTCGCCGGGATGGAGTTCCTCGCCCGCTTGCGCGCCGGGCAGACGCCGCCACTCGGACGCCAGGTGGCCGTCATTGGCGGCGGCAATACCGCCATCGACGTCGCCCGCTCGGCGCGGCGCTTCGGCGCCGAAGTGACGATCTACTCGGCCGAAGCGGCGTTGAGCGCCATTCACGAGGAAGTGGCGGCGGCGGCCAGCGAGGGCGTGCACTTTCGCTTCAACCTGCTGCAAACGGGCATCGATGCCGGCAAGGGCCACCCGCTCGCCTTGCGCCTGCGCGAGGTGAAGGATTGGCGACCCGATTCGCCAGTGACGGCGATCGAGAACTCGCCGGAATTCATCACCGAGGTCGACAGCATCGTCGTCGCCATCGGCGCCGTGCCGGGCATAGCCGAGCTGGGCGCCGGCGAGTTCGCCGGGCAAGGCCGCATGGCGGTCGACGAATGGGGACGCAGCGCATCGCCGCGCCTGTTCGCCGCCGGCGATGCGACCAGCCGCGCCGCCGGTACCGTGACCGGCGCGGTGAACGCCGGCAAGCGGATGGCCCTGGCGATCCACGCGGAACTCAGCGGCACGGCGCTGGACCTGGGCGCCTTGCATCTGGCGCAAGGACCGGGAGTGGCGGCGGAGTTGTTGCATCAGGCCGGCCACTCCAGCCGGGCCGGGCGGGTCCAGCTTGCCACTGCCAGCGAAGCGATCAAGCTGCATCACTTCCCGAAACTGGCGCGGGCCGAATCGCGACAGCGCTCGGCGGAAGAGTCGATCTGGGGATTCGAGGAAGTCGACCTAGGCATCTCACCCGAGACTGCGGCTGCCGAGGCGAGACTGAGGTGCTTCCATTGCGGCGTATGCACCGAGTGCGACATCTGCCTCAAGGTTTGCCCGTCCGCTGCCATAGCCAAGGACGGGAACCGTGGCTACCAGGTGGACGCCGCCAAGTGCACCGCCTGTCGTCTGTGCCAGAGCGAGTGCCCGCGCGGTGCCATCGCCATGGCGGCGCAGGAGGGCTGCGTGGCCTGCGGCTATTGCACCACCTGGTTCGAGTGTCCGTCCATCGTTCGCCAGGCTGACGGCCAGGTCGACATCGACCGGCGTACCTGCGTGGATTGCGGCATGTGCACCCAGGTCTGCGCCCAGGGAGCGATCCAGTATGCGGTAAGCGCGCAAATGGAGGTCGCCGCATGAAATTCCAGATCGTCATTGCCGGCATCGGCGGGCAGGGGGTGCTGTTCGGCGCCAAGGTGTTCACCGAACTGGCGCGCCGGCGCGGCCTTGCCGTGCTCGGCTCGGAAAACCATGGCATGAGCCAGCGCGGCGGTTCGGTGACCTCGCACCTGCGCATCGGCGATTTCCACAGCCCCCTGGTTGCCGAGGGCGACGCCGACCTGCTGTTCGCCCTGGACAGCCAGGAAGCACACCGCAATTTGCCCTGCCTGCGGGCCGCCAATGGACAGCGGGGCGCCCTTTGCCTGGTCAGCGCGCCGAATGCGGCGGCCTTTCCGGACGCGCGCGTGGCGCCCGCCTTGCGGCGGCTGGGCATCGAGATCCATAGCTGCGCCGCCGATGCCACGGCGCTGGAAATGGGCGATCCGCTCTCGGCCAATCTGTTGCTGCTGGGATTCGGCGCCGGGCTGGAGGGTTTCCCGTTCAGCTACAACGAGGTCTGTGTAGCCGTCGATGCTCTGGGTTCATCGAAGAATCGGGCCGCCAACCTGGCTGCCCTGGAGCGCGGCAGCCGGTTGCCCGACCTGTATTAGTAACCCGATACGGCCAGCAATTCTGACGCAATAAAGTGAAGAACAACGGGAGCGCTCCTCCGACTGCTAAGGTCGTAGGAGCGGAGGATCAGGGCTTGAAGACCAGAGGCTTGATATTGATATCCATCCAGCCATTCGAGTTGTTTAGATCAGGAGTGGTACCGGCGATCATGAGGACTGCAAATATCAGGTACATGCCCTGCGGTTCAGCGCCTGTGAAAGAAACATCAACTTCTTTCCCCAGGATAGTGGACACCTTGATAGTTGATTTATGAGCCAAGTCCAACCCCTGCGCTATGGGTACAAGCCCCTCCTTTAAGCTTAGGCTTCCACCATCTGTCCCCAAGGTCAATATTCTGCCGCCGCCAGGAAGAATCAACCCAAAATAGAGATCCCCTTTCAAGAGATAGCCCCCTGGCACGTCGACGACAGCGTCCAGTCTATAAGGGTTGTTCCTTGGGTTCGCACCAAACATTGGATAGTAGGAATTGTCCCAAGGACCGTACACTCCGACAGAGACGGTTGGTCCGGGTGCTAGACTTAGGGCCATGACATGGGACGAACACCAGGCGAAAGCCAATATCATTGCCAGTAACAGTCTCCGGCCGGACTCTACGTTGTTTCTCACGCGGTGTAACGCCGATGGTCGTCGTAGCGACAGCGATTCGTAGGGCTTCGTCATTGTCAAATTGCCTATTTGGGAGGAAACAGAGGCAACAGAATATAGAATAAATCTGACAATGTCATTATGGGGATGTCGGTACCTGGAAACCCATAGTTGCGAAGAAAGTATATGAGCCGTATGTCATTTGCGATGGGCCGGAGTGCGTCGACGGCCGATGACTATCAGTACGTAAGTCGGAATTGGGGCCGCGTCGCCGACCCCAATGATCTGTTTTGCGCGGCTCGTGAACTGAAGCCCCCTGACCCTTGGGGGATGCCTACTTGGATCGGAATTACTTGGCGATGCCTCCCGGGTAGCACAGCCCGCCGGTGATCTCGATGGTCGTGGCGTTCAGTGCGCCGTTCTCCACGCAGTGGCCGATCATGGCGGCGATTTCCTCGGGCGCGATCAGGCGGCCGATGTGCACGTCTTGGACGATTGACTTCAGCGCTTCCTGGTTCATGCCCGTCAGCATCGGGGTGGCGGTGTAGCCGGGGGCGATGCCGACGCAGCGGATGTTGCGGATGCCGCGCATCTGGAATTCCCCGATGATGATCTTGGGCATCAAGGCGTCGGCGACCTTGGTCGACGAATAGTTGAGCTGGCCGACCTGGCCGACCTTATTGATCGAGGAGATCGGCACCAGCAGGCCCTCCCAGCCGCCGTTGACCATGGCCTCGGCGGCGTCGCGCATGGTCAGGAAAGTGCCGGTGAGATTGACATCGATGACCGGCTGCCATTTGTCGAGCCCGAGCTTCTTGGATACCTTGCCGGTCTCCTTGTCCAGGGTCAGCAAGGTGCCGTCGCGGATGATGCCGGCGCAGGACACGGCGATGTTGAGCTTGCCGAAGGCCTCCAGGGTTGCCTTGATGAACTTGGCGGTTCCGGCTTCGCTGGTCACGTCGGCCTGGATGCCGATGGCCTCGCCGCCCATCGCCTTGATGTCTGCCAGCACGCGGTCGAGGTTCTTCTGCACCATGTCGACGACCGCGACCTTGGCGCCCTTGCCGACGAAAAACTTGGCGACGGCTTCGCCGATGCCGTTGCCGCCGCCGGTGACGAGGGCTACGCTTCCTTTGATTTCCATGACAATATCCTTGAATGAGTAGAGCTGCTTAGAGTTGCTTGGGGAACGAGCTGCTGTCCTTGTCCCAATAGATGAAGTTGGGATGGCTGACGTTGGGGCCGACGATCTTGAGGTCGCCGACCATGCTCGGATGGGCGACATCGGGCCCCACCGACTTCACGCCGACCGGGTAGATGGACTTGACCAGCGAGAACGCCTTGGTTTCGGCATCCTGGGCCGACAGCCCTGTGAATAGACCTGCGCCGACCAGCGCGGTGCCGCCACCGGGCAGCTTGCGGGCGATGTCCCAAGCCTTGCCTGCGGCCTCGACCGAGAACTCGGTGTCGTTGTAGGTAAATGTTTTCATCATGGTCCTTTCGCTTTGGCTCGGCTCACAGCTTCTTCATCACCGTGACGCAGTTGGTGACGGCGGAGCCACCGACGTTGAAGGCGACGCCGATGTCGGCCTTCTTCGCCTTGACGCCGATCGCCTCGCCGATGAGCTGCTTGTAGATCAGGGCGTGCATCGAGGCGCCGGTGGCGCCGACCGGGTGGCCCTTGGATTTCAGGCCGCCGGAGAGATTCACCGCCACCTTGTCGTCGCGGGTGAACCGTCCGTCGAGGTAGTCGTAGCCGCCGCGGCCGTCGGCGGAGAGTCCCAGCGCTTCGGTGGACATGATCTGGTTGATGGTGAAGCAGTCATGCACTTCCGCCAGGTCGATGTCGCCGGCCTTGATGCCGGCTTCCTTGAAGGCCTTGGCGACGGCGTCCTTGCCGGCCATCAGTTCGTGCATGTTGGGGCGGACGTTTTCTGCCAGGCGCTCGACCGAATGGCCGATGCCGGAGATTTCCACGGCACGGGCCTTGTTGCCGACCTTGGCGGTCGGCGTGATCACCAGCGCGGCGGCGCCGTCGGTCACCAGCGAGCAGTCGTGCAGGCGCAGCGGCGCGGCGACCATCATGTTCTTGCACTTGCCGCGGGCGTCGAGCTCGTTCA
>JBAYJH010000347.1:0-4927 GCA_041665185.1 Sterolibacterium sp.
ATCACGGTGAATTCGTCGCCGCCCAGACGCGCCACGGTGTCCGACTCGCGCACGCAACTGGCGACGCGCCGGGCCGCCTCCTGGAGCAGCAGGTCGCCCATGTCGTGGCCGAGCGTATCGTTGACTTCCTTGAAGCGATCCAGATCGAGAAACAACAGCGCCATCGGCAGCCCGGCACGATGGGCTTTCTTCAGTTCCTGCTCGAGGCGGTCGTGGTGCATGCGGCGGTTGGGCAGGCCGGTGAGCGGATCGAAGTTGGCCTGGTTCCAGATCAGTTCCTCGGACTCCTTCTTCTTGGTGATGTCGGAGATCATCGCCACCCAGCGGTACACCGATCCATCCGGGTTGCGGATGGCGTTGATGGTCATCCAGGTCGGGTAGACTTCGCCGTTCTTGCGTCGGCCCCACACTTCCCCCTGCCAGGTCCCGGTACTCTTGAGTTCCTGCCAGAGGGCCCGGATGTGTGTCTGGTCCTCGGGGGATGCCCTCAAAAAATCCGAATACTTGCCGACGACTTCATCCAGGCCATATCCGGTCATGCGGGTAAACGCCGGATTGATGGCGATGATCCGGTTGTCGGCGCCGGTGACCATCATGGCCTCACTGCTGACCTGGTACACCGAGGCCGCCAGGCGCAGGGATTCCTCGGCCTTCTTGCGCCCGCTGACGTCCGCCGCGATCGCCACGTAACCGTAGATCTTGCCCGCGGAATCGCGTAGCGGCGACAGGGTGGTGCTGATATCGATCAGCGTGCCATCCCGCTTCCGGCGGCTGACCTCCGCCAGGACGATATTCTCGCCGTTGAGGACCCGGCGGCGCAGGCTCTCGGATTCCGCGGCCTTGTCGGCCGGCACGCTGAGCAGGCGCTGCCCGATGGCTTCGTCGGCGCGCCAGCCGAAGATCCTCTCGGCGGCTGGATTCCAGCTCGTCACCAGGCCGTTCAGATCCCGGCTGTAAATCGCCAGCGGCGAGCTCTGTATGGTCGTCTCCAGGCGTTGATTGACGTCGATGAGGGCCGCCTCCCTGATGTCAAGGTGTCGCCAAACCAGCGCCTGCAAAACCAGCAGCACGGCAGCCGCGGCAAGGATGGCTATATCGAAGGCATCGGCGTAGTGGTCGAGATGCAGTTCCAGCGCCGCGATCGCGACGGTAATTGCGGAACTGCCCAGGATCAGCGTGATCATCCAGCGGCGGGCGATGCCCTTGTTGCGCGACAAGACCTGGTCGAACAGCCGGCGGTGAAAACGCGAACCTGATCTCATCGAATCTCCGGCGACTTCAGTTTGTTGGACGGTTCATCCGGCGCCACCGCGCGATTCGGCCGGATCAACGGTTGACATGGGTCGAATGTGCCACCGCCAGATAGACTTCGCGCAGAAACAGGCTCAAGGACACCACCAAAGCTACCATCGAGAGTATGAACAGGGCCGCCACCAGGCGTGACAGGTCATAGGTTATCAGCGCGGCGAGGAAGGCGCTGGCCACCACCAGGCAGATGAACAACGCCCCCAGCACCGCCGAGAAAATTGACAGATAGACCAGCCTGGCGCGCCGGGACAACAGGGCCAGTTCGGCATGGATGGTCATGGTCCCGTTGCCGTGGTTCTCGCTTGGCCGCTCCAGCAGCACCCGGCGGCGATCCACCGTGCGGACCAGGCGATTGTTCAGGGTCGCGACCAGGGTGGCGATGGCCGTGAGCAGGAACACCGGAGCAACGGCGAGTTGTATGACGTGTGAAATTTCAGCGATGTGGGATTCCATGGGGTCGGCGACGATCTCGGCATGCCGGGTCTGGTGGCGACAACATGCCGACGCCATACCCGGCTCAGCCGGAGTTTACCCGACAAGATGCTGCCCTGGGCGGCAATGGAGACCGCGGGGTGCCAATGAACGGTAACGGGCGCCGATGCAGTTCTCCCCTCCCCCATTGCGGGGGAGGAGCCGCGGAAGAGGGGGCGTGAGCGTTACAGCGATTACAGCGGCCGACGGCCATCGCCGCGCTGCCGTCACTCGCCATCGCTGCCCAATCCCCTCGCTGCGACGTTTTTGCTGACGCCTGTCAGGGTTTTTCCAGACGTTGTTTAGTAGGATATCCGGGTCCTGATATCGCCGTCATGGCGATTTCCGCCTCCTTGCCGGTTGCGCACGGAGCCGACGCACCATGCATGATGGTTTTTGTTGAAACTTGGTTTGCCTATTTTCTTATTGGAGAGGAATAATTATGAGAGTGAAAACATGTGCCCTGGCGGTAGCCGCCGTTCTGTGCTCCGGCGCCGCCCTTGCCCAGCAGGCCGAAGGCAACTGGATGATGCGGGTGCGCGCGGTGGACATCCAGGCCGTGCAAAAGTCCGACCCGATCGGCGCGCTGGCTCTGCCGGCCGATGCGGTGTATGTCAGCAACAAAGTGATTCCCGAGGTAGATTTTTCCTACTTCTTCTCGAAGAATCTGGCGGCCGAGTTGATTCTTACCTATCCGCAAACACTCGACGTGCAGGTCAATGGCGTCGGCAAGGTGGGCAATCTTGACGCCTTGCCGCCGACATTGACGCTGCAATACCACTTCTCGCCGGATACGGCGTTTCGTCCCTATGTCGGCGCCGGTATCAACCTCACGCTGTTTTCCAAAGTGTCCCTGCCGGTCGTGAATGCCCTGACGGGGGCGGACTCGTCATTGGACAGATCCAGCGTTGGCGCGGCGTTGCAGGTCGGTTTCGACTACAAGGTCGGTCCGAACAGCTACGTCAATTTCGATGTCAAGAAGACCTACATGCAAACCGACCTGAAAGTGAACGGCACGAAAGTGAGCACAGTCACGGTCGATCCGGTGTTGGTCGGCATCGGTTACGGTTTCAAATTCTAAATCTTCGAATCACCGCCTGAACGATTCCGCTTTCATTGATTTCAATGCGGGCGGATCCGCTTAGGCGGGCTGTAGCCGGCCCGACCCTGGGCGGCGCCATGATAATGTCCGAAAACGGCGACTAATCTGACCCATCCGGGCTAGACTAGCCGCATGCATTTCGGCTACCTCACTCCCGACGCCTGCTACCAGGCAATGAAAGCGCATGACCTGCGCTTCGACGGACATTTCTTCGTCGGCGTTGCGTCGACCGGCATCTACTGCCGGCCGATCTGCCGCGTCCGCCTGCCCAGGCAGCAAAACTGCGCGTTCTATCCGAGTGCCGCGGCGGCCGAAGCGGCCGGATTCCGCCCCTGCTTGCGTTGCCGCCCCGAGCTGGCGCCCGGCTTCGCGGCGACCGAGGCGAGCGCGAAGCTGGCACGGAGCGCCGCCCGGATGATCGAAGACGGCATCGCCAATGACGTCGATCTGCCGTTCGTGGCCGGGCGCATCGGTGTCACCGACCGGCATTTGCGGCGAATTTTCGCGGAAGAATTCGGCGTGTCGCCGGTGCAATATGCCCAGACCCACCGTCTGCTGCTGGCCAAACGGCTGCTGACCGACACGTCGTTGCCGGTTGCCCAGATCGCGTTCGCCAGCGGCTTCTCCAGCGTGCGGCGGATGAACGCGCTGTTCGCGGAACGTTATGGATTCAGCCCGACGCGCCTGCGCAAGGAAGGACGGAAATTCGGTGCCGATGCGACGGATGCGCTGACGTTCGCGTTGCCGTATCGGCCGCCGTACGATTTCGGGCGCCTGCTGGCATTCCTCGGGATGCGGGCGCTGCCCGGCGTCGAATCGGTGAGCGACGGCGTCTATCGGCGCATCGTCCGGGCCGGCGACGCAAGCGGATGGCTCGAAGTCGGTCATCTGCCGACACGGCATGCACTGCAATTGCGTTTCGCCGCATCGCTGGCGGCCGCGACCCAGGCGCTGCTGTCGCAGACCAAGCAGGTGTTCGATGTCGCCGCCGACCCGCTGGAGATCGCCACGGCGCTCGGGGCCCTGGCAGCCGGGGCCGAGGGACTGCGCCTGCCCGGCGCATTCGATCCGTTCGAGCTGGCGCTGCGCGCCATCCTCGGCCAACAGGTCAGCGTCAAGGCGGCGCGCACGCTGGCGTCGCGTTTCGTCGATGCATTCGGCGAGCCAGTCGCGACGCCGTTCGCCGAGCTGACACGGGCTTTCCCCACGCCCTCCCGCATCGCCGAATTGACGCGCGACGATATCGGCCGTCTCGGTATCGTCGGCCAGCGGGCGCAGGCAATGATCGCGCTGGCGCAAGCGGTCAACTCGGGGGCGCTCGATCTGGGAGATGTGGGAAGTGCCGCCGAGCCGGCGCAAGCCATCGCCACGCTGTGCGCAATCCGCGGGGTCGGGCCATGGACGGCGCACTACATCGCCATGCGCGCGCTGGCCTGGCCGGACGCCTGGCCGTCGCTGGATGTCGCCTTGCTGAACGCCTTGAACCTGCCCAATACGCTGGCGGGACAACGCCGGGCGGATGCGCAGGCGGAAGCCTGGCGCCCGTGGCGCAGTTACGCCGTGCTGCACCTGTGGCGCAGCCTTGAAGGAATTGATAGAACGGAGGAGACACGATGATCGCTCACTATGCATTGCACGACTCGCCGCTCGGCGAACTGATGCTCGTTTGCGATGGCAACGCCATCACCGACTTGCACATCAGCGCCGGCAAATACGTGCCGGCCGTCCGCCCCGACTGGCGGCACGACGAACGACATCCGCTGTTGCAGCAGGCGCGGCGCGAACTGGATGAATACTTCGCCGGCAAGTTGCGAGAGTTCGCCGTCCCGCTCGCCCCCGCTGGCACGGATTTCCAAAAGTGCGCCTGGGCCGCGCTGTCCCGCATTCCGTTCGGCGAAACCCGGACCTATGGCCAGCAGGCCCTTGCCATGGGACGACCGACCGCGGTGCGGGCGGTCGGTGCGGCCAATGGCAGGAACCCGATCGGCATCATGATCCCCTGCCATCGGGTGATCGGTGCCGACGGCAGCCTGAGCGGCTATGCCG
>JBAYJH010000348.1:0-4920 GCA_041665185.1 Sterolibacterium sp.
CCACCGTAACCCCCAGCAGGCGTGCATATTGCCGCTGCATCGCTGGCAATAGCCCACCCGTCGCTTGCAGGAACAGCGGAATCAGCCCGAAAGGTTCGACCAGTGCCAGCAGCGTGATGGTTTTCTTGAGTAATATTATCCACATGGGCGGCATCATACGCCCCCGTGACCAGCACCGTCCATATTCTTATGACATATAAGGAATTACTGAAACAATAAAATTTATTCCACGGACGACCTATTTCCACTAATTTGTGCGGACGGACTTGGCGGCACCCCAAAGTTTCATAAAAAAACAACTAGCTTCGAGCGTAAGTCTTCCCGGAGGAGGAACGGTGAAAGTCGATACCAATCCAATCACACATGGCGACCGCGTCGACTCGGCGAGCGGCGCTCAGCGTCATCCTGTCGATCCAGTCATGCTCCCATGCATACCTGACTGCGTCCGTGGCCGATCGTCTTGTGTTAATGGATGGCCAAATGATGAGTAAAGAGTGCCCGGTGCCGACCGAGAAACCTGCCGAACAAACCAGTGTTTGGCAACGCCTGCTCCAGCCGCCGAAGTGTTCCATGTTGCGGATGATCGTCGTCGGTGTCATTGGCGGCATACTGATTTGGGGAGGCCTCAACACCGGGATGGAACTCACCAACCGTATCGAGTTCTGCCTTTCCTGCCACGAAATGTCGATCCCCTTCGAGGAACTCAAGAAGACTGTCCATTACACCAACCGCTCGGGAACTTCGGTGACCTGTGCCGACTGCCATGTTGCCAGCAGCAAACATCCTGTGGACTACGGCCGCAAACTCACCATGAAACTTCTGGCGGCGAGAGATGTGATCGGGCATATCATTGGCTCAGTCGACACCCCGGAAAAATTCGAAGCCAAGCGCTTCGAGATGGCCAAGCGGGTCTGGCAAAAGATGAAAGACTCGGACTCGCGTGAATGCCGCAACTGCCACCTGTTTGATACCATGGACAAGACGAAACAAAAAGATAGGGCAGTCGTCAAGCATGAGGGTGCCATCGAGGACGGCAAGACTTGTATCGACTGCCATAAAGGCATCGTCCACAAACCCGTTCACCAGATGTTGGAAGAAGAAGAGGCCAAGGCTGCAAGCAAAGCAAGCTAATCCGGAAAATTACCGGCCGATGAGGCACTCATGATTTTTTTGCCCTCACGGGGCGACAGACAAAGGAGCTGGCAAATGAAACAGGTCGCAATATTGATGGCAGGCGCGTTGATTGCAGGCGGTTCCTACGCGGCGCCGGATTGGAGCAAAATCCCGGCGCGGAAAATGACATTGTTCTATCCTGGACAGGCAGGTCTGGAATGGGTCATGAACAAGCCGGACCATTCGGCGGTTCCCGACATAGTCGATAAGAAGCGTTCCTGCGCCAAATGTCATGAAGGCGATGCGAGCGAAATTGGCGACAAGATTGTTGCCGGGAAACCGGTAGGCAGCTCCAAGACAGTATTGGAAAATGAGCCGCAGAACGGCAAGGCAGGTTACGTTCCGGTCTCCTTCCAGGCGGTCCATGACGACAAGAAGATTTACTTCCGCTTTGAATTGGAAACGCCGAAGAACGTTGCGGCAAAGAAAGCCGACCCGAAGAACGAACTCAAGTTGACCATGATGTTCGACGGTGGCGGGACGGTCGAAGGCGCCGAGCTCAATGGCTGCTGGGCCACCTGTCACATGGATCTTCGCACCATGAAGAATGCCAAGGACAACAAGAAGACCAAGTACATCAAAGGGGCGGATCTCGCCGCCGGCAAATTCATGGACCTGATCCAGTTCAAGAGCGGCAAGGGAGAAAAGCCGGTGGACGGATATGTGGACAATGAACGCCGCATGGATGGCGGGAAGAGCCTCGTCAAAGCCGAGGGCAAGAAGGAAGGCAACAAGTGGGTCGTCAGTTTCGAGCGCATGCTGGCGGGGACCGGCAAAGGCGACCACGCCATCGTCGAAGGCAAGCTCTATAACTTCGGCTTCGCCATCCATGACGATTACAACAGCGCCCGTCATCACTACGTGTCGCTGGGCTATATATTCGGACTGGATAAACCGATGGCGGACGTGAAGAACTATATCAATGTCGTGAAACAGTAGCAGCGGGGTTCGAGCAGTTTTACCAACGAGAAGACAGGAGACGAATATGAAGATCAGGAAGGATGGATGGGTCGTGGCTGCTGGCCTCTTGGCGCTGTCAACGGCCTCACTGGCGGCGCCGCCGACCGCGGCGATGCTGTCCAACGCATGCGCCGGCTGTCACGGCACGCTGGGCGCCAGTGCCGGGCCGAGCATGCCCAGTCTGGCGGGTCAATCAAAAGTGTCCATTGTTGAATCGATGAAAGGCTTCAAGAGCGGCGTGCGTCCCTCATCGATCATGGGTCGCCTGGCCAAGGGATACTCGGATGCGGAGTTTGACGCGATGGGAGAGTTCTTCTCCAAACAGAAGCCGGTGACGCCTGTCCAGACCCTGGACCGGGCCAAAATCGCCAAGGGGCAGACGGTGCACGAGAAGAGTTGTGCGCGTTGCCATGTGGAAGACGGCAAGGAGCCCAAGGACAACTCGCCGATCGTCGCCAGCCAGTGGTTGAAGTATCTCCAGATCCAGATGGATGATTATGCTTCCGGCAAACGCAAGATGTTCGACAACAAGGCTGAAAAGATGAAGCCGCTGTCCAGGGAAGATCTGGATGCCGTTGCCCACTTCTATTCCAGCGTTAAATAAGGGAGAACCTATCATGACTCTGGATCGCAGAAATTTCCTGAAAATGCTGGGTGCCGGTGCCGGCGCCAGCGCACTCCACGGCTGCGCGGGCACCGCTCCGATGGTCGCCGCGAGTGCCGGCGAAATCATGCCCAAGAGCGGGCGCCGCGTGGTAGTGGTCGGTGGCGGCTATGGCGGCACCATCGCTGCCAAGTACGTGCGCATGCTCGACGCATCGATTGAGGTGGTGCTGATCGAACGCAACCGCCAGTTTGTTTCCTGTCCGTTCAGCAACCTGGTGATCGGCGGGATTCGTCAGATGTCCGATCTGACCATCGGCTACGACAAGCTGGCGTCCAATCATGGCATCAAGATGGTCTATGGCGACGTCACGGCGATCGACGCCGGCGCGAAAACCGTGGTGATGGCGGCCGGCATCCTGAAATACGACCGGCTGATCCTCTCGCCCGGCATCGACTTCCGTTTCGAGGAACTCGAAGGCTACGACCCGGCCACCACGCCGAATGTCATGCCGCACGCCTGGAAGGCAGGTCCGCAAACCGAGTTGCTGCGCAAGCAGTTGCTCGACATGAGGGACGGCGGCAGCGTCATCATTACCGTGCCGTTGGCCCCCTACCGTTGCCCGCCGGGACCCTACGAGCGGATCAACATGGTTGCCATGTATCTCAAACGGCACAAGCCGAAGTCGAAGATCATCATGCTCGACGCCAATCCCGACATCACCTCCAAGGCAGGTTTGTTCAGGAAAGGCTGGGCGAAACACTACGCCGGCATGGTCAGTTACCGGGGCGCCAGCAAGGTGACCGCGGTGAACGCCAAGAACCGCTCAGTCCTGATCGAGGGAGTCGAGGAGGTCAAGGGCGACGTGATCAACGTCATCCCGCCGCAGCGAGCCGGGGATATCGCCGCGAAGGCCGGCGTGGTCGGCGCGGACAAAAAATGGTGTCCAGTCAATGCCACTACTTTCGAATCCACTCTCGCCAAGGACATCCATGTCATCGGCGACGCCTGCATGGCCGGCGCCATGCCCAAGTCCGGATACTCGGCGAACTCGGAAGCCAAGATCTGCGCGACCAACGTGGTGGCACTCATGAATGGGCGTGAGACCATCGAGATATCGGGCATCAACACCTGTTACAGCTTCATCAGCGAGAAGGAAGCCGTCAGCGTGGCGGGCGTCTACAAGGTGGCGAACGGCGCGATTGTTGGCGTGCCGAACTCGGGCGGCGTGTCGCCGGATCTATCGGAGTTGGAGGCGATCTACGCCGAGAGCTGGCTGAAAAACATTCTGACCGAGATGTCGACTTAGTCACTCACGGACCTGGTGCATAAGCCCCGCTACGGCGGGGCTTTTTTTCGGCGGGACCACTCAGCCCTTGCCGGTGCTGCCGAAACCACCCGCGCCGCGATGGCTCGTTTCGAAGTCATCGACGACATTGAAGCCGACCTGCATCACCGGCACCACCACCAGTTGGGCCAGGCGATCGAGCGGGTTGAGGGTGAAGGCTTCCGTACCGCGATTCCAGGTGGAAATGAAGATTTCGCCCTGATAGTCGGAATCGATGAGTCCAACCAGGTTGCCGAGCACGATGCCATGCTTGTGCCCGAGTCCCGAGCGCGGCAGGATCATGGCCGCCAGCCCTGGATCGGCGAGGTGAATGGCGATGCCGCTCGGGATCAGTTGTGTCTCGCCGGGACGCAGCAGCAGCGGCGCCACGATGCAGGCACGCAGGTCCAGGCCGGCGGAGCCGGGAGTTGCATAGTGAGGGGAATACTCGCCCGATTCATCGCGCAGGCGCGAATCCAGAATCTTGATGTCGATGCGCGGCATGACTCAACTTTTCTCCATTAATCCGGCTATATGGGCAACAATGCCACGAGCCACTTCAAGCTTGCTCGCCGCCGGCAGCGGGTGGCTCCCCGCCACATCGAACAAGACAACCACATTACGATCGCCCCCCAGGCCATCCTGGACCAGGTTACCCACCACCAATGGAAGTTTCTTGGTTTGGCGCTTGCCTTCCGCATAAGCGGCGAGGTTCTGGCTTTCAGCGGCAAAGCCGACGCAAAACGGCGGTTGCGGCAATTGTGCCACTTCGCCGAGGATATCCGGGTTGGGCAGCAACTCCAACGTCATCGGAGTTCCACTCTTCTTGAGTTTATGATCGGCCGCCTGGGCCGGA
>JBAYJH010000349.1:0-4906 GCA_041665185.1 Sterolibacterium sp.
CGGCCCCATGTTCACCTGTGCCCAGCAGTTCCCGGGCATCGAGCTTGAACCAAGCCTCGATGCCCTCCCGCTCGACGCGCTGGGCCACGGCCTCCATCAATTCCGTGGTGCGCGGATGCAGTTCGCCCGTCACCTTGTGCAGGAAGAACGGGATCGGCACGCCCCAGTTACGCTGGCGCGAAATACACCAGTCGGGCCGGTTACTGATCATGGCGGCCAGCCGCGCCTGGCCCCAAGCGGGATAGAAGGCGGTGTTCTCGATGCCGCGCAGCGCCAGTTCGCGCAGGCTGGGACCGCCGCCGGGTCTCAGGTCCATGCCGACGAACCATTGCGCCGTAGCGCGATAGATCACCGGCGTCTTGTGCCGCCAGCAATGCATGTAGCTATGGCTGATCTTTTCGTGGGCGAACAGGGCGCCGACTTCCTGGAGCTTGTCGACGATGACCGGGTTGGCCTTCCAAATATGCATGCCGCCGAAGAAACCCAGCGTATCGGCATAGACGCCGTTGGCCTGCACGGGATTCAGGATGTCGTCGAAACTGAAGCCGTTGCGGGTGCAGGAAAGGAAGTCGTCCACGCCGTAGGCCGGCGCCGAGTGGACGATGCCGGTGCCGGCATCGAGCGCCACGTAGTCGGCGACGAACACTGGTGAGCGCCGGTCGTAGAAGGGATGCTTGAATTCGATGCGTTCCAGCGCCGCACCTTTCGCCGTCGCCAGCGTACGGCCTGCCAAACCGTAACGCTTGAGGCAACTGTCGACCAGGTCGACTGCCAGCACCAGCAAGCCACGCGGCGTTTCGACCAGTGCGTAGTCGAATTCGGCATGCACATTCAAGGCCTGGTTGGCCGGGATGGTCCATGGCGTGGTGGTCCAGATCACCGCGTAGGCCGTGGCGGACAACGACGGCAGGCCGAAGGCGGAGGCCAGCTTGCCGGGTTCGGCGCAGGGCAATCCGACGTCGATGGCGGAACTCTGTTTGTCGGCATATTCGACTTCGGCCTCGGCCAGGGCCGAGCCGCAATCGAAACACCAGTTAACCGGTTTGAGTCCCTTGAACACCCAGCCCTGCCTGACCATCTCCGCCAGGGCGCGAATCTCGCCGGCTTCATTGGCGAAGGACATCGTCAGGTAGGGGTTGTCCCAGTCGCCGAGCACACCCAGCCGGACGAAGCCTTTCTTCTGAGTCGCCACCTGCTGGGTGGCGTAGGCCCGGCACAACTCGCGCACCTTGTCGGCAGGCAGGTTCTTGCCATGCTGCACCTCGATCTTGTGCTCGATCGGCAAGCCGTGGCAATCCCAGCCCGGCACATAGGGCGCATCGAAGCCGGCCAGGGTCTTGGCGCGGACGATGATGTCCTTGAGGATCTTGTTGACCGCGTGGCCGAGGTGGATGTCGGCGTTGGCATAGGGCGGGCCGTCGTGCAGCACATAGCGCGGACGGCCTTTGCAGGCCGCGCGGATCTTGGCGTAGAGCTTGTTCTCCTGCCATTGCCTGACCCATCCCGGCTCGCGCTTGGCGAGATCGCCGCGCATCGGGAAAGGCGTGTCGGGCATGTTCAGGGTCTTGCGGTAATCAGCCATTTTGGATAGTCGCGAAATAGTTACGGGTGGCGTCGACATCGAGCGCGATCTGCGCCTTGAGCGCGTCCAGGCTATTGTACTTGGCCTCGTCGCGCAATCTGTGCAGGAAGTTAACGCTCACATGGGCGCCATAGACGTCGCCGTCGAAATCCAGCAGATGCACCTCCAGCACCGGCTTGAGTCCTGCCCCCAGAGTCGGGCGCACGCCCAGGCTGGCGGCGCCGGGCCACGGCGGTGCGCCGCCCGGAATGCCGGAGACGGTCACGGCGAAAATGCCCGCCAGCGCCAGGCGCTTGCGCTTGAGTTGCACGTTGGCGGTCGGAAAGCCGAGCTGGCGACCGATCTTCTCGCCCGCTACGACCCGGCCGGCGATGCAGTAGGGGCGGCCCAGCAGTCGCCCGGCGTGTTCGATGTCGCCCTCCTCCAGAGCTTCCCGCACGGCCGAACTGGAGACCCGCTCGCCTTGCCAGTCCAGCGTCGGCATCGCCTCCACGCCAAATCGATGCGTCGCGCCCGCGCTTTGCAGCAGGGCAAAATCACCGCTGCGGCCCTTGCCGAAGCGAAAGTCGTCGCCGATCATCAGGTGGCGCGTCGACAAACCGCGCACCAGGATTCGCTCGATGAAAGTCTCGGCGCCAAGCGCCGCCAGGCGTGCGTCGAAGCGGCAGACATAGACCTGATCGACGCCGCTGGCTTCGAGCAGGTTAAGCTTTTCGCGCAGGCTGGTGAGCCGCGCCGGCGCCTGTTCCGGCGCGAAGAACTCGCGTGGATGCGGCTCAAAGGTCAGTACCGCCGCCGGCAGGGCCGTTCTACGGGCATGTGCGGTCAGGCGCTCGAGGAGTGCCTGGTGGCCACGATGCACGCCATCGAAGTTGCCGATGGTGAGGATAGTGGACGTCGTCGCCCGTTCGGGAATACCGCGAAATACCAACATGCCGCTTCGAGCCGCCTGGTGCAAAGAGGACGAATTATATCAGCCCGGCCCGGCGAGCCTTTGGAGCCTATTTCAACAGCGCCAGTCGGGACTTGGCGAGCGGCGGATTGCGCGAAAAATAGCGCTTGATACCGCGCAGGATGGCTTCGGCCATTTTGTCCTGGTAGGCCTCGTCGCCCAGCCTTTTTTCCTCTTCTATGTTGGAAATGAATGCCGTCTCAACGAGGATCGATGGAATGTCCGGCGCCTTGAGCACGGCGAAGCCCGCCAGCTCAACCTGCCCCTTGTGCAGGGTATTGATGCCGCCGAGTTCGCCCAGCACTGCCTTGCCGAGTTTCAGGCTGTCGTTGTTCGTCGCCGTCTGCGACAGATCGAGCAGGGTGCGCGCCAGGTAGCGATCCTTGACGCCGATGTTGACGCCGCCGATCAGGTCCGCGGCATTCTCCCGCTGGGCCATCCAGCGTGCCGCCGATGAGGAAGCGCCATTCTCGGACAGGACAAAGACGCTGGAACCGCGCGCGGTCGGCTTGATGAAGGCGTCCGCGTGGATCGACACGAACAGGTCGGCCTGCACGCGACGGGCCTTCTGCACCCGCTGGTGCAAGGGAATGAAGTAATCGGCGTCGCGCGTCAGCATCGTCCGCATGTTCGGCTCGGCGTCGATCCTGGCCTTGAGGCGCTGGGCGATGGAGAGGGTGACATTCTTCTCGTGGCTGCCGCCGTGGCCTATGGCTCCCGGATCCTCGCCGCCATGACCCGGATCGATGGCGATCGTGACCAGGCGGGCGATGTCGACCTTGTCGCTGGCCGGCGGCTTGTCGCGCGGCTCGCTGCCGGCTTCGGCCTTGGGCGCTGCTCCGGCATTCTTTTCCAGCAAGGCCATCAAGGGATCGACCGGCTCGCTGGGATAAAGATCGAACACCAGGCGATGCGCATATTCGCCGACCGGCTGGAGGGTAAACACCTGCGGCCGGACCGCGCCTTGCCCGCCCTTGAGTTCGATCACCAGGCGCACCACGTCCGGCTTGTTGCGGCCGGCGCGGATCAACTTGATGTAAGGATCGGTTTCGGAAATCTTGCCGGGAATGTTTTGCAGGATGGAGTTGAATTCGACGCCTTCGAGGTCGACCACCAGCCTTTCCGGATCCTTCACCAGCATATGCGCGAACTTGAGCGGCTGGCTGTGTTCCAGGGTGATGCGGGTGTAGTCCTTGGCCGGCCAGATCCGCACCGCCAAGACACTGGCGAGCGTGGCGCCTGCCGCGCCCGCGACACGATGAGTGACGAGCAGCGTCAGGCTGGCGGCGGCGAACTTGAGGACGTCGCGGCGCGTGTGCCGTCCGGGCGGAAGTTCAAACTCGTCAGGCATGCGCGCCCCTTCTCGCTGTCCGCCAGCAGCGCAACGCTTCGTCCAGCGTCTGCCAGGAAAAGCCGCACCCGCAGGTCGGCGAGCGGCAGGTAAGCGCCAGCCTTGTCCGGCCATTCGACGAGACAAACGCCCGAGCCCTGAAAGTATTCGTCGAGTCCCGCATCGAGATATTCTTCCGGTCGTTCGAACCGATAAAAATCAAAGTGATACAAGTTTAATCTAGAAATGGTATAAAGTTCAACCAGAGTGTAAGTCGGGCTCTTGACCTTGCCGGCATAACCCAGTTCCCTGAGCAGACCGCGCACCAGCGTCGTCTTGCCGGCGCCGAGGTCGCCTTCCAGGTATACGACCAGATCCGCCGGGCCTTGAGTCAAGGCAGCGGCCAGGGCGCCGCCCAGTGCCAGCGTTGCCGCCTCGTCGGGCAGGAACAGGCTGGCGGCGTTATCATTCTGCGGGAGTATCTCCTGCCGCGGGGGGCTCGACACCTGGTCACGATCCTCATGCATTCGAAATATTCTCCGGATTGGCAAGCGCTGGCCGCCAAGATCAAGCGGTGGGGACAGGAATTGAGCTTCGCCGCTGTCGGCATCGCCGCGGCCAGCGACCTGGGGTCGGCCGAAGCCGGACTGCTGGCCTGGCTTGCCGCCGGCTACCACGGCGAGATGGATTATATGGCACGCCACGGGCTCAAGCGCGCCCGGCCGGGGGAACTGCTACCCGGCACGGTGAGCGTGATCACCGCGCGTCTCGACTACTGGCCGACGACCACGGATGCCGCCGCGGCGCTGGACAACCTCGCCGACGGCGAGCGCGCCTACGTCTCCCGCTATGCGCTGGGCCGCGACTACCACAAGCTGCTGCGCAGGCGCCTGCAAGAACTCGCCGCGCGCATCGAGGATGAGATCGGTACCTACGCTTATCGCGTATTCACCGATTCGGCGCCGGTTCTGGAAGTCGAACTCGCGGCCAGGAGCGGTCTAGGCTGGCGCGGCAAGCACAGCCTGCTGCTGTCGCGCGAGGC
>JBAYJH010000350.1:0-4892 GCA_041665185.1 Sterolibacterium sp.
CCCTTGAGCCGTTGCTGGACGCGGATACGACGGTGCTGGTGAAAGGCTCGCGCTTCACGAAGATGGAGCGCGTGGTAGAAGCGATCTGTCCCGCCGAGGGTGCGCCGGAACCATGAAAGTGAGGATGTTCCATGCTGCTTGATCTTGCCCAATGGCTGTCCAGGGACATCCATGCCTTCAACGTCTTCACCTACATCACCCTGCGCGCGGTGCTGGCGGCAATGACCGCGCTGGGCATCTCCTTCATGTTCGGGCCGATGCTGATCCGCTGGCTGACCGCCAAGAAGATCGGCCAATCGGTGCGCGACGACGGCCCGCAAACCCACCTCGTCAAGTCGGGCACGCCGACCATGGGCGGCGCCCTGATCCTCATCGCAGTAGCGGTGTCGACGCTGTTGTGGGCCGACCTCTCCAACCGCTTCGTCTGGATCGTGCTGGTGGTCACTCTGGGCTTCGGCGCCGTCGGCTGGATCGATGACTGGCGCAAGGTTGTCCATCGCAATCCGAAAGGACTGTCGGCGCGCACCAAGTTCTTCTGGCAGTCATTGATCGGACTCGTCGCCGCGCTGTACATCGTGTTTTCAATTTCGGCACCGAATAACGACAAGGTGATCGGCCTGTTTCTACAGTGGGTCGGCAGCGGCTTCACCCTGGAGCTGCCCTTGAAGATCGACCTGATCGTGCCTTTCTTCAAGAATGTCGCCTATCCGCTGGGCCTATTCGGCTTCATCGTGCTGACCTATTTCGTCATCGTCGGCACCAGCAACTCGGTGAATCTGACCGACGGTCTTGACGGCCTGGCGATCATGCCGACGGTGATGGTCGGCTCCGCCCTGGGCATATTCGCCTATGTCGCCGGTCACGCCGGCTTCTCCAGATACCTGCTGATGCCCTACATCCCCGGCGCCGGCGAACTGACGGTGTTCTGCGGCGCCATTGCCGGCGCGGGGCTGGGCTTTCTGTGGTTCAACGCCTACCCCGCGGAAGTATTCATGGGCGACGTCGGTGCGCTGTCGCTGGGCGCCGCACTGGGCACGGTGGCGGTGATCGTGCGCCAGGAGATCGTGCTGTTCATCATGGGCGGCGTGTTCGTCGTCGAGACCCTGTCGGTGATGCTGCAAGTCGGCTGGTTCAAGTACACCAAGAAGCGCTATGGCGTCGGGCAACGCATTCTTCGCATGGCGCCCCTCCACCATCATTTTGAACAGACCGGGTGGAAAGAGACCCAGGTCGTGGTGCGTTTCTGGATCATCACCATCATGCTGGTGCTGTTCGGGCTGTCGACCTTGAAAATCAGATGAACCTGAACGACAAACTGCTGCTGGTGCTCGGCCTCGGCGAGTCGGGGCTGGCCATGGCGCGCTGGGGCGCACGGCGCGGTGCACGGGTGCGTGTCGCGGACACGCGCACCCAGCCGCCAGCGCTGGCGGAGCTGCGCCAGGAGGTGCCCGATGCGGACTTCATCGCTGGCGAATTCGACAAGTCGCTGCTCGAAGGCGTCGACACGCTGGCCCTGTCGCCAGGCCTCTCCGGCGGCTTGATGGTGGTTCTCGAGGCGCGGGCGCGGCGCATACCGGTGGTCGGCGAAATCGAACTGTTCGCCCAGGGCTTGCGTGATCTCGGTGTACGCGGCAAGACCAAAGTCATTGCCATCACCGGCACCAACGGCAAGACCACCACCACGGCACTCACCGGCCATCTATGCCGCGCCGCCGGCCGCGACGCGGAAATAGCCGGCAACATTTCGCCAGCGGCGCTGGATGCCCTGATGCGCCGCCTGGACAGCGGACGGCTGCCGGAGATCTGGGTGCTGGAGGTATCGAGTTTCCAGCTCGAATCCATGGAAACCCTGAACGCCGATGCGGCGGCCGTGCTCAATGTCACCGACGACCATCTCGACCGCTACATCGACCTCGAAGAATACGCCAGCGCCAAGGCCCGCATCTTCAGCAAGGACAAGGCCAACACCGGCGTGCAGGTGCTGAACCGCAACGACCCGCGCGTCACCCGCATGGCCCTGCCGGGACGCTGGCTGATCAGCTTCGGCCTCGATGCACCGGGGATGCTGGAGGACTTCGGCTTGCGCGAGCGGGGCGGTGAATTCTGGCTGGTACACGGCGACACCTTTCTGCTGCCCTTGTCGGCATTGCCGCTCACCGGCCTGCACAATGCCGCCAACGCACTCGCTGCGCTGGCGCTGTGCACGGCGATCGGCTTGCCGCTGGAGCGCTTGGTCGATGGACTGCGCAGCTTCAAAGGCTTGCCGCACCGCGTCGAAAGCATCGCCGAAATCGGCGGCGTGACCTATTACGACGACTCCAAGGGCACCAACGTCGGCGCCACCGTAGCAGCCCTCGAAGGCCTGGGCGGCCAACTTACTCACCTCCCTCCCCCAGCGAGGGGAGGCCGGGAGGGAGGAGCCGATCAGCCGCCCCACCTCAATCAACACGATCGAAAGATCGTGCTGATTGCCGGCGGTGACGGCAAGGGGCAGAATTTCTCTCCTCTCAGGGATTCGGTGGCACGCCACGCCCGTGGCGTGGTGCTGATCGGCCGCGATGCCGAACGGATTCGCGCCGTGCTTGAAACGTGCGGAGTGCCCCTGCTGCCGGCTGCGGACATGCTCGAAGCCGTGCGGAAAGCGGCGGCTGCCGCCTTGCCCGGCGATGCGGTGCTGCTCTCGCCGGCCTGCGCCAGTTTCGACATGTATCGCAACTACGCGCACCGCGCCGAAGCGTTTTGCGCCGCGGTCAAATCCTTGAGCCCGGCGGGAGCGGCGGCATGATGCGGCGCCTGGCCGAGCCGCAAGGCGGCGGCGCGGCACCGGACCTCGACGCCTGGCTGCTGTGGCCCGCTTTGACCTTGCTGATGGTCGGCATGGTGATGGTCTATTCGGCATCGATCGCCACCGCCGAAGGCAGCCAGTTCACCGGACACCAATCGACCTATTTCCTGGTGCGTCACGGCGTCTTCATCGCCATTGGCCTGATCGTCGCCACCCTGGTGTTCCAGGTGCCGTTGCGGATTTGGCAGCAGGCGGCGCCGTGGCTGTTCATCTCCGGCTTCGTGCTGCTGCTGGTGGTCCTGATTCCCCACGTGGGCCACTCGGTGAACGGCGCCCAGCGCTGGCTGCCGCTGGGGCCGGTGCGACTGCAACCGTCGGAATTGATGAAGCTGTTCGTCGTGCTCTACGCCGCCGACTACACCTCGCGCAAACTCGCCGACATGGACTCGTTCCGCCGCGGCTTCGCGCCGCTGGCCCTGGTGATGCTGCTGGTCGGCGGCCTGTTGCTGCGCGAACCGGATTTTGGCGCCTTCGTCGTGATCGTCTGCATCGCCATGGGTATCCTGTTCCTTGGCGGCATCAACGCCCGCCTGTTCGGCGCGCTGGTGGTGGTGCTGCTGGCCGGCTTTGTCATCCTGATCTGGACTTCCCCTTACCGCCGCGAGCGCATCTTCGGTTTCATGGATCCCTGGCAGGACGCATTCGGCAAGGGCTACCAGCTCTCCCACGCCCTGATCGCCTTCGGGCGCGGCGAATGGTTCGGCGTCGGCCTCGGCGCCAGCGTCGAAAAGCTGTTTTACCTGCCTGAAGCGCACACCGATTTTCTGCTGGCGGTGATCGCCGAAGAGCTGGGCTTCCTCGGCGTGCTGGCGGTGATCGCGCTGTTCGCCCTGATGGTGCAACGCGCCTTCGTCATCGGACGCCAATCCTTGCAACTCGATCGGGTCTACGCCGGGCTGGTGGCGCAGGGGATCGGCATCTGGCTCGGCGTGCAGTCCTTCATCAATATGGGCGTCAACATGGGCTTGCTGCCGACCAAGGGTCTGACCCTGCCATTGATGAGCTTCGGCGGCTCGGGCATCGTGGCGAACTGCGTGGCGCTGGCCATCCTGTTACGCGTGGATTATGAAAATCGAATGCTCATGCGGGGGGTTTCCGTATGAGCATTCGATTTCGGCGCAGGCTAACTTGCGCCAGCAAGTTAAGTCCCGTAGGGGACGGCCGGAACCAAAATAGGCTGCTCATGCGGGGCATCTCCGTATGAAGACCCTGCTGATCATGGCGGGGGGTACGGGCGGACACATATTTGGCTCCGGCCGCGCTGCGCGCTTAACCTTCGCTACGCTCCGGTTAGCCTGCACCGAAGAGGCGTCCGCCCTTACTTCGTCGGAAGCATCGAACGATGACTAAGACTTTGCTCATCATGGCCGGCGGCACCGGCGGACACATCTTTCCGGGACTGGCGGTGGCGGATGCGGTCAAGGCAGCCGGCTGGCGGGTGGTGTGGCTGGGCAATCCCGACGGCATGGAAGCGAAGCTGGTACCGGGCCGCGGCTACGAGATGGCGGAAGTGCGCTTCGCCGCGCTGCGAGGCAAGGGGCTGTTGCGCAAGCTGCTGTTGCCTTTCAATCTGCTGAGCGGATTCTGGCAGGCCTGGAAAGTCCTGAAGCGGGTTCAACCCGACGTGGTGCTCGGCATGGGCGGATTCATCAGTTTCCCCGGCGGAATGATGGCGGCATTGAAGGGGTTGCCGCTGGTGGTGCATGAACAGAATTCCGTCGCCGGCATGGCCAACCGGGCGCTGGCCGCGGTGGCCGACCGGGTCCTGAGCGGCTTCCCCGATGTCCTCGGGAAATGCCAGTGGAGCGGCAATCCGGTGCGCCAGGAGATCGTTGCCGTGCCGGCTCCGGCGTTGCGGTTTGCCGGCCGCCTGACGACTGGAGAACCGCTGCACTTGCTGGTGGTCGGCGGCAGCCTGGGCGCCCAGGCGCTCAATGACGCCCTGCCCCAGGCCCTGGCCCTGCTGCCGGAAGAGCAGCGCCCGCAGGTGGTACATCAATCCGGCGCCAGGCACCTGGAAGCCCTCAAACAGAATTACCTGCAAGCG
>JBAYJH010000351.1:0-4881 GCA_041665185.1 Sterolibacterium sp.
AAGGCACCGGCTGGCTCTACCGCGTCGTGCATCGCATCGAACACGGGCAGGGCCGGGCGGAAGACCTCGACCTCCTCAACAGCCTCACCGAGAACATCATGGGCCGCACCATCTGCGCCCTGGGCGATGCCGCGGCGCTGCCGGTGCGCAGTTTCACCAAGCACTTCAAGAGCGAATTCGAGTATCACATCGAACACAAGAAATGCCTGGTGCCGCCGGACGTGCAATATGACGGCAGCAAGATCTATGTGAGGCCGTCAGCATGCTAGACATCGAAATCGACGGCCAGGCCCTGCAAGTTGCCGAAGGCAGCACCATCATGGACGCGGCGCATAAGCTCGGGACCTACATTCCACACTTCTGCTACCACAAGAAACTGTCGATCGCGGCCAATTGCCGGATGTGCCTGGTGCAGGTTGAGAAGGCGCCAAAGCCGCTGCCGGCATGCGCCACGCCCGTGACCAACGGCATGAAGGTGCAGACGCATTCCGAACTGGCGCTCACCGCCCAGAAGGGCGTGATGGAGTTTCTGCTGATCAACCATCCGCTGGATTGCCCGATCTGCGACCAGGGTGGCGAGTGCCAGTTGCAGGATCTCTCCGTCGGATACGGCGGCGGCGCATCGCGCTATCAGGAAGAGAAGCGGGTGGTGGTCAACAAGAACCTGGGGCCACTGGTGTCGACCGACATGACGCGTTGCATCCATTGCACGCGTTGCGTCAGATTCACCCAGGAAATCGCCGGCCTGATGGAACTCGGCCAGGCGTATCGCGGCGAACATGCGGAGATCATGTCCTTCATCGGGCAGACCGTAGACTCGGAACTCTCCGGCAATATCATCGACCTGTGCCCGGTCGGCGCTCTCACATCCAAGCCTTTCCGTTTCTCGGCGCGTACTTGGGAACTGGCGCGCAGAAAATCCATCAGCCCGCACGACGGTCTGGGCAGCAATCTTATCGTTCAGACCAAGCATGACCGCGTGATGCGTGTCTTGCCACTGGAAAACGAGGAAATCAACGAGTGCTGGATTTCCGACAAGGACCGCTTCTCCTATGAAGCGCTGAATTCCCCCGAGCGCCTGACCAAGCCGATGCTCAAGCACGGCGGCGAGTGGCACGAAGTCGACTGGCAGCAGGCGCTCGACTATGTCGCCCATGCCTTCAAGGACATCGCCAAGAACCATGGGGCCGCGGCACTGGGCGCGCTGGCCGCACCACAGGCGACCCTGGAGGAACTCTACCTGACGCAGAAACTGCTGCGCGGGCTGGGCAGCGAAAACGTCGATTTCCGGCTGCGCCAAAGCGATTTCACCGCCGATGGAAAGCTTGCCGGGACACCGTGGCTGGGCATGAAGATCGCCGAAGTGAGCGCACTGGACCGCGTCCTGGTGATCGGCAGTTTCCTGCGCAAGGACCACCCACTGATCGCCCAGCGTTTGCGCCAGGCGGCCAAGCGCGGCAGCCAGGTGTCGCTGATCCATTCGGCCGACGACAATACCTTGGTGAACCTCTACGCCAAATCCATCGTCGCGCCCGCCCAATTGCCGCAACTCCTGGCGCAGGTGGTGAAATCGGCCGCCGAGCAGAAAGGCGCAACTGCGGGATTGGATGCCAGCATCGCCGCGCTGACCGTTTCGGGCGACGCGCAGAGAATCGCCGCCAGCCTGCTTTCCGGCGGCAATGCCGCCGTATTCCTCGGCAACTTTGCCCAGCAGCACGCCCAGGCCGCGACCTTGCAGGCATTGGCGCAACAATTGGCGACCATCACGGGGGCAAAGTTTGGTTACCTCGGCGAAGCCGCCAACAGCGTCGGTGGATATATTGCCAAGGCCATCCCCGGCGGCGCCGGACTCAATGCCATACAAATGCTGGCGACACCGCGCAGGGGCTATCTGGTGCTCCAGGCTGAGCCGGAGTTCGATTGCGCCAACCCGCAACAGGCATTGGCCGCGCTCAAGCAGGCGGCAAGCGTGGTGGTGATGTCGCCGTTCAAGCAAGCCGGCGCTCTCGACTACGCGGATGTGCTGTTGCCGGTGGCGCCATTTTCAGAAACCTCCGGCACCTTCATCAATACCGAAGGCCGGGTGCAGAGCTTCAGCGGGGTCGTCAAGCCGCTGGGCGACACCCGCCCGGCCTGGAAGGTGCTGCGCGTACTCGGCAACCTGCTCGGCCTGGCGGGATTCGAACAGAACAGCAGCGAGCAAGTCCGCGACGAAGCGCTCGGCGGCAAGGCGGACTTCGTCGCCGAGAAGCTCGACAATCGGGTGAATGGCGTGACTCCGAAATTGACGCCGGCAACTGCCGGGACTCAGCGCGTTGCCGATGTGCCGATTCATTTTTCCGATGCCCTGGTACGACGTGCCGCCAGCCTGCAACGTAGCAAGGACGCTGCGCCGCCGACGGCGCGTATGAATGCGGCTGCGCTAGCGAAGTTCGGCCTGGCTGCCGGAGATCGGGTGCGCGTCAAGCAAGGCGCGGGCGAAGCATTGTTGGCCGCCCAACTGGATCCCGGCCTGCCCGACGGCTGTGTGCGGGTTGCCGCCGCCCATCCGCTGACGGCGGCGCTTGGCTTGCTGTCCGGCGAGATCAGTGTGGAGCGCGCATGATGGATACGATCATGGCCCTGCTGCAACCCGTCCAGCAATTCCTCGGACCACTGTGGCCGCTGGTATGGGCGCTGCTGCGGATAGTGGTGATATTGGTTCCGTTGCTGCTGTGCGTCGCCTACCTGACCTTCTGGGAGCGCAAAGTCATCGGTTGGATGCAGGTGCGCATCGGCCCCAACCGGGTCGGACCATGGGGTCTGTTCCAGCCGATCGCCGACGGCCTGAAGCTGCTGTTCAAGGAAATCATCGTCCCGACGAAGGCCAGCAAAGGCTTGTTCATCGTCGGCCCGATCATGGCGATCGCGCCGGCGTTGGCTGCCTGGGCGGTAGTGCCGTTTTCCCCGGACTGGGTGCTGGCCAATGTGGATGCCGGCGTGCTGTACCTGCTGGGCATCACCTCGGTCGGCGTGTACGGCGTCATCATCGCCGGCTGGGCTTCCAACTCGAAATATTCCTTCCTCGGAGCGATGCGCTCTGCGGCGCAGATGGTCTCCTACGAAATCGCCATGGGCTTCGCTCTGGTGTGCGTCCTGATGATCTCCGCCAGCCTCAACCTGACGGAAATCGTCAACGTTCAGAGCAAAGGCACTTTCGCCGGCATGGGTCTGGGCTTTCTTTCCTGGAACTGGCTGCCGCTGCTGCCGATGTTCATGGTCTATCTGATCTCGGGCATCGCCGAGACCAATCGCGCGCCTTTCGACGTGGTCGAAGGCGAATCGGAAATCGTCGCGGGCCACATGGTCGAATACTCGGGCATGGCCTTCGCGATGTTCTTCCTGGGCGAATACGCCAACATGATCCTGGTGTCGATCATGACCTCGATATTCTTTCTCGGCGGCTGGCTCTCGCCGGTGGGTTTCCTGCCGGATGGCTTTATCTGGCTGGCGGCCAAGACGTCCTTCATCCTGTTCCTGTTCCTCTGGTTCCGCGCCACCTTCCCGCGTTACCGTTATGACCAGATCATGCGCCTGGGCTGGAAGGTGTTCGTACCGCTGTGCATGTGTTGGGTGCTGGTGGTCGGCATCTGGATGATGTCGCCGCTCAACATCTGGAAGTGACACGGGGAACCATCATGGGTGCGATGAAAGAATTCTTCAACAGCCTGCTCCTCAAGGAGTTGTTCAAGGGCCTGACGGTGACCGGACGCTATATGTTCGCGCGCAAGATCACCATTCAGTACCCGGAAGAGAAGACGCCGCAGAGCAACCGCTTTCGCGGCCTGCATGCCCTGCGCCGCTATCCGAACGGCGAGGAACGCTGCATCGCCTGCAAACTCTGCGAGGCGGTGTGTCCGGCGCTGGCGATCACCATCGAATCCGGCGAGCGCGACGATGCGAACGGGCAAACTTCGCGCCGCACCACGCGCTACGACATCGACCTGACCAAGTGCATCTACTGCGGATTCTGTGAGGAAGCCTGCCCGGTCGATGCGATCGTCATGACGCGGGTTTTCGAGTACCACGGTGAAACCCGCGGCGATCTCTATTACACCAAGCAAATGCTGCTGGCAGTGGGTGACAGGAATGAAACCCAGATTGCCGCGGACCGGGCGCAGGATGCCCCTTTTCGGTAAGCCGCAATGGACTTCATAACCGCAAGCTTCTATTTCCTGTCGACCATCCTGGTTCTTGCCAGCCTGCGCGTGATCACTGCGCGCAATCCGGTGCAGGCGGCGTTGTTTCTGGTGCTGGCCTTCTTCTCCGCCAGCGGCCTGTGGATGCTGCTGCAAGCCGAGTTTCTCGCCATCGTGCTGGTCATGGTGTACGTCGGCGCGGTGATGGTGCTGTTCCTGTTCGTGGTGATGCTGCTGGACATCAACATCGAGCGCGTCCGCCAAGGTTTCTGGGGCTATCTGCCACTGGGCGCGGCGATCGGCGCGCTGATGGCTGTGGAGATGGCTGTCGTGCTTGGCGGCCGCTATTTCTGGCCGGAAGCGATGCCGAATCCTGGCCCACCGGTGCCGGGCTACAGCAACACCAAGGAGCTTGGCCGCCTGTTGTTCACCGATTATGTCTATCCGTTTGAACTGGCCTCGGTGATCCTGCTGGTGGCGATCATCGCCGCAGTGATGCTGACCATGCGCCGGCGCAAGGACAGCAAGTACCTGAATCCGCGCCAACAGATCGCGGTGCAGCGCAACGACCGCGTCCGCATGGTGACGAACATGCCGACCGACAAGGAATAGGGGACGGATATGCTCACCCTGTCGTTATCTCATTACCTGATCCTTGGCGCGATCCTGTTCGCCCTCGCCGTGGTCGGCATCTTCCTCAACC
>JBAYJH010000352.1:0-4880 GCA_041665185.1 Sterolibacterium sp.
TCGTGATCAACATCCTGTTTGCGCTCCCAGCCAGGCAATGTTCCGAATCGGCACCACGGTCTGAAAAATCTTGTAGCGGTAATTCTGCCAATCCGCATACCCCGACAAATCGATCGGCGTGGCTGCGCTGCCCAGCCAGGCGGGTGCGGCGGCGGTGACCTGGGTCTTTTCGTATTGCCCGCTACGCGCCACCAGCACCAGCCGTATGGCGGAAATTCTGGCCCAGCCGCAGCCGGTAGTGGGCGCCGGCGCGACGTTATTGGCGGTTTGCAGGTCCGGGCTGGTCTGGTCGTAGATATCCACGATGCCGTCCATGGTCACCGTGGCGGGAGCCGGAAGCACGGTGGTATCGCGCCCATATTGCGCGCGCATGCTGACGATATTGCTGCCGATCGGCACCCAGATCGCCGAGTTACCGACGTTGCCGGCGGCGGCGCAGTCGTTGGCCATGTAATCGCAGAGCGTCAGATTTCCGTTGCGGATTGCGTAAGCGAGGATCTTCGGCGCCTGGCCGAGGTTATAGAGCGTTGCCGAGGGCACACCGCCGAGCAGGGTATTGACCACCGCGCCGGTGGCCACGACGATGTTGGCGGCACTGGGAACGGGGGCGGCGCAGGCGATCCCGATGCAATTGACCCGATCGAGGATGGTGCCACACGATGCGGGTTGCGCGGGACGATTGCGTGCTATGGCGATCACCCAATCGTTGACGATGAATGAAGTGGGCGTCTGGACCTGGAAAATGTTGGCCGTCGCGTTCGCCGCAACGAAGCCGTCGCCCTGCGGCGTGCCGTTGGTGTTGCCATAGACCACCAGCAAGGTATCGGTGTTGGCGTCTCCCGCGGGGATGCCGGGATGATTGATGGTCACGGGCGCCAGCGGATTCAGCGTCACGGCGGGAGGTGCGGCGGCGCTGCGCGTCGTCGGCAACAGCACATCGCAGCCGATCATCTTCAAGTCGCTGTTGCCCCAACCGGCCTGGCGGATGTCCCGTTGCACGCCATACAAAGCGATCGCGCCGTTGTTCTGGGCATCGCCCCCGCCCGTGGTGGCGCGCTTCTGCCCTTCGGCAAGAGCAAATATCTGCATCATGACGATGATGCCGAGCATGCCGATGACCATGCCGACCATGATTTCGACCAGGCTGAATCCGCCTGGGCGGCTCCCCGGCTGTAGCCGGCGGGGTGAATATGGCCTGGAGAACGACACTCTTGCCTCCTAAATGATCTGGGCAACCACGTTGAAATTGTGCGGTGTTGTTCCGGTCGGCTCACCCGGCGCGATCCAGAACACGGTAATGGTGACCAGGTTCCCCGCGGCGACGGTGACGACAGGCGGATTGGCGGCGGCGCCCGGCAGGGCCGCCTGGACATCGGCCAGCCAGGCGGTATACAGCGGGCCGTCGACGCCGGCACCACCCTGGAAATTGGCCTGCAATGTCGCCGCGGTGCGATTGCTGACCCACATTTCCCCGATCAACTGGTTAGCCACCATGCTGGCATCGGAACGATACTTGGCATCGCTCGACGCCTTGACGGCTGAGGCCTGCATGCCGACGATGGCGAGGATGCCCATGGAAAAAATCAACACCGCGATCAAGGACTCCAGCAACATCGAACCGGATTGCCGCGTGCGGATGGGGGATCTGCGATGTCCGATCATGTCAGCATCCCTGAGGGTCGGTGGCGGCGAGGATCGGGTTGCACATGCGTATCTGCCCTCCAATAGAAACGCGGATCCGCAGACAGCGCATGCCGTCGGTTGCCGCCGTCGCGCAAGCGCCGCCGGTGGGATTGGTGATGTCGATATCGATGTCGCCGGCCGGCACCGGGGTCACGCGTCCCAGGCCGTTGAAAATGATGGTTGCTTGTCCCGCCGCGACGGCGACATTGGGCGATCCTTCGGCGGAAGAGCGGATCTGGATGATGCGCGGCGCAACCGTATCGGAAGGCGCGCTGTTACATGCCCCGGCCGGATTGTCCTGGCTGACCACCCAATTGCTGCCCGTTGTGGACAGAGCGCAGGTCGCCGTCACCGCGCTGGTGAGTTGGAAGCGCACCGAGGTATTGCGCCGAACCGCTTCGCCGCGCGCCAGGTGAAGACCGTTCTGAATGGCTTCGGCGGAAGTGCGGATCTGGCTGTTTTGGATCCAACTGAAGAAAGCCGGGGATCCCATGGCGAACAACACCGCAGTGATCGCCAACCCGATCAACAACTCGACCAGGGTGGTGCCCTGCTGACTATGCGCGATTCTTAACACGCGCCGCCTTTCTTGGTGACCCAGCAGGTGGCGTTGGTCGTCCAGCCAGTCGGAACCGCGACGGTCACCTTCAGATTGTTCTGATCTATGGTGTAGGTAAAGCCGGCCATGGTGTCCTTGCCAAGCGCCTGGACGGTGTACGTTGTGGCGGTCTGTACCGGACAGGAGAAATTGAAGTATTGGCTGGAGGTGGTGTCGGCGATACAAGGAGCGGCGCCGACATAAGTCCGGTTGTCCTGGAAAAACTGCTCCAACTGTACCCGCTTGGTGGCAAGATTCGAGGTCGCGTCCGGAATCTTCCCTCGGATCACATAGTCGGTGTAGGCAGGCATCGCGATCGCCCCAAGGATGGCCACAATCGCCACCACGATCATCAGTTCGATCAGCGTGAATCCTTTTTGTGTCTTCATTGGAAACCCTCTTTGGTTGAATTGACGATTCAAAAACGTCTGAATGCCGGGCTTGAAACGAAACTCATGGGTGGCAGATTGAATGATAGTCCGAATCCGCTTCAGGTAAAGTTCAGGCGACATACGGTTGCCTATTTCGCATGAACGGTCGATTTCCTTCCCCTGCCCATGTCTCCACCCGCCCCGGAATCGTTCCGGGTCAGCATCGCCTGGCCGCTGCGGCGGTCGTCTCCTGCCTGTTGCACGCCTCGCTGCTGGTCGCTCCCTATCTCGGCACCACCGACCGCGGACACCCGATCGTCGCCGCCAGGGATTGGACCTCTCCGCGTCCCTTCACGGCATCGCTGAAGGCCGCTGCGCAACCCGAGCCGGAACCAGTTGGAGAAAGTGTCACGCCCGTCGCAACGACCGAAGGAGTCGGCATGTTGCCGTTTTCCGCGCCCGCCTACTACCCGACCAACCAACTCAGCAAACGGCCGCAGCCGCTCGGCTCAGCCGACCTGGAAGCGCCGGAAATCAGCATGATCGCGGCCGCAGGACAAATGATCCTGAAGCTATGGATCGACGAATCCGGTGAGGTGGTCGATGTCGAGGTCGAGAAGACCGAATTGCCGGAAGTGTTTTCGCGGTCGGCGGTGGCGGCGTTCAAACGCCTGCGCTTCGTTCCGGGGGAACGCGGCGGGGTGCGCGTCGGCAGCGTGATGCGTATTGAGGTGAATTACGACGACCGCCGGATTGCAGCGCCCTGAACTTGGTCGCCGCTGAGTTCTTTCGGCAGCGGGAAGGTGATCGTCTCCAATTCCGCGACAATCTGGCGCACTGTCGCGGCGCCGAAAGCCTTCAGCCGGTCGATCACCTGCTCCACCAGCAGTTCGGGAGCGGAGGCGCCCGCCGTCACGCCGATCCGCGACTTGCCGGCGATCCAGGCGGGGTCCACTTGCCCGGCTTGGTCCACCAGATAGGCCGCCACCCCGAGGTTTTCGGCCACCTCTCGCAAACGGTTGGAATTGGAACTGTTCGGCGAACCCACCACGATGACGATATCGCACTGGGACGCCAGCAGTTTCACGGCGTCCTGGCGGTTTTGGGTGGCGTAGCAGATGTCGTTCTTCTTCGGCCCGACGATCGTCGGGAATCGCGCCACCAGCGCCGCCACGATCAGCGATGCGTCGTCCATCGACAAGGTGGTCTGCGTCACATAAGCCAATCTCTCCGGGTCGCGGACTTGCAGCCGGAACACATCCTCGGCGCTTTCGACCAGATGCATGCCGCCTTCCGCCTGGCCCATCGTCCCTTCGACCTCGGGGTGGCCGCGATGGCCGATCATGACGATCTCGCGGCCCGCTTGATGCGACTTCGAGACTTCGACATGGACTTTGGTGACCAGCGGGCAAGTGGCGTCGAAAACCCGCAAGCCGCGCGCCGCCGCCTCGCTGCGCACCGATTGGGGTACCCCGTGGGCGCTGAAGATCACCGTCGCGCCGGCCGGTACTTCGTCCAGGGATTCGACGAACACCGCACCCTTGGCGCGCAGATCTTCGACTACAAAACGGTTATGCACCACTTCGTGGCGCACGTAGACTGGCGCGGGGTAGAGTTTCAATGCGCGTTCGACGATTTCGATGGCGCGCTCGACGCCGGCACAAAAACCGCGCGGATTGGCAAGCAGTATGTCCATATCAGAGTATTCCGATCACTTCGACTTCGAAGCGTATCGACTTGCCCGCCAGCGGATGGTTGAAGTCGATTAGCGCCGCCTGTTCATCCAGCTCGCACACCAGTCCGGTAAGTCTGGCGCCAGTGGGCGCGGAAAATTCGATCAGGCTCAGCGCCTCGAGCGCAGTTCCATGGGGCAATTCCGCGCGCGGGATACGCCGCACCAGTTGCGGGTTGTGCATGCCGAAGGCTCGTTGCGGACCGAGCACAAACACCTGGCGCTGGCCTACCGGCAAACCTTCGAGGCAGGCCTCGAGCGGCGGTGCCAATTCACCGCTGCCGAGTTGCAGCGTTGCCGGAGTCGCGTCGAAGGTTCCCAGCAGTTCAGCGCCATCGCCGCTGGCAACCCGATAGTGGAGCGTCACCAGGCTGTCGCGCTTGACCCGCTCGCTCATTGTGTCTTGCCTTGGGTTAACTGCTGCCACAACATCAAGGCGACGCCCACGGTAATGGCGGAATCGGCGACATTGAAGGCCGGCCAGTAATAGCCGGCA
>JBAYJH010000353.1:0-4877 GCA_041665185.1 Sterolibacterium sp.
CAATGCCAGCGTTTGCGAGCGCAACGCCAAGCACCGGCCTATCAACTGGCGCTTTACGATTCGCGATGCTCGTAGCAAGCTTCATCGGCTTTATCCCTCAACAGACGAATGACTGACTACTAGTACTCCGTCATGCTGGTATTGATTGATAAATGCGTCATCCCGGCGGAAGTCGGGATCCAGAACGTGCTGGATTCCGGCTTCCGCCGGAATGACGAGGTAGGGGTTTGATCCATCATGTTTTCGATGAGTATGTACTAGGCGCTTCTGATCACAGTAGATTGCTTTCCACCATCGGAGTTTCACAAAATGCTCTTCGAGAAACTTGATGCCGTTGCAACCGCCGAGATTGTCCGCAGCGGAGCCTTGCCCCCCAGCTTCGCCGTCGAGTCGGCGCTGGCTCGCCTGTCCCAGCGCAATCCGGCCCTCAACGCGGTGATCGACCGCTTCGACGACCACGCCCGATCGCGGGTTGAGGCTGGCGTGCCCATGGGCTTGCTGGCGGGCGTGCCGTTCCTGTTGAAGGACACTGTCGAGTACCCGGGCTTCCGGCATACCGAAGGGTCGCGCTGGTTCGCGCAACGCATCGGCCGCGCGATGCCACCTTGGGTCGCGGCGATGCGCGACCAGGGCGCGATCTTCATCGGCAAGACCAACACGCCCGAGTTCGGCCTGATGGACGTCACCGAACCCGTGGCGCATGGTGCCACCCTGAACCCGTGGAATCCGGCCGTCACAGTCGGCGGATCGAGTGGCGGCTCGGCGGCGGCGGTGGCGGCGGGCATTGTCCCCATTGCCCACGGTACCGACGGCGGCGGCTCCATCCGATTTCCGGCTGCCTGCTGCGGCCTCTTCGGCTTCAAACCCAGCCACGACCTGACTCCCGTGCCCTTCGCATCCTTCGACCCGCGCATTCCCGGCGGCGCCGTGCGCCATGTGCTGACGCGCAGCGTGCGCGACAGCGCATTGGCGTTCGCCATCGCCGCCGCCGCCCATGCCGGCGAACCCGGCAGCGAACTGCGGCGCTGGGTGCGCGAGCCGCTGTCGCGGCGCCTGAGAATCGCGGTCATCGACGTACCGACCCACGGCGGCCCCCTGGCGGCGAACCACCGCGCCGCCCTGGACGATGCGCGGACGTTGCTCGAATCCCTGGGCCACACGCTGACGAGCGAACGCTGGCCCTTCGACGGACCCCGTCAACACAAGGCTTTCTTCGGCCGCTGGGCCTACGGGACCTACCGATTTACCCTGGCCCTACCTGATCACGAGCGCAGAAATTTCCTCGACGCAGTCGAACCGTTTACGCGCGGCCTGATCGAGCAAGGGGAGAAATTCTCGGCCGACGAGGCGGAAGCCCTGGTCCAGGATGCGATTGCGGTCAAGGCCGCCATGGACGGCTTCTATCAAGCCTACGACGCGCTGCTGACGCCGATCTCCGCTGTCCACCCGCTGCCGCTGGGCCATCACGACCCGCGCCAGGACTACGCCAGCGTGCTCGAGCGCGTGTCGCAGAATGTCGCCTTCACCCACGTGCAGAACATCGCCGGACAACCCGCCATGTCGGTGCCGCTGTTCTGGACCGAGGATAGCCTGCCGCTGGGCATCCAGCTCGCCGCGGCGGCGGGCCAGGACGATCTGCTGCTGCGCCTGGCCTACGAACTGGAGTACGCCAGACCCTGGCAGCAACGTTGGCCGCCGCTGGCGGCAAGACAGGAGCCATGATGAATAACCCGATACGCCAGACGACCCTCATTCCCGAAACCCTGAAGCAACGGATTCCGGAATTCATCGACATCCGCCGCGACATCCATGCCCACCCCGAGTTGGGGCTGAAGGAAGTTCGCACCTCCGACCTGATCGCTGCCAAACTGACCGAGTGGGGCTATACGGTGACGCGCGGCCTGGCGACCACCGGACTGGTGGCGCAACTCAAGCGCGGCAGCGGCAGCAAGCGCCTCGGCCTGCGCGCCGACATGGACGCGCTGCCGATTCTGGAAACCACCGGCCTGCCATATGCCAGCCGCGTCGCGGGCGTGATGCACGCCTGCGGCCACGACGGCCACGTCGCCACGCTGCTGGCCGCGGCCCGTCACCTGGCCGAATACGGGCGCTTCAGCGGCACGCTCAACCTGATCTTCCAGCCGGCCGAAGAAGGCCCCGGCGGGGCACAACTGATGATAGCGGATGGACTGTTCGAGCGCTTTCCCTGCGATGCGGTCTACGCCATGCACAACATGCCGGGGTTCGATTCCGGGCACCTGGTGTTCCTCGACGGGGCGGCCATGGCGTCCGCGGACGGTGCCATCATTACCCTGCGCGGCGTCGGCGGACACGCCGCGATGCCGCATAAGTCGAACGATCCCATCGTCGCCGCCTCCAGCATCGTGCTGGGACTGCAAACCATCGTGTCGCGCAATATCGATCCGCGCCACACGGCGGTCATCAACGTCGGCGCCTTCAACGCCGGCGTTGCCAGCAACGTGATTCCGTCAACGGCGAAGCTGGAGGTCAGTGTGCGCGCGCTCGACCGAGACGTGCGCGTGATCCTGGAGCAGCGCATCCGGACCCTGGTCCAGGCACAGGCAGAGAGTTTTGGTTTGCAAGTCGACCTGGATTACATACTTGGGTACCCGGTGCTGGTCAACACCCCGGCGGAGACCGATCTTGCCCGCCAGGTGGGCCTGGAACTGTTGGGGCCGGACCGAGTGACGCTGCATGGCCAGCCAATCACCGGCAGCGAGGATTTTGCCTTCATGCTGGAGCACTGCCCCGGCAGCTATCTGATGATCGGCAACGGTGCCGGCGAAGGCTCCTGCATGGTGCACAACCCCGGTTACGACTTCAACGACGACATCATCGGTATCGGCGCCGCCTACTGGTGCCTGCTGTCCGAGCGTTTCCTGCAAGATTGCCCACGATGAATCAGACGCCGCCGTCGGCGCTGCCAGCGGAACGCCACACCGCCTACACCCCCCGCCAGCGCTGGACCTACCTGGCATTGTTGTTCATGGTCTCGGCCTCGAGCTTTCTCGACCGCAACATCCTGTCCGTGGTGCTGCCGCCGATCAAACAGGAATTCGGCGTTTCCGACACCCTGCTGGGCCTGCTGGGCGGGGCTTCCTTCGTCATCTTCTATGCGGCGCTCGGCATTCCGGTGGCACGCTGGGCCGACCGGGGCAATCGCCCCCTCATCATCGCCCTGGCGATTACCTTCTGGAGCGCCATGACGGCTCTGTGCGGCGCGGCTCAGACCTTTTGGCAGCTCGCCCTGGCGCGGGTCGGCGTCGGCATCGGCGAAGCCGGCGCCTTGCCGCCCGGTCAGTCGCTGCTGGCGGACTACTTTCCGCAGCGTCAGCGCGCCCTGGCGCTGGCAATCCTGTCCGCCGCCTCCACCGCCGGGACGCTGATCGGCTTCATCGGCGGCGGCTGGGTGGTGGTGAACCTCGGCTGGCGCTGGACCTTTGTCCTCGCCGGCCTGCCGGGCCTCATCATCGGCGCCCTGGCCTGGGCAGTGCTTCCCGAACCGCGACATGCGGCCGGCCAAGTGGCGCCCACGGGACCCCAGGAAGGCTTCTTCGCCAGCCTGAAAGTGCTGTGGATGAAACCCACCTACCGCGCCGCCTTGATCGGACTCACGCTCTGGTCGGCCTTCTCGTACGGCTCGTCGGTGTTCTTCCCCTCCTACCTGGTGCGCACCCTCGGGCTCAGCATGTCCACGGTAGGCACCCAGTACGGCGCCGTCGCCGCCGTCACGACGCTGCTGGGCACCCTGGCCGGCGGCTGGTATGCCGACCGTGTGGCACGGCGCGACCCGCGCTCCCTGCTCCGGCTGCCCGGAATATGGGCTCTGCTGTCAGCGCCCTTCTACGTGCTGGCCTTCGTGGTCCACGACTTTTCGTTTTTTCTGGTCGTCGCCGCCATCGCCATCACCCTGCTATCGGCCGCCCTACCGGTGGTCCTGGCCGCCGCCCACGCGGTCTGCGGTTCGGTGCGCCGCGCCACGGCCGTGGCCATCCTCTTCTGCCTGATGGCCCTGGTCGGCGGCACCCTCGGCCCGCTGCTCACCGGGATGATCAGCGACGCCCTGGCACCCCGCTTCGGCGCGGCCGGCCTGGGCTACGCCCTGGCCCTGATGACCCTGACGATCCCGACCATGGGTGTACTGTTGCTGCGCGCCAGCGGCCGCTTGGCGGAGGACACGGAGGCCTGAGCCGGCTGAAACGCCGACGTCAGCGTTGATGGAACGCCCGCGAGCCCAGCACGACACCGATCACCAACAGGACGATGCCGCCCAGGGCATCGGCGCCGGGCCACGCCCCCCGCCATAGAAAGGCGTACAGCAAGGCGGCGAGTGTTTCGAAAACGATCAACTGGGCGGCCAGCACCGTCGGCAGCAACTTGCTGGCGCGGTTCCAAAGCAGCGTACCCAGCCAGGAGGCCACCAGTCCGGCAGCCAGCATCAAGCCGATGAAGGCGGCCGGACGCGGCCCCAGCGGGAAATCGTAGCCGCCGGGCCGCGTTGCATACCAGATGCCGGCCATCGCGATGCCGATGGCGGCCAGCGGCATGCTGGCCAGCCCCTGCGCCGTAGCCCAGGTGCCGGAAGCGATGCTCGGGTTCAGCTTCAGCCAGCGGGCGTTGCGAATCGGATACCAGGTCCAGGCCGCCACCGCGGCGAGTCCCGCCGCGACGCCGGCAGCATAGTTGGCCATGCCGTGCGCCGCGGTCAGACGCGCCAGTTCATGGCGGTTCACCAGCGCGATGCCGAGACTGATGACCAGCAGCGAGGGCACCAGTCGCCGCCAGGGCAAGACCGTTTCATGCAGGTTCGAAACGATCGCGATGACCACCGGCAGGGTGCCGATCAGCATCGTCGG
>JBAYJH010000354.1:0-4858 GCA_041665185.1 Sterolibacterium sp.
AACTCGTTGATCTGGAGAAGATGCCCAACGACACCGGCCTGCTCAACGACATCTTCAGGGGTTTCCACACCATCAAGGGAGGGGCCGGTTTTCTCAACGCCACCGAATTGGTGACGCTTTGCCACCTCACCGAAAACCTGTTCGACCGTCTGCGTAATGGCGAATTGGCGCTCACCAGCGAAATCATGGATGCGATCATGGACGCGACCGGCGCGGTTCGCCAGATGTTTGATGCGCTCGGACGCGGCGTCATGCCGGATCCCGCGTCGCCGGAATTGTTGGCATCACTCAAGCGGGCGATTGCCGGGGAACTGTCTGCCAAGTCCGGCTCTGGGTCTGATACCGCCCAGGCTCCCGCCTCGACGGCGGTGGCGGTAACGACCGAACCGGACTGGGGCGGTCTGCTCCAGTCCGTTACCAACGCGCCCACTGCTGTCGCAGCAGGCGCCGGCACGCAAGCCGAACTTTCTCACCCGGCAGTCGCTCCGGCCGCTCCCGCCCTGCCACCGGAAGTTATCATCCAGCATGCGGTCGGCCGCCGTACCGTGGATAAGCCGGGCTACCAGGGGCCACCGATCAGCCGGCGCGAAGGGGAGAAGACTCGTGACAATACGATCCGCGTCGATACCTCACGCCTTGACCAGGTGCTCAACCTCTCGGGCGAGATCGGACTGACCAAGAATCGTCTGAACGCCCTGCGCAACGACATTCTCAACGGCAACACCGAGACCGACACCATGGCGGCGCTCGACCAGGCTGTGGGCCAGCTCGATCTGCTGGTCTCGGACCTGCAAAGCGCCGTCATGAAGACGCGGATGCAGCCGATCGGACGCCTGTTCCAGAAATATCCGCGCATTGCCCGCGATCTGGCTCGCGGACTGGGCAAGGACGTGGAACTGGTGTTGGTCGGCGAAGAAACTGAAATCGACAAGACCATGATCGAGGATCTCTCCGATCCGATCATTCACCTGATTCGCAATGCCGTCGATCATGGGGTGGAACCACCCGCGGACCGGACCGCCAGTGGCAAGCCGACCAAGTCCGAAGTTCGCCTCGAAGCCAGCCAGCAAGGCGATCACATCGTACTCGTGGTCTCCGACGACGGCCGCGGCATGAATCCGGAGAAACTCAAGGCCAAGGCGCTTGAAAAGGGCCTCATCACCGATGAGGAAGCCAACGCCATGGATGAAAGGCAGGCGTTCAACCTGATCTTCCTGCCCGGCTTCTCCACCGTGGAGGTGGCATCGGACGTGTCCGGCCGGGGCGTCGGCATGGATGTGGTGAAAACCAACATTCAGAAATTGAGTGGCTCGATCGAGATTAAGTCGGTATTGGGCAAAGGCACCAGCTTTGTGATTTCCTTGCCGCTGACACTGGCGATTCTGCCCGTCCTGCTGGTGGAACTCGGCGATCAACCTTTCGCCGTTCCGCTGTCGATGGTGCGGGAGATACTGCCGATCGACATCAACCTGGTTCAGGAGGTCGGCGGCAATGCCATCATGGTGGTACGCGGCGAGGTGCTGCCGCTGCTGCCGCTCACCAGCCTGCTCGGCTGGTCGGCCGAACGTGTTCCCGAGTACGGGGTGTTGATGCAGGCGACGGACAGCGCATTCATTCTCGCCATCGATGGCTTCGCCGGCCGCGAGGATGCCGTGATCAAGTCGCTGGAAGGTTTCCGTCCCAAAGGTGTGGCCGGCGTCACCACGCTTTCGAATGGCCAGATCGTCCTCATCCTCGACATGAAGGAACTGCTCTCCGGACTTGGCGAAAATCGTGGCGTGCCGCGTTCATCGTTTATCACCGAAGCCGCGGCCGCCTGAGAATCTCGTCATCCCGCCATTGACCCGGAGGGCACGCGTCGGGCTCAATTGAACCCGATGCTTCGATCGCGGGATACCGGGCAGCGCCCTTGATGCAGACGACGACCGGTCGTGTCGCCCTGGCATTGAATGAAACAGCAGCGGAGAAAACACCATGAGTCGTCCTGAATTGGAGGCTTACTGGCTTCCCTTTACGTCAAACCGTTACTTCAAGCAACACCCGAAGCTCGTGGTGTCGGCGAAAGGCGCTTACTACCGCACCGAGGACGGCCGCGAGTTGTTCGACTGTCTGTCGGGGATGTGGTGCTGTCCGCTGGGACACGCCCATCCGAAAATCGTCGAGGCTTTGGCGCGTCAAGCCGAGACCCTCGATTATTCGCCGGCATTCCAGGTCGGGAACTCGGCCACCTTCCGTCTCGCGGAGCGCATTGCCGGCATGGCCCCGGCAGGGCTCGACCACGTGTTCTTCGCCAATTCGGGATCGGAAGCCGTAGATACGGCGCTCAAGATCGCGCTGGCCTATCATCGTGTCCGCGGCGACGCCGGCCGCTTCCGCCTGATCGGCCGAGAACGCGCCTATCACGGCGTCGGCTTCGGGGGCATTTCGGTTGGCGGCATGGTGGCGAATAGAAAGGCATTCGCCAGCGCCATGCTGCCCGGCGTCGATCATCTGCCGCATACCTGGAACCTGTCGGCAATGGCATTTTCGCGCGGCCAGCCGACCTGGGGTGCGCATCTCGCCGATGAGCTGGAACGTCTGGTCGCCCTGCATGACGCATCCACCATCGCGGCGGTCATCGTCGAGCCGGTGCAAGGTTCAACCGGGGTGCTGGTGCCACCGCTCGGCTATCTCGAGCGGCTGCGTGAAATCTGCACCAGGCATGGCATTCTGCTGATCTTCGACGAAGTAATCACCGGTTTCGGCCGCCTCGGCGCGAATTTCGGCGCGCAACGCCTGGGCGTCGTTCCGGACATGATCGCCTTTGCCAAGGGCGTCACCAACGGCGTGATCCCGATGGGTGGGGTGATCGTGCGCCAGGACATATATGAAGCCTTCCTACATGCCCAGATCCCCGAGTATGCCGTCGAGCTGTTTCACGGCTACACCTACTCCGGCCACCCGATCGCGGCGTCGGTCGGTCTGGCGGCACTGGACATCTATCAACAGGAAGGCCTCTTCGAACAGGCCCTGGCCCTGGAGCCGGTGCTGGAAGCCGCAGTGCACTCCCTCAAAGGGGAACCGGGGGTGCTCGACGTGCGCAACTTCGGGCTGGCGGCAGGCATCGACCTGGAACCCTTTCCAGGGCAACCGGGCCGACGTGCCTTCAAGGTATTCGAGTATGGCTTCGAGCATGACCAGTTGTTCCGATTCACCGCCGATACCATCGCACTCGGGCCGCCTTTCATATCGACCCCGGCGGAGCTCGAACGGATGATCGAACAGCTGCGGGTCGCCATCCGCACGGTCAAGCCCGACAGGTCAAGATCCATGGGGTGAGCGGTCGTTGCATAGCAGTGAATTGACGGTCTAATTCGGCTCTTTTCCCGAGCTGATCGCCGGGCCCTGGCGGCAATAATTGCCGCTATGGGAGAAACCGTCCGTGGCTGAAGAAAGCGACCTCGAACGCACCGAACCGGCATCGAGCAGACGCCTGGAGCAGGCGCGGGAACAAGGCCGCGTTCCGCAATCGCGCGAACTGTCGGCCTTCCTGGTGTTGCTGGCCGGAGCAGCGGGCTTCTGGTCGATCGGTGACTGGCTTACGCAACATGCCTCCGGCATCGTCCGGCACGGACTCAGCTTCGACCGCGCGGCGGCATTCGATACCTATGCCATGAGCGCGTCGTTCCTCACCTTGTCGTGGGAGGCCTTGCTGCTCGCAGCACCGTTGTTCGTGCTGGCGATAGCCGGAGCGGTGGCGGCGCCGATCATGCTCGGCGGCTTGGTGTTCTCGCCAAGTGCGATGACGCTGGATTTCACCCGCATCGATCCGCTGAAAGGCCTTGGCCGCATCTTCTCGATGCAGGGGGTCGCCGAACTGGTCAAGGCGTTGCTCAAGGCGGCGCTGGTCGGGGGCATCGTGTATTGGGTGGTGCTGCACCAGCAGGACGGCCTATTTGCTCTCCTTTCGCAGCCACTCGAAAGCGGGCTGGTCTCGTTCGGCCAGATGTTGCTGTTCGCGTTCCTGGCCTTGGTGTCCGGCGTAGCGCTGATCGCCGCCATCGACGTGCCGTTCCAGCTTTGGCAGTACTACAGCAAGCTGCGCATGACCAAGGAGGAAGTGCGCCAGGAAGGCAAGGAACAGGAAGGCGATCCGCAGATGAAGGCGCGCATCCGCAGTCAGCAACGCGAACTGGCGCGCAAGCGGATGATGTCCGAAGTCCCCAAGGCAGACGTGGTCGTGACCAACCCGAACCATTATGCCGTTGCGCTCAAATACGACGCCAAGGACATGGGCGCGCCGCAAGTGATCGCCAAGGGCATGAATTTGATCGCCAAGCGGATACGCGAATTGGCCGCCGAAAACGGTGTCCCCCTGCTTGAGGCTCCTCCGTTGGCGCGGGCGCTCTACCGGCATAGCGATATCGGCGATCAGATTCCGGCCGCGCTGTATACGGCCGTAGCCGAGGTCATGGCCTATGTCTATCAGTTGAATCAGTTTATTTCCAGCGGTGGCAGGGGGGGCACGCCGCCGCGGCCGCCGCAGAACCTGCCGGTGCCGGTGGACATGGATCCGGGACCGGCTGTCGACGCTGAGGCTATGGTATTGGCATGAACGGCACTCTCGCCCTACAGGCCCTATTCACTCGCGGCAATCTGCGCCAACTGGCGGCGCCGCTGCTGATCGTGATGATCCTGTCGATGATGGTGCTGCCATTGCCGCCATTCCTGCTCGACGTGTTCTTACCTTTAACATCGCCATTTCGATCATGGTCATGCTGGTGGCGATGTACACCTTGCGACCCCTCGATTTCTCGGTGTTCCCGACCGTGCTGCTGGTCACCACGTTATTGCGGCTTTCCCTCAACGTCGCCTCGAC
>JBAYJH010000355.1:0-4845 GCA_041665185.1 Sterolibacterium sp.
TCACAGGCTCACCCTATGAGCCCGTCGCGTGATAACGTCCCCTCCATGCGCTTATTCATTCGCCGGGACGGCCGCTACTACCTGATTGCCGAACCCCAACAGGATTTGCTTGGAGATCATGTCGTGGTGACCCGACGCGGATCCCAATATTCTCGCCTGGGCGGCTCTAAAACCTATTGTGGTGCTGATCCAAGCGATCTCGACGAAGTCATCGCACGCATCGTCAAGACGCGGATCCAACATGGATACACCGAAGTCCCCGCCTAACCCATCGCGGGGGACTCCGGCTTCCTGAATAGCGCACTGCCGGAGCTGCGTCCTCGATTCCGCGATCGACCGGGTCAGACCACCGAACTTCTGACAACGCCAAAAACACCGAGGCGCCGAAGGCACAAAACTAATTCAGAAACGCCACCCCTGTTTCGCTAGCATCCTTTCACCGATGTTCAATCTCTTGAAAGGATGACCAATGCCAACGGAACCCGAGAAGCACGACACGTTTTCTCACAAAATCATGGTGCACCTGAGTGCCGCGGTGATCAGCGATATGGCGCGGAGCGTCCTGGAATGGCTCATCGATCTGCGCTCATGATCATCCGGCGCAGACGTATGGCTCGCGACGAGAGCCCCGAGGTGATGGACGCCATCGAGGACACCGGTGAACCAAGCCTGAGGATTGAGCCGATCGCCCGGCGCAGAGCCATCAGTAGGGAGTCTGCACCTGGCATCCTGCAATACAGATACTCCCAGCGCCCATGCCCAATACAAGTGGCGGTATCAATGGAACCTGACCGGTCACCTGGGAGATCAGGATTGTGTGCGGCGGGACTGCTTGGGAAAGGTCATCAGCTCGGACGGCGGAATGCCCAACGTCTCTGCCAGCCGGCAGATATTGACCAGGGCGATATTGCGCTGACCGCGTTCGACCCCGCCGAGATAGCTGCGCGCCAGGCCGCTCTCCAGTGCCAGCTTCTCCTGAGACCAGCCTTTTTCATGGCGGATAGCCGCCAGGCGCTTGCCGAACAAAGTCCGCGGGTCTGCCTGCATGCTTTTCTGAAGCCAAAAGAAACGCATGCTAGGCATGGAGCCACTTTAGGGCCACGCTCTATGAGTGACAATTAGCCGTCATAATGATAGGGTTATCGGCATCAGCGGCAACCCTGACAACGATTTCTACATTCACTTGAAGGAAGAAAATGAAAGCAATCCAGGCAGTTCTCGCAATATTCAGCATCGTGGCGTTGGTGGGGTGTGGCGCCAAGGGGATGGACCATGTCATCACCCTGAAGCAGCTCGACAAGTTAGAAACTATTGCCGGCGAAATGAATGCCGACGATGAACTCCTCTTCAGGCAGACCGTGATGGCAGAAGTCGGACGCCTGACCATGCAGATCGGTTTGTCGGCCATGACTGAAGGACTGGGAGGGGCAGGGGACCCAAGCCGCGACAAGACCTCGACCCAATTCGACGAGGCCTTTGCCAAGCTTCAGGCCCTGGAAGGCAAGACGGCGCGTGCCGCCACGCTGGAGATGCTTCAGGGGCTCAAGGCGACCCTACAGCTCGAGCACACCAAGGCCAAGGCGCAAGCGGCCGGCAACGCCGAATTGGCCCGGCAGGTGCAAAGCGTCAAGTTTGCGGTGCAAAAGGTCGAAATAGAACGCAAGGACGTTTCCGGCCGAGCCGCCGATTTTCTGATGGTCACGGCCAAGGTCGCCGCGCCGAATGCGCCGGCGGTCTTTATTCACGGTGTTCAAATTCATTTCAAAGGGAACGACGGAAAGGATCTTCGTCCGCCGATTGCCGCCAAGGCGCAACTTGCTCTGCCATGTTCCGCTTGCGAGGTCTACCTGGGTTCATTCGCAGATCCGGCGGAAGGTTACCTGGCACTTCCCAAGAAGCCCGACGCCATCGCGATTGAAATCGACAAGTGGGCCGCACGCAACCCTGGCAGTCAGCCCTCCGTGGATATAGCCGACCTGCAAGAGCGGATCGCCACGCTGGATCGCAAGATTGCTTCGATCACCCAGACGAAATAACGAGGAGCAAACCGCATGAAATATTACACACTGATTCTGCTGCTGACGCTTGCCATACCGTCCAGCCATGCCCTGGAGGGGAAGCTGGCCAACGATACGATCAAGGAAGTGGCGAAAGGGTGCCGGGCCGATGTAAAGAAGGTCAATCCGCAGGCAGGAAAGAAGGCGACGGAAGATTATTGCCAGTGCTATGCAAAGGAACTCGTTGGCAACCTTGACGACGCTGACACAGGGGCGCTCCTGTCTGACAAGGAAACCCCTCACTTCACCGCCGTCGCCAATCAGGCTGCTACATTGTGCAGCAGGACGTTTCTCCAGGCCACTGCAGAGGAAAAGCGGAAGAAGTCGAAGTATGTCGAATTACCAGATATCAACATGGAAGGTCTGACCCGGGTCAAGTCCGGCGTCTTCGCCACAAAAGTGCCGGAAGGTTGGTCTGCTATGACGGATTCGGAGAGCGTCTATGTGATCAGGAGGGATGACTTGTTTTGCGGCTGGGCCTCTGAATCAAACGAAAATCGCAGCACCCGGGAAACAATCTCCGCCTTTAAAATCTCTGCCCCGGTACTCATGAAGACTTTCCTCGGGCCGGACGCTCAGATGACCCACTTTGAGGAATCCACGGTCCGCAACCTTCCCGCGATCCTCATCGAAGCTTCCGGCCAACGGCAAACAGGAATGGACACACCGAAGCAAATCAACCTGATGATGACAGTCGTTATGGAAGTCCCGAATAGCGCCAACGTCATCGGGTTTTGTATGGCGGAGGCCGAGCACTTTGAGCGACTCAAGTCCACGATTAAGAAGCTTTCCATGGCGGCCATGTCCTCTCGAAGCTATAAGAACTGAACCCGATATCATGGCGACCGGTGTGGGGCCGGCGCCACGATTCAACTGGAGCGCTGATTGCGCAGAGTCGATGACCCAGGCTGAGAGTGCTGTAGTAGCTCGGTCAAAGTATCTTCGGCCATTTGCATTCCAGAGTCGGAGACTTGACTCCACCAACGTCCGGGAATTACTCCCTACTGTGTAAACTGGGGTTGGGTAACCCAGAATCCTGATGGCTCGTTTCACGAAATAGGTGATTGGACCGCGAATTGTCAGCGGTGCAATGCAGCGAGAACCGCCACCGGCGATGGCGTACGCATCGGATTTGAGCGGGGAGGGGATGGGACCTGCATCTCCAACCGGTAGAATTCGATTCAGGTGACCTGAAAGTCCCGGCCAGTTGAGGGCTGATGTTCGAGCAACTTCAAAGCCCGCTAACTGATCAGGATGCCGCCGCGCGACCATGCCAACCGTTGGCCCGGTTATCGGCCAATGCGGACGGCCACTCAGGACTAAAGGTGTCGTCCGCGACAGTCTGCTTTTCAAACTTGACACTTCTGTTACATCGCGATGCGCAGTCTCCGCGCGCGCTCACGGAATGCCCGCTCACCTCCCTCCAGAATTGCGCAAACCGCCTTTCGGATCGCCGGGTTTTCCAGGCCGCCGCTTTCGTAGCAAATCTCAGGTAGTTGTCCCGGGCGATGGGGGCCGCATCGTGCGACGATCACCTGATCGACGTCGGTGTTCACGACGAGGTTCGCATTATGTGTCACGATGATTATTTGCCGGCGCTTCTTGGCCTCCCGGAACACGGGGACTAACTCGTCGAAGACGGACTGAGGGTCTAGGTTCTCTTCCGGCTGGTCGATGATTAGTGGCCGATCGTCGTCGGCGTCGATCGCCAGGTATAGGAGCAACAGGACGATGCCTCTGGTCCCTGGCGACAAGTGCTCGATCTCGACACCGTCGTATTGCAAGCCGTAGCCCACGAGGACATGGTTGGTGTTGTACAGCCATTCGGCGACTTTGCGTGCCCACTCCCGATAGTTTTCCTGCGCGGGCATGTGTTGTTTGAGCGAGTCGGCATGCATCGCTATGAATGCGGTCATAGCCGTCGAGACGTCGATAGCCGATCCTTCCCGCCATACCTTTCCTAGCGTCTCTTCGGCCACCTTGAGCAACTCGCCCTTGCCGCGGAATGGGCCCGTGCGAAGGTCGAGCAGGGCTTCGCCGCGTTCCGCCCAGGCATTCACATCGACGAGCCGTCGGACGGAGAACGACAGTTTCGACACGGCCCCCGGGCCGCTGGCTATCCTCTCCTTCAGCGGAGCATACAGGTCGGCGAGTTCGTGTTCCTCCTCGACCACGGCGTCGAAGATGCCCTTATAGGCCTGATTACGTTGCCCTCGTAGCGATTTGAGTATCTCGTCGGATTTGGCTGTCCGCTCGATCTGGGTGACGACGTTTGCGAGAGCGGTTTCGGCCTTTTGGATCTTGTCCGTCAGTACCTTGTAACGTCGAGCGTTCTGCTCGTCCAAGCCGACGAGTTTCTGCAGCCTGTCGCGCTCGCGCTCGAGCAGGCGCATGGTCTGGACTGAGAGATCCGCCTCGTCTGGGATGAGCGGCGCGCCAGGATCCGCACCGGGATCCTCCGGAGGGTCGGTCAGAGCGGGGCCTTCCAGCCGTTTCAGTTCCACCTGCGCCATACGTAGCCGCTCCGTCAGCAGCGCGTCGACGTCGCTGACGAATCGCGCATCGAATGATTGCCAGTCGTTGTCGCTCAGTCCTGCATCCGACCTCCGCTCTTGTGTGTCCGCAATCCACTCCGGTATCAGGCGCGACCGGAAGTCTTCTACATCGCTCCGAAGGCCCATGAGAGCCTGGATCCTTAACTTGATTACGCCAACCGCCCGCTGCTTGGCCTCCAAGGCTGTCGTGATCGCCTCGAGACGCTTCGTGCGTTGTTCCTGACCCTTGGGAA
>JBAYJH010000356.1:0-4836 GCA_041665185.1 Sterolibacterium sp.
CAGAATGGCCGTGTAGTAAGGATTCTCCGGCGCCAGGTTGACCAGCGCGGTGGCCAGCATCAAGGACAGCGCCGCCAGTGCCTGGCGTATCCTGCGCGGCAGGCTGGTGGCCGCCAGCCACAGCAGCGCGCCGCCGGCAAGTCCGGTCAGGCTTCCCGATGTCGCCCAGGACAAGCCCGCGGTGCTCATCAGCAGCATCAGGGAAAAGCTCTTCACCAGCAAGGCAATGACGATCAGCAGCGCAGGCAGCAGATACTTCCCGGTCCGCAACAAACAACCGGAGAGCAGGCCGAGGGCCAGGGTGTTGCTGGCGGTGACGCTCGCCTCCACCCAGGGGAATTGCTCGGCAATGTAGGGCAGCGGCGCCTGCAATCCGAGGCCGCTCAACAGGCCACGCAAGTCGCCATTGCCGAACAGCAGGATCTCCGGATTGAGTTGGGTCAGCAGCCACAGCGCCAACAACACCAGGCCGGCATCGGCCATCGCACCCCTGCCGATGCGGCGGCGGATCATGGCGTGCAGGCGTCCTCCGTCCAGCAGCAACGCCCCCCAGCGGGCGCCGGCCAGTGCGCCGAGCAAGGCACCGAGACTGTTGCAGCCCAGGTCGATACTCGAGGGCACGCGGCTCGGCAGGAAGTTCTGCAAGGTTTCCAGCGACAAGCTGAGGCAGGCGCCGAGCAGGCTCGCCAGCAACACCGCCGGCCAGAGTCCTTGGCGCGGCAGCAAGGTCGGCACCCAGATGAAACCGAGCGGCAGATAGGCGAGGACGTTGATGAACAAGTCGAATCCCATCCAGTAGCGCGGCCATGCGGCAGACAGGAAATCGGTGACCGGCGCGCCGGAATCGCGCCAGTCGGAAAATGGATGAAGGCTGGCATAGATCACCAGCAGGGTGTAGGCCGCCGCCAGATACAGCGGCAGCGGGGATGGCGAAGCCGAACGCTGGTGCAAGCCGGGGCCGGCCAGGACGATCACGCGCCGGAATGATGGGCGCCGCCCAACAGCGCACGAATCTGCCGCCAGGCCTGGGCCGGTGCCAACGAGCGCAGCTGCGGCAATTCGATGGCGTCGAGGGTGTTCTTGACCAACAGCCCGAGTTCGGTCTCTCCTTCCATCCGCAGGCGGCGGCTGAAGAACAGGGTATCGGCATCCTCTTCGCGGGTCAGCAAGGCGAGAAAATCCCGGGCGCGTGCGGAGATGGTCAGGTCCGCGGCAACCGGGCCGAAGCTCGGATGAAAACCGCGTTCGCCATAGGCAAAGCGCAAGCTCATACCGGCATCGGTTACGCGTATCGCCAGCCGCTTGCCGAGCATGGGAACCAACGGTTCGCGCGGCAGTAGGCGGCCCAGCGCCAGATTGAGGGCGGCGATCAGCGCCAGCGACGGCGGCAGTTGCGGCAAGCGCTGGCCGACGCGGGCGAACAACGCCGGCAAGGTGAAGTCGGGTATCTGGGTGGGAAGTTTCATCAACTGGCTCTTTCCGTCATGACCTGTTCCAAACCCGGTTTGCCATGCCAGAATCCATTGCATGGCTGCCCGGTTAGGTGCTGTTGCGACGCTGCCCAGGCGGCTTGAGGCGTCATCGAGCCTTCCCGGCAGCGACAGAATAACTCGATCAAGTCGGCGCTGTGTTCGGATTGCGGATTGATGCGCAGCACATCGACGCCGACGGCGCGCAATCCGGACATTTCCAGCAGCAGATTATAGACTTTCGCCGACTGCGTCTGGGTGCCGTTCAAGGTCAGGAAAGCTTCCCCTTCGCGCGTCTTCAGCGCCAACCCTTCCGGGAATTCGAGGCAGCGGAATTCGCAGGCGTCCTTCTGTAGATTGAAACGCCGCGCGGTGAAACAACGCGCCGAGTAAGCCAGGGGCAAACGCCCCAGGGCGAACACCTCGGTCTCCACGCCGGCCGGACGTGTTGCCTGCATGGGTGCCAACTGGACAGCGCCGGCCTCCGGCGGCATCACCCAGCGCGTCGCGCCGAGGTCGGCGAGCAGCCGCAGGGTCTCGCCGTTGAATATATTCAGGGTCGGCCCGGCGACGAATTGCAGCTTCCGTTCCGCCAGCAGGCGCACGGCGCCCATGTCGTTGGCTTCGACCATGAAGCGCGGGTTGTCGACGATGCGGCGCAGGGACTTGAGATCGGACTCGGACTCGATCAGGGTCAGCGACGACAACACCGCCTGCTTGCCGGCATCGGCCAGCAGCGCGGCAATGTCGATCCAGTCTTCGAGGCGCAATTCGTGCCGGCGCGAACACACGGTCTCGCCGACATAGACGATATCGATGGGTTGTTGCGCCATCTCCACATAGTAGTCGAACACCTTCTGGCGCGGCCAGTAGGTAAGCAGCGGGCCTAACGAGAGCTTCATCGGATCATTTCCACGGGCGATAATAGGCGCCCAGGGTATGCGACTGGCCCTCGGAAACCTTGTTCAGTTCGGCCATCCAGGCCGCCTGCGGTGCATAGTGCTGGGGGTCGCGGCGGCAGGAGTCGATGGCTTCGCGCCACACCTGGGTCACCTGGGCGACATACACCGGACTGCGCTGACGGCCTTCGATCTTGACGGCGCGCACGCCGATCCTGATCATTTCCGGCAGCAGTTCCAGCGTGTTGAGGCTGGTTGGTTCCTCGATGGCGTAGTAGGTCGCCTCGTCCACCGCGAAACGGCCCTTGCACAAGGTCGGATAGCCGGCGCGCTCGCCGTCGGCATAGCGGTCGATGAGGATGCCGTTAAGGCGCGTCTCCATCCCCTCCCCGGTCTGTTCCCAGCGCACGCTCTTGGCCGGCGAACAGGCACCGCCACAATTCGGCGAAGTGCCGGTGGCATAGGCGGACAGTGAACAGCGCCCCTCGACCATGACGCACAGGCCGCCGAAGCCGAACACCTCGATCTCGACCTCGGTGTTGGCGATCACCTGCTCCACCTGGGCCAGCGACAGCACCCGCGGCAGCACCGCGCGCTGAACGCCGAAGCGTTCGCGATAGAAGTTAATGGCTTCGTAATTGGTCGCCGAACCCTGCACCGACAGATGCAGGCGTAGTTGCGGGTGGCTGCGCCGGGCATACGCCATCAGCCCCGGATCGGCCAGGATGATGGCGTCCACACCGGCCTTGGCGGCACGATCGACGGCACCCGTCCAGCGCGTCCAGTTGTCCGACTGCGGATAGGTATTCAGCGCCAGAAACACCTTGCGGTCGCGCCCATGGGCGTAGCGCAAACCTTCTGCGAGGGCCGCGTCGTCGAAATTCAGGCCGTTGAAATTGCGGGCGTTGGTGTCGTCGCGATAGCCGAGATAGACGCAATCGGCGCCATGATCGACGGCGGCTTTGAGCGCCGGCAGGCTGCCGGCGGGACAGACCAGTTCGATGGGAGCGGGAGAGGACATGCCGTTTCCGTAAAAAAAATCGAGATACTAATATATTCGCGAGCCGGGTGCCTGGGCTTGACCTCGGTCAATTGACGGCGGTACCCACACCGCATCATGTCTGCGCCGGCGAGCGACCTCAAGCTGATCGGCGGGGTTTTCGGTTAATATAATGGTCATCCCACTTCGCCCGCGGGGAGTCTCCCCCCCAACTGCGACCGACACCCGCATGCGTCAACAATCTCCCCAGCTGCCGCCCCTCGTCATGACGTTCGCCGCTTCCGATCCCACGTGCGGCGCGGGCATACAGGCGGACATCATGACCCTGGCCAGCATGGGCTGCCATCCGCTCTCGGTCATTACCGCGCTTACGGTGCAGGATACGGCAGGCGTCGAGGATGTCCTCGCCATCGATGCCGACTGGGTCTCCGATCAGGCGCGCGCCCTGCTGGAAGACGTCAACGTCGCGGCATTCAAACTGGGCATGCTGGGCAGCGTCGAGAACATCATGGCCATCGCCGAGATCCTCGCCGACTACCCCGACATCCCGCTGGTATTCGATCCGGTGCTGGCTTCCGGCCGCGGCGACCAGTTCGCCGACGAAGACATGGTCGACGCCATGATCGAATTGTTGTTGCCGCAGACCACCATCATCACCCCCAACAGTCTCGAAGCGCGCCGCCTGACCCTCGACGAGGGACAAGAAGAGCCGGAGGATGGCGAAGAGGAAAGCCAGGAACGCACCACGCTGATCGAATGCGCACGGCGGCTGATCGTCGCCGGCAGCGAATTCGTGCTCATCACCGGCACGCACGAAAACACCGAGCAAGTGGTCAACACGCTGTATGGCAGCCATGGCGTGGTGCGCAGCGACAAATGGGAGCGCCTGCCCGGCAGCTATCACGGTTCCGGCTGCACGCTGGCATCAGCCATCGCCGCCAACCTGGCGAACGGCCTGGAAATCGCCGAAGCCGTCAAGGACGCCCAGGAATATACCTGGCAAGCGCTGGCCGCCGGCTTTCGACCGGGCATGGGCCAGCATCTCCCGGACCGCTTCTTCTGGGCGCGGGACGATGCCGAGGACGACGCTTCCCGAGGTTCCTGAATTGAGCACCCGCACCCGACTGAGCGGTCTTTACGCCATCACCCCGGACGATCCGCAGACCTCGCCCCTGACCGCCATGGTTGGCGCGGCTTTGGCAGGCGGGGTGCGGCTGGTGCAATATCGCAACAAGAGTGCTGCGCCGGATCTCAAACACAGGCAGGCAGCGGAACTGTTGCGCCTGTGCCGGGTCCACGGCGCGCGCCTGATCATCAACGATGACCTGCCGCTGGCCCTGGCGCTGGACGCGGACGGCGTGCATCTCGGTCGGGACGATGGCGACCTGCGCGCCGCGCGCGCCGCATTGGGGCCGGACAAGCTGCTCGGCGTTTCCTGTTACGCCGATCTCGGCCTTGCCGCCAGCGC
>JBAYJH010000357.1:0-4825 GCA_041665185.1 Sterolibacterium sp.
GCCGTCGTCGTCCTCATCTCCCTGTCGGCCCTTTTCGCCATGCCGTACCACGTGCTGATCCCCATCTACGCGCGGGAGATCTTCGGCCGCGGAGCCGAGGGGTACGGGGTCCTCATGTCCGCGGCGGGGGTGGGGGCGGTCCTCGGGTCGCTCTACTCCGCGTCGCACTACGTCGGCGCGCGCAAGGGGGCGGCCGTCACGACGGGGAGCCTGGTGTTCCCCTTCCTGCTGATGGCGTTCGCCTTCTGCCGGAACTACCCCGCCGCCCTCCTGCTCCTGGTCGGGGTCGGATTCGCCTTCGTGCTGCAGAACGCCCCCGCGAACTCCCTCCTGCAGGAGCTGGTGCCCGATCACCTGCGCGGGCGCGTGATGGCGCTCTTCACCATGTCCTTCTTCGGCATGCTGCCGTTGGGCGCGCTGGCCGCTGGCGGCATCGCCCATTGGACCGGCGTGCGGCCGGTTTTGCTGGTCGCAGGGTTAGGGGCGCTAGCGACAGGCTACGCCTTCAGGCGGCAATTGCCCCGCCTGCAGGAACTCGCGCGTCCGGTGCTGGCCGAGAAGGGTTTGCTCGGGTCCTAGGGCAGAAACGATGCGGCCTGCTCAGGACTGACGCAGGCCGCGCTGCACGCATCTAGCGCTTGAATGCGGCCACGCCGGAAACGGTGGTCCCGGTAAGGCCGCCCTGATTGAGGGAGTAGGCCATGCCCACACCCTGGCCGCTGCTACCGGTAAAGCCGCCGGTCAGCCTGCCCGAGGTGTTGGCGCTACTGGCGGTCGGAATGGTTACAGTCCCGCAGCTGCCGCCTACGCAAACGTTCAGATTGCCGCCGCCCGACGGGCCGCGGCCGGCTTCGAAGTACAGGCGGTTTTGAATCGGTATCGCATTCGCACCTGCCGCCCAGGTCTGGCCGTTCACTGTGAGGTTCACGCCGGCGTTTACCGTCTGGGCGGCGAAATCCGCCACCAGGGTTGCCGCGTTGAGCGTTCCTGCGGCGCTGCCCAGATTATCCGTCGGGCTGGTGCCGCCGACCTTGGTGTAGGTATATGTGCCCGTGGTGGGAAGTGCGATCGGTCCGGTTTCCAGCGGCGAGAAAATCCCGTGCCAGTTCTGCGTGCTCAGATCCGAAGTTCTCGGCGCAAAGCCTCCGCCGATGCGATCGAAGATCGCGACCACTCCGCCGCCGTAACGGCCCCAGCTGATGCCCGTGCTCGGATCGCGTCCGAATTCCAACAATGTTGCGGCAGTCTTGCCGCTGGGCAGGGCGACTTGTCCGGCACCCGGAGTCGCTCCGGTCGCGACGAAACTCGTCGGATCGATAGACAAGCGCCCCGGTACGTTGTTGACGTATCCCGTGCAGGGCGCAGGCGAGCAGCTCGGGCTCGGTGGGATCGTGATCGGTATGTCGCCATCCCATTTCAGCGGCAGCCCGCTCGCCGGGTCCTGGGCCAGCCTGAAGGTCGAGTTAAAGCTGCCTTCGACTTGCGCCAGATATCTACTTTCGACCGACGCCGGCGCGTTCACCGGGTTTGCGGTCGGGTCGGCGTTGAGGCCGGTAGCCATGAGGCCGAGCGAGTAGGGCACGCTGCTGGGGTCAATCGCCGTCGTGCCGCTGGTCGTAACACCGCCATTATTTGTATAGGAGCTAAGTGCGAAGGCAACCGCTCCAGTCACGCCTATGCCGGGCGAGGCGCTAAAATTATTCTGGAACGCGTAAGTGAGGCCTGCGCCGTTCAGTGCGGGTCCCATCAGCTGGCCGCTGATCTGACCCTGATAGTACGGAGCCGAAACGCCATTCACGGTCACCGACAGGCCCTGATGCAGGATCGGGTAATTGGCGTTCCAGGTGCTGGCGGAAAAGTTGCTGTCGCCGCTGAGCCTGATCGTTGTGGCGGGGGAGCCGGTCGCGCCGCCGGTCGTGGCGGCGAAGGTCGAGCCGGCGGCCGTAACAGACAAATCAACGCCTACCGCAGCCTTGTTGAAATCCACTGCCAGATTGGCGCTGTTGAGGGTGCCGATGCTGCCGTTGGTTGCCGCCGGTGCCGTCCCGCCGTCGAGCGCGTACTTGGCGGTTCCAGTCAGTGCGCTCTGCAAATAGTACGGAAACGTTCCAGGCCCTTTGATCCAGGCATAGCTGCCTTGGTTGGCCCAGGTGAAGGCGTTGCCCTGGTAATCGTAGCCGGTGACGGTGCCGCCGGTATAGCGGCCGAATGAGATTCCGGTAGCCGCGGCACTTGTGGCATTGGTCGCCGCGCTTGCCACCGTGCCGCCGGTCAGCGTTTCACTATGCGGGTTTGGGTTGGTCGGATCGTAGTCCGACACCATGTTCGGGCTGGCGGCGCCGAACGGACTGGTATAGCTGGTGGCGGAGGTCTGGTAACTGTTGGCCCATGACTGATAATAGGGATTGGTACCGGTCCCGGGCATGAAGTACGAGGTTGAAATCGACTGGCTGCCGCTGCCGGCGGTTGCCGGTGTCGGAGCAAGTATGTCCGTTCCCTTGGTAAAGCCGACGACGCCTTCGATGTAGTCGTTGACCGGGCGTCCGGCGGCGGCCGCGATGTCAGATGCATTGGCCGGATCATAGCGGGTGTTGAAATCGTAGCGGAAGAACGCGCCGGCGGCGGTGCCGTTGCCCGCGAGTCCGCCGGTGAATCGGCCGCCGTATGCACGCGAACTCGTGGTCGAGGGTGCGGCCGGTGCACAATTGCTGCCGAAGCAGTCAACCTGCACGGCGCCTCCACTTGCGTTCTGCGCAGCATTGCTGGACACGTCGAAGCCGAAATTGTTGCCGATAGGCACATCGATCGCGACCGAAGACAGGTTCTGATTGTTGATCGTAATGCCCACAGCCGGACTGACGGTCTGTTTGCTGAAGTTGGCAGACAAGGACGCGTAGTTCAGGGTGCCGACGTTGCCCAGGCTGTCGGTAGGCTTGGTCGCGTAGGCCGGTGTGTACTCGAAATTGCCGGTGGTCGGAATGCTGGCCGGAATTTCGCGCACGGCCCAGTTGACACTGTTGCTGCCCAGCGGCGTGAAATACGTAGCAGGGGTGGTCGCCGTCGAGAGATCGGTGGTGGTAATCACACCACCCAGATAGCGACCCATGCGGATTCCATTGACCGTGTCATTGTAGTTCCCGTCCGGTGTGCTTCCTCCCGAAAATGAGACAGTCGCTGCCGTCAGCGGCGACGTCGGAAGCCCGCCCGGTGAGCCGGTGTAGGGCACCGGGGCATTGCTGGTGTAGGAGGGCGGACCTGAGGTGCCGCGTTCGCTCAGCTTGTAGTCCGAGTTTTGCATCCGCACCAGATTCCCCGCCGAATCGAACAGGTAGTTCTGCGCGTTGCTTACGGCGGCCGTGGACAGACTGTAATTCGCGTTGTAAGTCGTCGTTCCGACCTTCAACGGCAGCACGACCTGTTGGCGGTAGGTGCCGCCTCCTCCGGTGACCGGAACTGCCGTGGCGCCGGGCGTTGGCGCAGCGGCAGTGCTCAGCACCGCGGCTCCGCTAATGAAATCCGCGAATGGCTGGGTCGCTGCAGTGGTAGAGGTCGGGATCGCGGTAAAGCCGTAACTCAAACCGATGCCGGTGCCGACTGCGCCGCTGCTCGTACCGCCTGAAGCCGAGGCCAGGAAACCACCGCCGATGCTGCCGATGTAGCCACCGGCCGCGCAATCGGCGCCGCTGCAGCTGACCGTGTTATTGGGGTTGGTACTAACAGGAACGCCGGCTACCACTGGCGCGACCGCAGCTGCGCCGAAGCCGCCTTTTTGAATCGGTACTTTGTTCGCGGATGCGGTCAGGCTCAGGTTGCGCGTGCTCGGGTTCGCCGGATCGCTGGAACTGAACGACAGGTTCAGGTTCGAATCCACCGTCTGTGCAGAAAAATTCGCGCTCAGCGTGGCGCTGTTGAGCGTGCCCACATTGCCGAAGCCATCGGTCGGATGGGTCGCCGCGGCAAGTACGTAGCTCGCACTACCCACCAGTTGCTGCACATTATTGATGGTCGTTCCCGCAAGGTTGCCTGGAGTAAGCCCGATCAGCCAATGTGCGCTGGCGGCACCCAGCGAATCGGAAAACGGCGCCATCGGGCTGGTCGTCGCGAGGTCGGTGACGGCGATCTGGCCGCCGGACCAGCGGCCCATGTAATAGCTGCCGTTCGGATCGCTGAACGCATCGGCGGCAGTACCGCCCGTGAATTTGAGGTCTGCGTTTGCCACGGACACCGGCGCCTGGGAACTCAGGCCGTAGCGCAGATATGGCGACTGCAGGATTTCCGCGAGGCTATTGTCGCTCAGGACGAAATTCGAATTGGCCGCATTGGATGCGCCCGTCGGCGAACTCAGCGAAACGAGCTCAACACCGCCGCTGACCGGCACTGCGCCGAGCACACCGTAGTGGTAGTTGCTCGTGGCAACGACTGGATTGCTGATCACCGGGCCCGCCGCTACCGGCGTCGTTGTTCCGCTTGCAGTCGTCGTCGTCTGCGTCGTGGTATTCAGGGTTGCGCCGCTCGCACCGGTCGCGGTTATCGCGACCACAGGCGCGACCACTGTCGGGGCAGTGGCGATCGGAGCTACCGCAGGCGCCGTAGTGACGGTACTCGTCGGGTCGACTACCGCGGTGCTCCGCGTCGCCGCGGATGCCTCGGCTGCTTGTTCCGTGGCAGGAGCCGCAGCGGTAGCCTCGGCGGTCTTCTCCCCCGGCGCTGCCGCTTTCTGTTCCTCGCCAGCCTTCGCTGGTGCGGCCGCTGCGTTTTCCTTCTTGCCTTCGTCCTTCGCTTCTTCCTTGGCTTTCTGCGGCCCGGGCGCCGGAGTCGGTTTGTA
>JBAYJH010000358.1:0-4814 GCA_041665185.1 Sterolibacterium sp.
TCGAAGAAGAGGGCCGCGAAACCGAAGGCGATCTTCCCGGCCAACCTGCCGCCCGCCGCCGCCGGCCTCGTCGACACGCTGAAACTATGGCGCGGCCAGACCGCCCGCGAGCAGGGCGTGCCCGCTTACGTCATCCTGCACGACAAGACCTTGCATGAACTCGCGGCGCGCCGGCCGCAGAACATGGAAGCATTGCTGAACGTCGGCGGCATCGGCGAGGCGAAGGCCATTCGTTACGGCGTCGCGTTACTCGAACTGCTCAAGGCATAGCGCTCTCGTCGCGCGTGGCCCGCAGGCCAAGGACACAGCCACAAGAAGCGACATAGACGACCCAAAAATCCCAAAGGTTTGAACGGCCGGATTCGATTTTCGCCACGACAACGGGAAGTTGACGAGCATGTCCGGTGTCGGAGGTGCAGCAGTCGATGACGGTACCTTGGCAGCTGCGCCGTACTTCTGCGCGCAACCGACGCTGCCGAGGGTTTATACTTCGATTCATAGCGCTTGTATGGGCGATACTTGGTCTCATGTGGTTAAAATTCCTATCCGTCGGTGCCGTTGGAGTGGCTGACCCGCAATAGTCCCACCGTCTCCAATCCCGCCAATCGCCACCATTCCAGAGGAGTACCGGATTGAAATTCAAGAAGATTGCCCTGGGGGCGCTGGTCGTCCTTGCCGCTGCTGGCACTACCGGCTGGTTCAGCTTCGACAAAGAAACGCGCGGACTTCTGGCGACGCTGCCCACCAACCGGGATCTGTTGTTTTGGAGCGAGCCTCAGCGCGATGCGGCATTTCGCGCATTGGACCGGCTTCCTATCCTGGCGAAGTCTCTTGGCATTCCAGCTGGAAGCAATCCATCACCATTGCCGCCGGGACCACCGCTGAAGCTGACTATGGACGTCAATGCCTACATGGCGGGCCAGCGCAGCGCAGCGCTCTTGGTGCTGCATGACGGCAAGTTGCGTCTAGAGCGTTACCACCTGGACTTTGACAGCAGCGGGCGCTGGACGAGTTTCTCCGTAGCCAAGTCCATCACCTCCACCCTGGTGGGTGCGGCCATCCGCGATGGCTACATCAAGAGCATGGACGACAAGGTCAGCGACTACGTCCCGCAGATGCAAGGCTCAGCCTACGACGACGTCAGCATCCGCCAGCTGCTGACCATGACCTCGGGCGTGAAGTGGAACGAGGACTACGCGGACCCGAACTCCGACGTGGCGAAGTTCAACAACCACAAGCCCGAAGATGGCGTGGACGCACTGGTGAGCTATCTGCGCAAACTCCCGCGCGAGGTGCCCGCCGGCACGCGCTGGCTATACAGCACCGGCGAGACCAACTTGGTGGGCATCCTCCTTAATCAGGCGACGAAGAAGCCCTTGTCGGCCTATCTGTCAGAAAAAATCTGGGTGCCGGCCGGTATGGAACAGCAGGCCACCTGGCTTCTCAGTAAGACTGGGCAAGAGATCAGCGGCTGCTGCATTCAGGCTGCGTCGCGGGACTTTGCACGTTTCGGGCAGTTCATCCTGAATGGTGCCGCGGTTAACGGGCAGAGCATCGTTCCTGAAGGCTGGCTGACCGAGGCCACCACCGCACGTACCGGCATCGATCAGCCAGACCGTGGCTACGGCTACCTGTGGTGGACCTATGCTGACGGTACCTTTGCTGCGCGCGGCATCTTCGGCCAGGGCATCTTCATCGACCCCAAGCGCAAACTCGTGATCGCCTCCAACGCGAACTGGGCAGGTGGTGCCAGAGACCCGGTCGCCAGCGCATCACGTGAGGCGTTTTACAAAGCGGTACAGAAGGCCGTGGATGATGAGATCGTCGCTGTGCCCGGTGCTTCGCCTACGCACTGATGGCTGTGGCCGACCGGCATACGCCCATTGAGTTGAATAAGGCGCCGGTCCAGATTTTCAGCAAATCTCAAGGATCCTCTACCCATCGCCCAGGTAGTGATCGTCGATGGTAAAACGATCCGAGAGATCGCCAATACGCCATTGCCATGTCACGATTTTGAAAGCGGCTTTCTCAACACAGCCATCAGTCACCGAAATTTGTGCCCACCCGGCGCGCACTAGCGATCCAAGAATGGTTGAGCGGCACTATCTTGACCTTGCCGGCAACTTCTTCGAGCCTCACCGGCCGCGTGCCTTCGCCTTTAGCGGCCACCATCACGCCGTATGTCCCTTTGGAAATCAGATCGGCACATGCTGTGCCGAGTCTTGTCGCCAGAATGCGGTCAGCCGCCGACGGCGCGCCGCCGCGCTGCACATGGCCAAGGATGGTGACGCGAGCCTCCAGACCCGTAAGTGTTTCCAGGCGCTTGGCGAGCCGTAGCGTTCGGTCGGCGTAGAACAGTTCCGCGGCATCGGCTTCCTGATCGTCAGCCTTGCGTCCATCCTTGACCTTCGACGACTTCCTTTCCGTCGACCTTGCTGCGGCGATTGCGGCTAGGTCCTGTGTCGAGATGGCCCCTTCGGCCACGGCGACGATGGAGAATGGTTTGCCGCCACGGACCCGAGCCCGGATCGCCTCGGCCACACTGTCGACATCGTAGAGAATTTCCGGGGTCAAGATGACGTCGGCGCCGCCGGCGATCCCGGCACCGAGTGCTAGCCAGCCAGCCCGGTGGCCCATGATCTCAACCACAATGATGCGATGGTGGCTGTGCGCAGTGCTGTGCAGGCGATCGATGGCCTCGGTGGCAATGCCCAGGGCGGTATCGAAGCCGAAGGTGATGTCCGTCCCGGCGACGTCGTTGTCAATGGTCTTGGGGAGTGTTATGACATTGAGCCCCACCTGTTTCAGGCGCAGGGCATTCTTCAGCGTGCCACCGCCGCCAAGGCAAACCAGGCAGTCAAGATGGTTGTCATGGTAATTGCCGGCAATGGCGTCGAGCATGTTCAGGAGCTTGCCTCCGACCGACATCTTGTGCGGTTTGTCGCGGCTGGTTCCGAGGATGGTGCCACCCACCGTCAGAATACCCGAGAGTTGACCACTGTCGAGGGGAGCGGTGCGGTTTTCCATCAGGCCGCGAAAGCCGTCGCGAAAACCAACGATGTGCATGCCGTAATGGCCAAGTACCGCCTTTCCGACGCCGCGGATAGCTGCGTTCAGGCCGGGGCTGTCGCCACCCGCTGTAAGAATTCCAATGTATTTGCTCATGGCTGTACCGTGCTAAGGAAATAATGGGGCATCCTACTACTGACCGCAGTATGGCGATAATCGGTTTTTCACAACCGCGACGCTGGCGCAGGTCCACGGGCGGCTAATGGCGGAGCTTCTCGGCCACATTAGAAACCGTCGCAGCCGTCCGCCGAATTCGCCTCTTTTCATCACCACGACCGTATTCCATTTTATACAGACGGGCAATCGCTTTTGGACCACACTGCGGCAAGTCACTGATCAATCCGACGACTGCCGGAACCGGTTAGAATCGGTCGCTTGAAAAGCTTCGTGGCATATCCCTGCCAGCAGGAGTCATCCGCCGCCGCGGCAACCGAGCAACGCCGTATCGATGCCAGAGGCATTTTTTGACGCAAGCAACATGAGAGGAACCCCATGCACAGACCTCGCACCCTGACCGCCGCCCTCCTCGCCCTCATCCTTATTCAACCGCCCCAGCCGGCAGCGGCGCAGGAACCGGCCGCCAACGTCGCCACACCCACTGCCGTCCCACCCGCTCCCGGCGGAGTGCCCGGCCCCGCCGTGGCGCCCAAGCCGTTCAAGGACGTCATCAAGGATGCCAAGGAAACCCCCGGTTTCTTCACGCTCTACCAGAAGGACGAGAAAGTCTGGCTGGCCATCGCACCCGATCAACTCGACAAGCCATTCTTCTTCAGCTACAACATCCCCAAGAGCATCGGCGAACGCGGGTTGTATGCCAGCCAGATGGGTAATAGCCATCTCGTGGTCTTTCGCAAGATCGGCAACCAGATCCAGCTGATCGCCAGGAACACCCGATTCTTCGCCCAGGCGGGCACACCGCAGTCGCGCTTCGTCGCCGAGAGTTTCTCCGACAGCCTGCTCGCCAGCGCCGCCGCAGCGTCGACGCCCCACCCGGACAGCAAGGCGGTGCTGGTGGAAATCAACAGCCTGCTGTTCGCCGATATTCCCGGCTACCTGACCCGGCTGGAAACCGCCTTCCGCATGCCATTTGTCCTGGACACCAAGAACTCCAGCATCGCCCGGGTAGACAATACCCAGGACCTGACCGGCGTCCAGGTTCAGGCGCACTTCAACGTGCCCAAGGTGGCGGCCCCGCCGTTGACGCCGCCCACTCCGCCGACGCCTGCGCCGCCGCCGCCGCCCCAGACCACGCCGGATCCGCGCAGCCTCTTCGTAAGCTTTTACTACAACTTCGCCAGGTTGCCGGAAACCCCGATGGCCACGCGCGTCGCCGACGAGCGCGTGGGCCATTTCGTCACCAGCCGCGACGACTACACGGAGGACACCGCGCCGAAGACCAGAGTGCACCACGTGAACCGTTGGCGCCTGGAAAAAAAGGATCCTGCCGCAGCCCTCTCCGAACCCAGGGAGGCGATTACCTACTGGATCGACAAGAACGTTCCCGAGAAGTACCGCAAGGCGGTGGCCGACGGCATCCTGGAATGGAACAAGGCCTTCGAAAAAGTCGGCATCCAGAACGCCATCCTCGTCCGCCAACAGACCGACCAGGACAATTTCAACACCATGGATGCCCGCCATGCCTCGGTACGCTGGTTTACCGGGGCCGATGTCGGCTTTGCCATCGGGCCGTCGCGGGTGGATCCCCGCAGCGGCGAAATCCTCGACGCCGACATCGGCATGTCCGA
>JBAYJH010000359.1:0-4783 GCA_041665185.1 Sterolibacterium sp.
AGGTTGGTGAAGGTGAAGACGTCAGGTTCGACGCCTGCGGAACGCATATCGGCGAGGAGGCGTTGGCGTTCGGATTCGGAGGTGGCCTTATCGATGAGGGTGTTGAAGGTGACGATGTCAGGTTCGACGCCTGCGGAACGCATATCGGCGAGGAGGCGTTGGCGTTCGGATTCGGAGGTGGCCTTATCGATGAGGGTGTTGAAGGTGACGACGTCAGGTTCGACGCCTGCGGAACGCATATCGGCGAGGAGGCGTTGGCGTTCGGATTCGGAGGCGGCCTTTTCGATGAGGGTGTTGAAGGTGAAGACGTCAGGTTCGACGCGTGCGGAACGCATATCGGCGAGGAGGCGTTGGCGTTCGGATTCGGAGGCGGCCTTTTCGATGAGGGTGGTGAAGGTGACGACGTCAGGTTCGACGCCGGCGGAACGCATTTCCATTTGCAGGAAGCGAAGCGCTTCGCGATTGTTCCCGCCCGTAGACAGCTTAGCTATCAGCGTGTTGAAGGTGTACGCGTCCGCTTTGATAACCAAGGCGCGGCAAAGGTCGAGCGCCGTGTGGGAGTCCACGTCGGCGTCGCGTAGCACCAGGTTCAGGTAGAAGCATGCACTCGGTGAATGTCCTGTGCCAAGGGCAACGATGGCGGGGCGAACGGCTGGTTCGGCGCACAGCCACAGGTGGATTAGGGCGCGTATGGCCGTATCTGGTTGGGTCTTTACCGTCTCGCCCAATAGGGCGAGACGGGCCGCAATTTGAGCATAGTCAGCTGCGTTAAACCGAAGGCCAGCCCGTAGCGCTTGCTCCGACCAGCGTGCGATCGCGGCGGTGTCGGCCAGAAATTCCGGCGCGCCGTTCTGCCCGACCAGTGCCGTCATACGCCGCAGGGAATCAACGCCGGCGAGCGTGAACTTCTGGTCGATGATTTCGTCGATGAACACGGGTTCGAGTCGCAGAAGGCCGTTGACGGCATCGATCTCCCACCAGCCCTTGCTGTCGGCGGATTGATCGAGCTTCGCGCAGGCCACGTCGAAGGCATCCCTTTCTAGCGCCGGCTTGTCCGGAAACGCGTGGTGGGCCATCCATGCGGGAATGGCCTGGTCGATGGTGTCCTGCCTGTTCGGTGTGCCGAAGCCAAGTCGCAGGGCGGCAGAGGTGGCACGCAAGACGGCTTTTTCATCGGCCGGCAGACGGGCGTAGTGGCTGCGCCAGACTTCGAGAGCGGTGTTCAGAAAGTAGTAGCCGATGTTGCGCGGGGCGGCACGCTGCTTTTCGTGGCGACGTGCTAGGCTGAGTTGAACGACGACACTTTCGACTTCCTTGTCATTGAGGCGGCCGATCAGCACAGTCTGTAGGCGTTCAATCTGGCGCGGTGGCAGCGATGATCGCAATTGCTCGTAGCCTTCGCCGCTACGGCAGGTGGCGCACCAGAGGCTATTGCGCCCGGCGAATTCGATAAAGGCATGGCGAAAGGCTGGAGATTCCAGCATTCGGTCGATGTCGTCGATGACGAGCCAGGTGCCTTCGGGTAGTTGGGGTGGAAAGGCCCAGTCAGTCGCATCGGTTCGCGCGGCGAGCACAGTGACTCGCGTTTCCAGCAAGGCGCGCAACAGCAGCCGTGTTTTGCCAGCAAGCGCCTGGCCTGCGAGAACGAAAGGCACTGCGCCGGCGAGGTGCTTACGAATCTGAGCCTCTTCGTTGCGGCGTGAGTAGTAGAAATAGCGCCCTTTGTTGTCTTTCCAGCGCCAGTCGTAATCCTGTTGCGACCATACGGCGTGTGCCAAGGCGTCTTCGTCGGAATTGGTATTTGCTCCGGGTTGCCACAGAGCGAAACCCTCGGGCGGGGAGAAATGGTCGAGAGTGATCGGTTGCGGCTCGAGTAAATCTATGCCAAGTGTTGCGGCATCGACGGACTCTGGAATTCGTAAACAAATATCGATGGGTGCGTCGGGTGGCCTGGTGACGAGAGCGTCAGATACGGCGCGCACGAATTCAACGATCCATTCGGATCTCTTGGAGGCGAGATCGACATAACAGGCAGTCAGGTTCGTCCGGCGGGCTGCACCCCGTAACCAGGCCGCGGCGGCAAGCGGTGGCAGGTGGACGTTAATTGCTGGTGTAACGAGTGTTCCCGCAATATGCGCTTGCGTGTCTCGAACGTCGAGATGCGTGGCGAGCAGTCGGACTGGCGACGTGGCGGTCATGGGTGTGCTATGTTGTATTTGTCATAGCTATTGTGCCAAAAACTCGGGCAAAGTGATACGGCGCGCAATTGCCTGTGCCGCAACCAGGTAGTTGCTACGGAGCCGTCGAGGTGGCGAAGCGCGCTACCGGTATCGCGGTTAGCAAGAAGAGGTAGGGCGAACGCGACAAGCCTGGCAGTCGAGAAGGCTCGATATCTTCGTAAGAGATAGGCTTGCAACGTATGCCGACCTTAATTGGTTTGTGCGGCTTGCATAGTCGGGCTCAGTCATTTCATGCAAAATGCGTTGAGCTTGTTGCCGTCCAGGTCGCGGAAATAACCGGCATAGAAACCGCTGTCGCCGCGCGGACCGGGGGGGCCTTCGTCCTTGCCGCCCAGGGCCATGGCTTTCCCATGCAAGGCATTGACCTTGGCGGGGCTGTCGACCACCAGGGCCACCATCACGCCGTTTCCTACCGTCGCCGCCTTCTCGTCAAAGGGTTTGGTCACGGCGAGCGACGGTTGCTCGGGAGATACCGCCCAGGCGATAAATCTGTCCGATTCCATCATCCTGGTGGCGCCGATCTCCGCGAGCAGGGCATCATAGAATTTGGCGGCGCGCTCGAGGTCGTTGGTTCCAAGGGTTACATAGCCAATCATGGTTTTCTCCTCATGTGGTTTTCGGGCGGGGATACGCGGCGAATCATAGCCGATTCACCGCCGTTGTCACCGGTCACGCTGCTTCTTTCTGTCTTCGGCATAGGCGATTGGTGCCGCTTCTCCTGTAGTCCGTCGCATGCGTCTCGCGCCTTGAATTGTCATCTCCTATATTTCGTTCAACGGCGGGCCAACGCCGCTTGATAGGAGAACGAAATGAACGCGTATCCAGCAATCAACAAGCTTACGAAATCCTTGGCGGGTGTCTTGGCCATGTTGGCAACCGTCGTGGTATTGGGTGCCCCGCTGACGCTCGCGGAGTATTATGCGCACGCCGGTTCAGTCACTGATCCGGCGGTCGGCACATACGCCAGCCATGCGGTTCCAGCACTCTCACGGAATTCGTGAGAACTCGCGATAACCCGGACCAACCGATTGGTCGGACCGCGGGAAAATGATAGCCGTGGACGCTGGACCGTCCCTAACGTCACATCAACAGATTGGAGAGTAATCATGGATCAGTATCCCGTCGAAAGCGGCCCCAGACGCAGTTTGTTCACCCGTGTGTTGTTGATGATCCTGATGGCGATTGCCTATTCATTGTCGGGCACGATCTTGTTTATCGTCGCAGTCGTCCAGATTGCCTTCGTCTTATTCAGCGACGCGCCCAACCAGCACCTGATTTCTTTCAGCCGCGGTCTGGGTCTGTATTTTCAGCAGATCGTGAATTTTCAGACTTTCGTTACCGAGGAGTTGCCGTTTCCTTTCAACGACTGGCCTTCCTGATCGAACAGCGTTAAGAGGGGGGGCGCTTAGGCGACCAGTACCGTCCCTGACCGCCGATATAAAGCAAGTCACTCAATTTGGATTAATCATGTTCAGAGCCTTCGGCAACTTCCTGCACCGTACGCCCTGGTGGGCTTTGATCCTGCTCGGTTTCTCCATACTGGCACTCCTCGGCTTGTTCGTCACGCCTTTCCATGTGATCAACCTGCAACGAAGCGGCAGCACGCCGGAGTTGAACCGGGCCATCAAGCGGGAAATCGACGTCAACTTCGGCCAGAGCGCACTGGGTGTCGCCGAAGAGGTCGTGAAGGCGCTGCAACGCAGCAGCAAGGACCCGGGGCGCATCGCCGAGCTTGACCGCGCGATCCAGGAAATCGACCGGGCGCGCCGGGAAATTCGGACCGAGCTCGGCAACACCGACGCGGCCCGCCAGGACACCGCCAGCGAAGCACGCCGCGCCGCCAGGGCGGCCGCGCACGAAGCCGCGCAAGACAGTTACGAAGCCGCAGTCGAAGCACGCGAGGCGGTCGAGGAATCTCAACAAGAAATTCGGCGCACCCTACAGGACGGAAGGATCCCTACCTCGGAATGGCCGAAATCGCTGGATAAAGACCTTCAGACGGCCAGGAAGGTGGAAGAGAGGGCGAAGCTGCGGCTGGACCAAGCCACTGCCAGGCTGATTGACCCCCGGATCGCAATCGAGATCGCCACGGAAGGTGACCGGCCGGCAGTGGATGTCCAGGTGGACAATTTACCATTGCCGCCCAGACCGGGAATCCCTCCCGAGCCGCCCGCCACGATCCTGGTGCCGGCGCCGCCGGCTATTCCACCCTTGCCGCTACTGCCGAACGAACTGAAGCAGGATATCCGCTCCAAGGTCTCCAGCGACCTGTATCGCATCGGCGTGGGCTCGGTCGTCATCCTGGTGTTTATTCCATTGTTCATGCTCGCCCTGATCGCCAAGTATTTCATCGGCCGGGCCCGACGGATGCAGGAGTTGGCGGAACTGAAGAAGAAGGAAGCGGAATTCCACAGCTTCAGCCGCCAGATTACCGAAGCCAAATTGCAGGCGCTACAGGCGCAGGTTGAACCGCATTTTCTCTACAACACGCTGGCAAATGTGCAAGCCCTGACCGAGGTGGACCCGGCCGCGGCCAATGCCAT
>JBAYJH010000360.1:0-4761 GCA_041665185.1 Sterolibacterium sp.
CTCAGCGGCGAGGCGGGAGAGAGAGAGTGTGTTTATTCGATTAAGGACCGCGGCGTCGGCTTCGACATGCGCTATGCGGACAAATTGTTCAAGGTCTTCGAGCGCGTGCATCCGACCGGGCGGTACGAGGGAACGGGCATCGGGCTGGCCATCGTCAAGCGCATCGTCGAGCGCCATGGCGGCCGGGTATGGGCGGAAGGCCGGGTGGGGGAAGGCGCGAGCTTCCACTTCGCGTTGCCCCAGCGGAGGCCATGAGATGAACCGCGCTGGCGACGGCTCGCCGGGACGGGCCAGCATATGGGTGAACGCTTATGCCTGGTGAATTGCGGATTCTCCACCTGGAGGACGAAGCAGCCGACGCGGAACTGACGGAACACGCGTTGCGGCGTGCGGGCATGGCGTTCAGCTTGCGCCGCGTGGATAGCCGCGCGACGTTTATCGCGGCGCTTCAGGAGTTCAATCCTGATCTGATCCTGGCCGATTACCGCCTGCCGGCCTTCGACGGGCTGGAGGCGCTGGCTATCGTGGTGGAGCGGGCGCCCGAGGTGCCGTTCATTTTTGTATCGGGGGCGATGGGAGAGGAGCTGGCGATCGACACCCTGCGCCAGGGGGCGGCGGATTATGTGCTCAAGGGACGTCTCAACAAGCTGGTGCCGGCCGTCAACCGGGCCTTGCTCGATGCCGAGGAACGGCGCCGTCGCCGCCAGGCCGAAGCATCCCTCAGGGAAAGCGAGGAGCGCTTCCGGAACATGGCCGAGGTGGCCCAGGACGGTATCGTGGTCATCGACCAGGACGCCCGCGTGACCTACTGGAACGCCGCCGCCGAGCGCATGTTCGGCTACGCCAACGGGGAGATTCAGGGCCGGGAGATGCACGCGCTGCTGGCCCCGGCCCGCTACCATGAGGCCTATCGCAACGGCTGGGCCGGGTTCCGCCAGAGCGGCGCCGGCAAGGTGATCGGCAAGACCATCGAGATGGACGCGCTGCACCAGGATGGCCGGGAGTTTCCGGTCGAACTCTCGATCTCGGCGGCGCCGATCCAGGGCAACTGGAATGCCGTAGGCATTATTCGGGATATCACCGAACGCAAGCGGGCCGAAGCGGAAATCCTGCGCTCCAACGCCGAACTGGAGCAGTTCAGCTACACCATTTCGCACGACATGCGCCAACCCTTGCGGATGATCACCAGCTACCTGCAACTGATCGAGAGGAGTCTGGCCGGCCAGTTCGATGCCGAGCAGGGCGAGTATTTCCATTTCGCCATAGACGGCGCCAAGCGCCTCGATGCCATGCTGCAGGGGTTGCTCGAATATTCACGGATCGGGCGCCTGGGCGAACCGCCGGCAAGCGTAGCGAGTCGCAGCATACTCGACGACGTATTGCGCTTCCTGCAGCCGGCGTCGGCCGAGGCCGGGGCGGAGGTATGCATCGATGGCGAGTGGCCGCAAATTCTGGCCAGCCCGGATGAAATGCTGCGCCTGCTGCAAAACCTGATCGGCAACGCCCTCAAGTTCCGCGTGGCCGGGCGTACGCCGCGGATCACCGTCACCAGCGCCAGCAACGGCAAAGACTGGCGGGTGAGTATCGCCGACAACGGCATCGGCATACTTCCCGACCAGATCGACCGGCTGTTCCAGGTGTTCCAGCGGCTGCAATCGCGAGTCGACTACGACGGCACTGGCATCGGCCTGGCCCTGTGCCGCAAGATTGCCGAGCATCACGGCGGGCGCATCTGGGCCGAATCCGCCGGAACGAATCAAGGCTGTGCCTTCATCTTCAACCTCCCCGTGGTGGCGCAGGATACGCCGGCGGCAGCGAGTGGCGGCCGCCCCGACCCCGATAGGCAAGAGTGCCCCGATAGCAGTAGTTCTTCCCAACCTCCGCCCCGCTAGCTTGAACTGGGCGGCAACCGAAAGGATCGCAAAATGTCGAATAATCTCGTCAATCGCCTGCGTCGCCTGACGCTGGCCGTGTTGGCCGTGTTGGCGGCCCTGGGCGCCAGCTTGCCAGCCCTGGCCGCGGACGGAAAAGTGTATACCCTCGCCGTTATTCCCTCGGCCCCACCCGTCACCCTGAACATGAAGTGGACACCCTTGGTGGATCGTCTGGCCAAGGAGACCGGGCTGGAATTCCGCCTCAAGCATTACGAGAAGATGGCCGAGTTCGAACGGGATATCTGGAGCGGCACGCCCGACTTCATTTTCTCCTCGCCCATCCAGTTGATGGTTGGCCACACTTCGGAGGGTTATATACCGCTGGTACGCGGCGGCAAGTCGGTGGCCATCGGACTGTACGTGCGCAAGGATTCGCCGATCAAGACCATCGACGATCTGGCCGGCAAGAAGATCTCCTTTGTCGGCAACAAGAATCTGTGCAGCGTTTTCATGCAACATTTGCTGGCACACCAGAGCACCGCTCTGTCTTTCGAACAGGAATACGCCGGCTCGACCAAGAACGTGCTCATCAATGTAATCCTGGGCAAGAGCGATGCCGGGTCGGTGTTCCTGCCGGAAATGGCGCGACAGTCCGAGGAAACCCGCAGCCAGCTTCGCGAGATTGTGGTGACGCCGGAAATCGCCCCGCATCCGCTCAGCGCCCATCCGCGCGTGCCGCACGGCGTGCAAGAGGCGGTGAAGAGGGCGATGCTGGCCATTGCGGCAAGCGCGGACGGCGCGCAGATCCTCAAGACAGTCAACCTGGAGGCCCTGGTGGCAGCGGATTACGCCCGGGATTACAAGGCCCTGGAAGCAGTGGACGTCAAGGGGCTGACCAACTGGGGGCAGTGATATGCAGTTTCCGCCACGCCGGCTGAATAGCCGTATCGTCCTGATCGTCTCCTGCGTCCTGCTGGCGACCGGCGTGGTCTATGGCTGGTTGAGTGCAAGAGATCAGAGCGCCAGCCTGCTGGCGGGTATGCGTCAGAACTCGGCGATCATGAGCGGGAATTTTGCCGACAGCATCGCCCGCCACCTGCTGGTTCAAGATTATGCCGAGCTGGAGTCCTTTCTCCTCAAGTCGGCGGAGTTGCCCGACATCCGGCGGCTCCAGGTCAGCGAGCCAAACGGCGCGCTGATCTGGGATGTAAAGCGCGGTCCCGATGGACAACCACGGGCGACCACGGGCATCGCCCGGATCGACCCGCCGTCGTCGCGGTCCGCGGTGATCTTCAGCGAAGATGACCGGCTGGTGATCTGGCAACCTATCGAGGCGGGAAGCCTGCTCGGCTGGCTCAGGGTCGACTACAGCCTGTCGGCGATTCGCGATGCCCAGGCCCGGACCTGGGAAGGCACGCTCCTCCTGACCGTGATCTGGGCGGTTTGCAACGCCTTGCTGATCGTCCTGATATTGCGTCCTTTCGTGCGGTCGATCGCCAGGCTCTCGGCTTTTTCCAAACAGCTCGACGAACACAAGGGCGCGCAAATTTCAGTCGATAGTCAGGCGCTCGAAATCACCGAGTTGGGGACATCGCTGAATGAAGCGTCGACAAGGCTGCTGGCCTCGGAACGGCAGTCGATCGACGAGCGGGAGCGGCTGCGGGAGAGTGAGGAAAAATACCGGACGATCTTCGAGGAATCTTTCGACGGGCTCTTTATCACCTCGCCCGCCGGGAAGATTCTCGACATAAACAAGAAGGGCGTTCAGATGTTCGGCTACGTGTCGAAGGACGAGATGCAAAGCCTCGATCTGGCGCGGGACGTCTATGCTTACCCGCCGGACAGGGAGCGTATTCTCGCCATGGTCGAAGCCCAGGGTACCGCCGAATATGAAATCGTGGTCAAGAAGAAGGGCGGAGGCACGATGGTGACGCACTGCGCGCTCACCGCGGTGAAAGACCACCAGGGCGCGATTTCGACCTACCGGGGCATCATCCGCGACATCACCGAGAGCAAGAAAGCGGAGGAAGAGATCCGCAAGCTCGCCCAGGAACTCGAACAGCGTGTCGCCGAGCGCACCGCCGAACTGGAAGCGGCCAACAAGGAGCTGGAGGCCTTCGCCTTCTCGGTATCGCACGACCTGCGCGCCCCATTGCGCCACATCGACGGCTTTCTTGGACTGCTCAAGGAGCGGACGACTCCGATACTCGATGCGGAGAGCCTACGCTACATGGCGACCATATCCAAGGCGGCGAGGCGCATGGAAGCGTTGATTGACGACATCCTCTCGTTCTCGCGCATGGGGCGTGCCGAGATGGCCAGGACCCGGCTCGATCTGGGCGCCCTGGTGCGCGAGGTGATCCGCGAACTCGAGACCGAGACCCACGACAGGGCTGTCGCCTGGCGCATCGCCGAACTGCCGGTGGTCAGCGGGGACCGCGCCATGCTGCGGGTGGTGCTGGTGAACCTGCTGTCGAACGCCCTGAAATTCACCCAGCCGCGGGCGCAGGCGGAAATCGAGATCGGCTGCGAGGCTGGCGATAAGGCGGAGAATGTCATCTTCGTGCGTGACAACGGCGTGGGCTTCGACATGCAGTACGCCGACAAGCTGTTCGGGGTGTTCCAGCGCCTGCACCGGGCGGAGGAATTCGAGGGGACCGGGATCGGCCTGGCCAACGTCCGCCGGGTGATCGGCCGGCACGGCGGCCGGACCTGGGCGGAAGGCAAGGTCGACGGCGGCGCGACTGTCTATTTCTCGTTGCCGCGCAGCGCTTCGCAGCCACCGCTTCAAGCGGCCGCGGGCACCTAAGAACGAGCGCGAGCCACCATGGTCACCACCGACACCAGCCATCTCAGCGCTTCCGCGGTATCTTCCGCGTCATTCGTC
>JBAYJH010000361.1:0-4747 GCA_041665185.1 Sterolibacterium sp.
CCTTCGGATTCAATGAGGAGGGCACGGTGGCCAACCAAATCACGCCGGTCGACGCATTTGTGCTGCCTATCGGCAAGCAGGCAATCGAGTTGCAGCGGATCGTCTACGACTCCGGCGGCATGGCACAACTGCGTCTGCGCATCCGCGAGGGCAGCCGTTTTACGGTCATCGACATCGACCCGATCAGCGCCGCGCGCTGGGGCCACGCCATGGTCGCCTGGGCGGAGGGCGAACCATCGTGAGCAGCGGCGGCCACATCGCCGAATTTGTCGAACTGGTATTCCCGCTCGGCAGCGGCAGCTTGCGCATGGATTACCCGTTGCCGCTGTGGCAGGCATTGCGCGACGCCCTGCCATGGCTTGCCGAAGATGACGAAATCGCCATCCTGCCGATCAAGGGAGGGGGCTTCAGCGAAGGCCGGATGATCCTGGGACAGCGCGCCCGCCTGACGCTGCGCATGCCGCGCAGCCGCATCGAGGAAGCCCAGGAATTGGCGGGACAGGGATTGAAGTTCGGCCTCGATCCCGGCGACGAATTACGCCTCGGCGAGCCGCACGTTCGCGCCTTGCAGCCGACCTCGACGCAGTACTCGCCTATGGTGGTATTCGGGCACGACGACGAAGCGGTGTTTCTCGCCGAGTGCAGCCGCGCCCTCGAAGCGATGGGAGTCGGCGGCAACCTGGTTTGCGGCAAGGCGCAGGCGCGCCTTGGCGAAGCCGGGGAACTGCGCGGATTCAGCTTGATGCTCCACGGCCTGAGCGCCGGGCATGCGCTGCGGCTCCAGCAGCACGGCTTGGGCAACGCACGCAAGATCGGCTGCGGGATATTCGTCTCACACAAGACGGCGGCGGCTGTCGGCGCGGGTTGATTGAACAACATTGAGAGGAACACCATGACTACGGAAAATCCTGTGGCAACCCTGGACTTTTGCGGCATGACCTGCCCGGCGCCGCTGATCGGCGCCAAGCGGGTGATCGACGATATCCAGCCGGGCCAGACGCTGGTGCTGATATCCGACTGTCCCGGCACCGCCGATGATCTGGCCGCTTGGGCCAAGGTGACGGGCAACGAACTGGTGAACACCGACAAGCGTGAAGGCGGCAAGACCGCCTTCACGCTACGCAAGGGCGGCGGCGCCAAGCGTCGCGTCAACGTCACCCTCGATATCCGCGGCGTGAGCTGTCCCGGGCCGATCCTCGAGGCCAAGAAACTGCTCGACAACATGCAGGCCGGCGAGGTGCTGCTGCTGATCAGCAACTGTCCCGGCACACCCGGCGATGTGCGCGCCTGGGCCAAGGGCGGCAGCATCCATCTGGAAGCGGAGGTTGCCAGCGGCCGCGGCAACCACGAGTTTTATTTGAGAAAAAACTAGGAGGAAAGTCATGGGCTACTTGATAGACGGCAGCGAGAAGGAAACCGATGCAGAGGGTTATTTGATTGAACCCGATTACAGCGACGAGGCGGTGCGCGTCATCGCCGCCGCGGAAGGAATCGAACTCGGCGATGACCACTGGAAGGTGATCGCCTTCATGCGCGACAAATACCGCGAAGACGGCCACACCCCCAACTTCCGCAACATGCTGAAGGAAGTCTCGGATAGCGTGCTGCCGGGCTGCGACAGCAAGGCCCTGTACGATCTGTTTCCGACCGGCCCCGCCAAGCAGGCCTGCAAGGTCGGCGGCCTGCCGCAGCCCCTTGGGAAGGGCGGCTACTGAGTTTCACTCAGGGCGCTTCAAATCAAATTGCCACTTATAACCTAATAGGTTATATTGGTGCATGGAGAAATGGAAGCCCCATTACCCACTATCCGAGATTCAGCGAGTCGTTGAAGACAGAGGAGTCGACGCCTATACCGCTACCGCACTGAATGGAGCAGCGGCGCTGGGGCTTTCCGGTAATCAGGCGGTCGCCGTGGTATTGGGGCTCAAACAGAAGAATCTTTACAAGAGCATGACCACGAATGCCGATCACAGGATTTGGCAAGACGTGTATCACGCGGCACTGAAGACAGGCTCGCTGGCGTATATCAAGGTCACCATGCGTGACGACGGCACAGTGGTGATCCAATTCAAGGAGAAGTGAAATGAAACACCTGTGCCTGAATTGCGAGCAGGGCGCTATGGTTCGCGGCAAAAAGGACGCGGTGATCGAATACCGTGGTCGCCGCGCCACCGTTCGTGCGGTTGATGGTTGGCATTGTCCGGAGTGCAAGGAAGTGGAGTTTTCCGACGGCGAAGGTGCCCGGTACGCCGCGGCATTGGAAAAGTTGCGGCTGAAAGTCGACGCGGAAGAGTCCGCGGAGCTTGCCCGTATCCGCAAGAAACTCAAACTCTCACAGCGGCGTGCCGCCGAAATCGCCGGCGGCGGAGTCAATGCTTTTTCCCGGTATGAGAATGGCAAGGCGAGGCCTGTCTCAGCGGTGGTCAACCTGTTCCGGCTGTTGGACAAGCATCCTGAGTTGATCGATGAGATTACGGCTTAACTGGACCGCATTCTCATACGACCGATGACCGATTGGGCGGATACGGCCAGAACGGTCAGGTACGCTGGGTGTATGCTTATTCCCTCTATGCCGTTGTTCAGATAAAAAAGTGAACTGGCATTGAGCGATTGAACCGACATTGATGTCGTTCACTTCAAAGTAACCCCTACCGGAGATCACATTGCCTAACGGAAATCTTCTTCTATACGTTGATTCCCAATTCGCGAGTCCATACGCGATGTCGGCCTTTGTGGCTCTGCATGAAAAGTGTCTGGCGTTCGAGATGTCCACCATAGATCTCGAAGCCAAAGCAAACTACGCTGCCCCATTCGCCACTACGTCGATCACGCGCCGCGTACCAACTTTGGTGCACAACGGCTTTTCCTTGTCGGAGTCTTCTGCAATCTCTGAGTACCTTGACGAGGTCTTTCCTGGCGTATCGCTGTATCCCAAAGACCCTCAAAGTCGGGCTAGGGCGCGGCAAGTACAGGCATGGCTTCGAAGCGACCTCTTGCCTATTAGGCAAGAGCGTTCCACCGAAGTTGTGTTCTACAGGCAGACGTCATCCCCGCTCTCCGCTGAAGCGCGAGGGTCAGCCGATAAGCTATTCTCGGCCGCAGAGTCACTACTTTCCGAAAAGTCTGAGAACCTTTTCGGCCAGTGGTGTATTGCCGACGTTGACCTTGCGCTTATGCTTAATCGTCTCATTCTGAATGGCGATCAAGTACCCGAGCGCTTGGCTGTGTATGCAACACATCAGTGGCAACGGCCATCCATCAAGCTTTGGGTCAATCAAAGGCGCCCGCCGCTGTGAAAGGGGCTAACAACTCATCCCACCGGACCTGCGCAAAAAGCCGCGCAGGTCGGTTAATTTGAGGTTGAAGGCTATGCTCTTTGCCGTTCGCTTCTTCGACAGGGCTGACCGCTATGAAGTGCGTCAGCAGCACCTACAGGCGCATATCGAATGGCTCGATCAACGCAAAGATCGTGTCCTTGTTGCTGGCTCACTGCGCAATGAACTTGGTACGCAACCAATCGGAGGCTTGTGGATTGTTGACGCTGAAAACCCAACCGAGATTGAACAACTGATCGAGAGCGATCCCTTCTGGGCAAATGGTTTGCGCCAGAGTTACGAGATCCACCACTGGTCCAAAGCGTTTCCAGAAAGAATGGTGCCGGTGTGAACCCGGCTACAAGGCTCTCCCAATAACTGGAACATTGAGTATCTGGCATCTGAAACTTCGATCGTCCGCTTGGGTCTCAAGGAACCTTCGGCGCATTTCCAGAATTGTTGAATTGTTGATTTCTGCTTTTCCTGGTGCTCCGCCCCGAAGAAAGTTTCTTTTGGGCGATGGGTGGAAAATGAACTTTTGAACCTGGGTTAGAACATGGCCATACGCATCAGGAGCAGCTTCCATTCCCGGGGCAAGCCGCGTAGCGCGGCGACCCTGGCCAGTGTCATCGCCATGCTCGCCTGGAAGCTGGCGATAGACTCGATCAAGCGCATGCGCGAGGCAAAGTTCGACATCGACATCGGGCGCGCCTATTTCGATTTCGTCTGCGAATATCTGGCTTTCCTCGCCCATGTGGCCGACCGCATCGCCTATCGCGACCTGGATGCGGCGCGGCGGGCCGAGTTCACCCGGGCGCTGGCGCTCAGGCTGGCCGAAGTGGTCGAGGACAATGCCGACATGCTGATCTCCGATACGCCTCCGGGATCGTGCCGACAACATTTCCTCGATCTCTTCAACCAGGCGGGCGCCGACTACGCCGGGTTCGACTATGGCGATCAAGGCCCAGCCCCCCAACTCGGCGGGGGTCCCACCCCCCAACTCGGCGGGGGGCCCGCTTTCGGCTTCCGCCGCTGCTTCGCCAGCCGCATCCGCGAAGTGGTGCCGGAAAAAGACCAGACCTGGGTCTATGACCAGGTCATGGAAATCGAGGTGCCGGAGGGGGTCAAGGCGCTGGAGAAAACCCTGGCCGGCCTGTTTTCCACCGCTGTCGATGACGACGCCGGCCCGCGCCGGAAGGTGCGCCCGACGCTGAGCGGCGATTGAGAATGGCGCCGCCTGATCGTTCGCCCTTCGACCTCAACAATCCCGCCGCCTACGCCGCTTGGCGCGAGCGCAAACTGGCCACGGCGCCGACCACGCTGGCCGAGTTGCTGGTCGAGATCGGCGATCCGCACGACTTGAGCTGCACCGAGCGCCATGCCATTCTGGAACGCGTGCAACGCGCCAATATGGCCATCTACACCAGCAACAC
>JBAYJH010000362.1:0-4731 GCA_041665185.1 Sterolibacterium sp.
ACCACGCGTTGTTTCGATGAAACCTCGCTGTCCATGTCCGACCCCCTCCCTGGCGTTGCCACTATAACCGATGGACGTTCCGGTTTTCGCCGGGCGACGGGGGAGCGGGGGCTTGCTAGCGTTTCTTCGCCCGTGGCCGCTTGTGCGGCGCCTGCGGCAGTTCGGTCTTGGAGAAGTACCAATCCACATATTCGTAGCCGGCGCTGGCGCGCGCATCGGCGTCAGCGATGGTGGTCGGCGGGGGCACCACCACCTTGTCGCCGGGCTGCCAGCCTTCCGGCGTGGCGACGCAGTGGCTGTCGGCGGTCTGCATCGCCGCCAGCAGGCGCAGGAATTCCTCCACGGAACGGCCGTTGCTCATCGGGTAATACACCATCGCCCGCACCTTGGATTCGGGATCGATGAAGAACGCCGCCCGTACCGTCGAGGTGTCGCTGGCGCCCGACTGGACCATGCCGTAGTCCTGGGCGACGCGCATCGACAGGTCCTCGATGATCGGAAAGGGTACGTTCACGCCGAAGTTGTCGCGGATATTGCGGATCCAGGCCAGGTGCGCGAAGTTGCTGTCGATCGACAGTCCCAGCAACTCGCAGCCGAGCGCCTGGAAGCGCTCATGGGCGCGCGAGAAGGCGATGATCTCGGAGGTGCATACCGGCGTGAAGTCGGCCGGATGGGAGAACAGGATCAGCCACTTGCCGTGATAGTCCTGTAGATTGCGCGGCCCCTGGGTGGTCTTCACCGAAAAGTCCGGAGCCGGTTCGTTGAGGCGCGGCAGACTGGTCTTCCAAACGTTTTCCATAGCGTTCTCCTCCTGGAGCTTATCCGTTGATGGGGTTTTCCTCGAAACGGGCGCGAACTTCCTCCGGCACCGGGCCGGCTTTCATGTTGTCGGGGTTGGCCGGGTCGCGCAGGGCCCACACCCGCAGTTCATGGCCCTCGACGACCACCTGGCCGGCGTTGATGACACGATGCTGCACCAGGAACAGCTTGTTGCGCCATTCGCCGATGTGGCTCTCGATGCTGATCTTCTCGCCGAAGCGCGACGGTCCGAGAAACTTCGCCGCGACGTCGACGATGGGAAAGCCGGCCAGTCGATATTGCGCCCACAGCTCCGGCCAGGGCATGCCGTGCTCGCGAAACAGCCGCTCGGTGGCGCGGTCGAACCAGGTGAAGTAGCGCGGGTAGAAGACGATGCGCGCCGGGTCGCAATCGGCGAAATCGACGACGAAATCGAGGCGCGACGGTTTCACGTCGGGCCGTCGATTCGCGGGCGTTGCGGTATCACGCGATCCATCCGTGGTCTCCTAGGGGCGACTGTGGCTCATGCGCTTCGGCGATGCGCACTTGGTGCCCAGCATCGCCATCAGTTGCGCGGCTATTTCACGTGGTGTCTTCTTGCCGGCTTTGTACCACACATGGGTCCAGTTCAGGGCGCCGAGCAAGGCCAGGCGGAACAGGGAGGGGTCGGTGCCGTCGGGCAGGTCGAGATCGAGGATCAACTGGCGGAACAACTGGTCGAAGTTCTCGCGATCGCTTCTCAAGCGCCGCTGTAGCCGGTCCTCGTAAATCGCGAACAGGCCGGTCGCCGTCACCTGGGCGATGGGGTTGCCGGCGGCCACGTCCTGGATGTGTTCGGCGCAGGCCAGTTCGAGCTTCTCCCAGGGATCGGCGCCGCGCTGGATCGCCTCCTCGATGTTGCGCATTAGGCGGCGGAAGCCTTCGTGGTGGATGGCGACGAACAGGTCTTCCTTGGCCGGATAGTAGTGGTAGACCGATCCCGGCAGCATGCCTACGCTGTCGGCGATGTTGCGTATCGAGGTGCCGCTGTAGCCGCGCTCGACGAACAACTGGGCGGCGGCCAGCACGATCTGGTCGCGGCGATCGGCGGTGGCACCAGCGTCGCCAGCGCCCGCGTCGCGTTGCGTCTTGCGCGCGATCTTGCGGCTGGCTTCGCCGCGCTTGAGGATTTCCTGCTGCTGCGCCGTCAGTTCCGCCGTCGCGCCATCCTGCGCCCGCGACACTGCCTTGAGCCGCTTGTAAGTGGTCTCGAGATTGTGCTTTTTCCAGATATACCGGACCCCTGAGGCGGATACGGCGTGGCCGGTCCGCTTGAGCTCGTCGGCGGCTCTGGCCTGTCCGAACTGGGGGAAGCGGTGCGCATAGTCCACCACCGCCTGTTCCAGCGAAACGACGTTGCGCCCGGCCCTGCTACTTTCCCGCTGCCTCATGTTCCTCCCCTGGATTTTCCTTTGCCGCGGCCGCCGCGACCTTCCGGTGGCGCGCCGCCGGGACCGCCCGGATGCGCCGGCAAGATCCCCTGCTGTCTCAAGCATACCCTACGCGGCGCCCGGATGGCGTCCGATAAACTTATCGGACAGGCATTTGACAAGTTAGTTTTCTGCTGTTACTGTAGTTTCAGGCGGGCTCGTCGTCAACAGCGACCATGCCCCCGGATGCCGTCGCAAGAACGGCCCAGCGAATCGCCAGTAGCACTCACGAATTCCGCAGACAACATTTAGGAGGAAACCATGAAACTAGTCACCACGCTCGCCGGGCTGGCGCTCGGATTTTCCGTCACTGCCGCGCAAGCCGACATCACCGTCGGCGTCACCATTTCGACCACCGGCCCGGCGGCATCCTTGGGCATACCCGAGAAGAACACCATCGCCCTGATGCCGGCCACCGTCGGCAACGAAAAAGTTCGCTACGTTTTGATGGACGACGGCTCCGATCCGTCGATGGCGGTCAAGAACGCCCGCAAGTTGACCGCCGAGGACAAGGCCGACCTGATCATCGGCTCGTCGACGGTGCCGACGTCGCTGGCCCTGATCGAAGTCGCCATCGAGACCCGCACCCCCATGCTGGCGCTGGCGCCGCTCGCTCCAGCGGCGGAAAAGCGCGCCTGGGTTTTCGCCCCGCCGCAGACCAATGCCCTGATGGCGTCGGCGGTCATCGACCACATGACCTCGACCGGCATCAAGAGCATGGGTTTCATCGGTTACAACGACGCCTTCGGCGAAGGCTTCTGGCGCGAAGTGGAGCCGCTGGCGCAAAAGGCCGGCATCAAGATCCTCGCCAGCGAGCGCTATAACCGCACCGATACCAGCGTCACCGGCCAGGTGCTGAAACTGGTTTCCGCCAATCCCGAGGCTGTGCTGATCGTCGGTTCCGGCACCCCCGCCGCTCTCCCCCAGATCACCCTCGCCGAGCGCGGCTACAAGGGCCGGGTCTACCAGTCGCATGGGGCGGCCAACCGCGACTTCCTCCGCGTCGGCGGCAAGAATGTCGAAGGCGCGCTGATTCCGGTCGGCCCGATCCTGGTTGCCGAGCAGTTGGCCGACAGCCATCCGTCGAAGAAAGTGGCGCTCGATTACGTCAAGGCCTATGAGTCTGTTCATGGAGTCGACAGCCGTTCCACCTTTGGCGGCCATACCTGGGATGCCGGCCTGCTGTTCCAGCGCGCGGCTCAGGAAGCCCTGAAAAAGGCCAAACCCGGCACACCGGAATTCCGCCAGGCGCTACGCGACGGCCTGGAAAACGTCAAGAATCTCGCTGCCACTCATGGCGTCTTCAGCATGAGTCCGGCCGACCACACCGGGCTGGATGTCAATTCACGCGTGATGATTCGCGTCGAGGGCGGCAACTGGAAGTTGGTCAAGTAGGCGCAGCCGCTTCGGAAAGCCGACCATGACCAAGCCACCCTTCAACACGCTCAATTTCGCGCCGCCGGCGCTGGATATCCAGCCGCTGCCGGACGGCGGCATGATCCTGAGGTCGCCCCAGAAACTCGGTCCCTATTCGCGCTGCGTCGGCGAATACCTGGAGCATTGGGGCAGCACCACGCCCGACCAGTTGTTCCTGGCCGAGCGCGACGGGAGCGGCGGCTGGCAAAGGCTGACTTACGGCGCGGCGCTGGCGTCGGTGCGGAACATCGCCCAGGCGCTGCTCGACCGGTGCTTGTCGGTCGAGCGGCCGCTGGCGATCCTTTCCGACAACAGCATCGCCCACGCCTTGATGGCGCTGGGCGCCATGCATGCCGGGATTCCCGTTGCGCCGGTGTCTTCGGCGTACTCGCTGGTGTCGAAAGACTACGTCAAGCTCAAGCACATTCTGGCCTTGCTCCAGCCGGGCGCTATCTTCGTGCAGGATGCGGCGAAGTTTGCCCCGGCCCTCAAGGCCGCCGGGCTGAGCGGCGTCGAGGTGATCGCCGTGGCCAATCCGGCCGGCGGCACGTCCGTGACCGCCACACCATTCGCTGAACTCCTGGCGACCCGGGCCGGGGCGGCTGTCGATAGCGCCTACGCCGCGGTGAGCCCGGACACGATCGCCAAGATCCTGTTTACCTCAGGCTCGACCGATCTGCCCAAGGGCGTCATCAACACCCAGCGCATGCTGTGTTCCAACCAGCAGACCATCGCCCAAGTCTGGCCTTTCCTCGCGGAGAGGCCGCCGGTGATCGTGGACTGGCTGCCCTGGAACCATACCTTCGGCGGCAATCACAACTTCAACATGATGCTGCGCCACGGCGGCAGCATCTACATCGACGAAGGCAAGCCGGCACCCGGCCTGATCGAGAAGACCGTCGCCAACCTGAGGGAGATTTCACCGACCCTCTATTTCAACGTGCCGCGCGGCTACGACATGCTGCTGCCTTATCTGGAACGCGACGCGGAGCTGGGCGCCAACTTCTTCCACAAACTCGACCTGATCTTCTACGCTGCCGCGGCGCTG
>JBAYJH010000363.1:0-4729 GCA_041665185.1 Sterolibacterium sp.
AGGCCGTAGTAGGCCGGCACGCCGGCAAGCTGGGCATAGGCCAGGGATTGCGGGATTGCCAACAGCGACACCGTGATCCCGGCGAGAAGGTCGTTAGTCAGGGACTTGCGGTTGACGCGCGGCCAGTTGAGGAACGGCAATAGCCGCTTGGCGAAGTTGGAATTCATGCGCGGGTCAACGCCTCGGTAATGTGGGCGGCATGCATCAGCGCGTATCGACCCCGCTCCGGGACGCCCCTTCGGTGGCGGCTTCGGGATGAATCTTGGCCAACGCCCGCATTGCCATCGGATGCCCTGCTGCTGCCGCGCGGCGGTACCAATCGACAGCCATCGCGCTATCCATCTTGACGCCGCCGATACCCTGTTCGTAGCGCTGCGCGAGTTGATATTGAGCTTCGACATCGCCATCTTCCGCCAGCTTGGTTAACCCCGGCAGCCGCTTATGCCAGCCTTCGTCGACCTGGTAGCCGATACTTTCGATCAGGTTCAGGATCAAGACGGCGCCTTCATAGCCCTGTTGCGCCGCCTTTTCGAACCAGGAGCGGGCAGCCGCGTGATCGACTTCGACATCGCTGCCGTAATGGTAAAGCCTGCCGAGCAGAAACTGAGCCTCGGGATTGCCTTCGATGGCGGCGCGGCGAAACCAGTAGATCGCTTGGTCGACGTCCTTGCCCACCCCGAGGCCCTCCTGGTACATCCTGCCGATCTTTACCTGTGCCTGGACGATGCCGCGGTTGGCCGCCTTGACGCGCCAGTCGAAGGCCAGCTTCGGGTTCGCCGGCACGCCGAGACCCTGCTCGTACAGATCGCCCAGCCTTTCCTCGGCATAAGCATTGCCATGGATGGCGGCCTGCTCGAACCAGTATGCGGCCTTTGCCGGCTCCCTTGCCAGTCCGCCGTCGCCGTTGAGGTAGGCGACGGCGAGGAGAATTTGGGAGGAGGCGCTGCCGCGTTCCGCCGCCGGCATGACCAGCTTCAAGTCGTCCGGACCGAGCGCCATTGCAAGGTCCGCACACAAGCTCAGAACAAGCACAATCCAGGCGACGTTCTTCTTCATGGCTGCCTCGTGCTGTCCGTGCCGCCGGCTGTCACAGGTCTATGGCAAAGGCGATCACGACCGCGATGCCCACACACAGCGCCAGGCCCAGCAGGAACAGCTTTTCGGCCCAGGTCTCGACGTTCTCGGTGTCCGCGGCGACGCGAATGGCGACGAAGGACAGCACGGCACTGACCAGAAAGACCACGCCATCGAACGCCAGCATCTTATCGATGACCACGCCGAGCCTGCCGGCGGCGGACAGACGCCCGATCGACAGCACCGTCATGCATACGCCGACCATCGTCGCCGCGGTCGGCAGGATGTGCGCAGATAGACCAATTCGGGTCACCGCCACGATTGTCTTGGGCGCTCTGTCGGCGCGGTTTACCCCGGCAATACCGCGTGATAGCTTGAACATCATGGGAATCCTCCGCCAACAAGGCGCCACAAGGTCGCCGAGATGGGCAGGATAGGCGGACGAGACTTAAACCTGACTTAAACCTGACTGAAGCCCAACTTAGGTCGCGGGGAAGCGCACGCAGACCAGCAAGCCGCCCAGCGGTGATTGGTCCAGTTTGACGCCGGCACGATGCCGTTCGGCGATCACGCGGACGATGGCAAGCCCCAGGCCACTGCCGGGTTCGACCAATTCGGCACGCCGGTAGAAGCGATCGAATACCTTCTCGCGTTCTTCCTCCGGGATGCCCGACCCGCTGTCGGACACGGTCAATGCTATTCGGCCATCGTCGACGGCAACCACGATGTCGACGCGACCTGGGCGCGGGGTATAGCGAATGGCGTTTTCCAGGAGGTTGGCGATCAAGGTGCGCAAGGATTCAGCGTCGCCGCTGACCATGGCGTTAGCGTCACTCTTGCCGAGTCCCAGATCGATGCCACGCGCTTCCGCCAGCAGCGTGTAGTCGGCCGCCACCCTGCCCGCCAGGGCGACCAGATCGACGGGCGCGAAGGCCTGCGCCGCGCCGCCACCCGGCTCCTCTCGCGCCAGCGTCAGCAGCTGCTGCACGACGTGGCTGGCGCGGATCAGGCCGCGCTTCAGATCGGCGACGGCGCCGAGCCGATCCCCATCGGTATCCGCGCGTTCTATCAGCTTCGCCTGGAGTTGCAGGGCGGTCAACGGCGTTCGCAACTCGTGGGCGGCGTCGGCGATGAAGGCACGTTGCGCCGCGAGCGCGGCGCTGAGCCTTTTCAACAGGTCGTTGAGCGACTCGATCAGCGGACGCGCCTCGACCGGAACGTCACTCAGCGGCAGGGGTTCGAGCTGGACGGCGCTCAGCGACGTGACCTTACGCGCCAGGCGGTCGAGCGGCGCCAATCCGATACCGACAGTCCACCAGATCAGGGCGCCGAGGACCGGCAGCAGCACCAGAAATGGCAGTATGGTCCGCAGCGCCGCGGCCGCGGCGGCTTCCTTGCGCACCCGCGTTGGCTGCGCCACCTGGACGATCCGATTGCTTAGTTGGATTGCGTAGACCCGCCAGCGCCCGTCTTCACTGTCAACCGTTGAAAAGCCTGGCAGCGCCTGGGTCGGCAGGCGGGTCTGCGGGTGCGAAGCATACAAACGGTTGCCTTCCAGCGTAAACACTTCGATGACGAAATCGAGCTGATCGTCCGTCGTCGGAAGCTGTGAATTGCTCTGAGGTGGATGGTCGCGCAGGGACAAGGCAATTTGCTTCAAATGATAGTCGAAGACTTCGTCGACGCCGGCACGTGCAAGCCGATAGCTGCCGAAAGCGGCCGCCAGCACAGCGACGACGATGGTAGCCAGCAACGCGGTGATAAGTTGACGGCGTATCGACGGCGTCATGGCTGGCGGGGTACCAGGTAGCCTACGCCGCGGAGATTTCTAATCCAATTCGGGCCAAGCTTGCGACGCAACGAGTGGATATACACCTCAACCGCATTGCTCTCCACTTCTTCATCCCAGCCATAGATGCGCGTCTCGATCTGGGCACGCGACAGCGGCACCCCCGGCTGCTCGAGCAGCGCCCGCAACAGGGAGAACTCGCGCGCCGACAAGGCTATCGGCACCTCAGCAAGGAAAACCTCACGACTCGCCAGGTTGACTCGCAGGTCGCCGACGATCACTTCGGGCTCAATACGTCCCGACGGCCTGCGGATCAGGGCCCGGATGCGGGCGGACAACTCGTCGAAGTCGAATGGCTTGACGAGATAGTCATCGGCACCGGCGTCAAGCCCGCGCACACGGTCGCTGACCGCATCGCGCGCGGTGAGGACCAGCACGGGAATCGGGTTGTGACGGCGACGCAAGTCCTCGAGGAGGCGCATGCCGTCCTTGCGAGGCAAGCCCAGATCCAGCAGCACCAGTCCATACTCATGGTCGGAGATGGCGTGCTCCGCAGCAATGCCGTCGCTCACCCAATCCACGGCATATCCGTCCTGGCGCAGGGCGCGCTGGATGCTTTCACCGATCATCTGGTCGTCTTCGGCAAGCAGGATACGCATAGTGGTCAATCGTGGCGCCGCAAGACTTAAGAAGGACTTAAAGAAGCGTTGCTCGAATCATCCGGCGAGATGATCTTACGCCACCCATTGACGGTCGGCGCAATCCGCGTCGGTTTGCCGATAGCCCGCCATGCGGCAAACGCACTGGTTATGCTTCAAGAGATGCCGGTGAATCGGCAACCAACCCGCCACTTCCCGCTTGAGATAGCAACAGTGTTTGCCGGGATCTTGCATTCGCCGCGACTCGCACCTAGAATATTAGCATTACCTAATAAATGAGGGCGCCATGGAGCAAGAATCGAGAACCCTGCTCGCCCAGGAGGCCTACGAAAAGGCGGCCAAGTATGAGCTGGACTACGGCTGCTGTCCCCAATGCGTGCTGGCCACCATACAGGAAACACTGGGAATGATCGACGACCAGACCATCAAGGCCAGCCATGGCCTTTCAGGCGGTGGCGGCTTGCTCGGCGACGGCATTTGCGGCGCACTTTCGGGCGCGCTGCTGGCGCTGGGAGCCAAGTATGGACGTGATCGCGACAAGCTGGGCGCGGGTCGCTACATGAACAATTTCAAGAAGGCCAGGGAATTCACCGAGCGTTTCCGTGAGGAATTCGGCGGCGTCACCTGCAAAGAGTTGCAAGTGAAATTTACCGGCAGGACCTATGACATGTGGCGGCCTGAAGAGTACCAGGCGTTCGACAGCAACCGCGGCAACCAGTGCGCCCATGCCACCGGCACCGTCACCAGGTGGCTGGTTGAAGTCCTGTAGCGCCTGGCGGACTCCTTCCGGTCAATTCAGGATTCGCCTCGATGCTATTGGCTTGATACGCCGCGCGGTCTGTGGACGCGAGCCGAACATGGCCCCGCCCAAACAGCCCTAGCCGTGTCTTTCGACGGCGTATCCGGCCGCCACCCACGCATCGAATCCACCTTCCAGCGGACGCACGCGTGAAAACCCCTGACGGATGATCCGCTTGGCGACCGCCGCCGCCGAAGCCTCATTTGGGCAGGCGCAGTAGACGATCACTTCGCCGCTGGCGGACAGTGCAGGCAGCGTTTCCTCCAGACTCTGGTCATCGACGGCGATGGCACTGGGAATTCTTCCATCATTCAACTGCATCAGCGGCGCGCGGACATCCAGAATCACCGGGGCCACGCCACGATCGAGGAGCGAGCGCAACTCGGCCACGGTCACGCGCGCCATCCG
>JBAYJH010000364.1:0-4718 GCA_041665185.1 Sterolibacterium sp.
AAACCGACCGCGCGCCGTGTGCCGATCACTGGCGTGCTGCCCCTGTCACCCAGTCTGGATTCCATTGGGCCTATTGCACGGTCGGTTGCGTGTTGCGCGCAACTCGATGCCATTCTTTCCGGTGAAGATTACCCGCTGCCGCCCCCGGCGACGCTGCGTGGCCTGCGTCTGGCGGTGCCAGGCACCCTGGCGCTCGACGGCATGGACGCGCACGTGGCGGCTTCATTCCAGTCCGCGCTGACACGCTTGTCGGCTTCCGGTGTGCTGGTTCACGAAATTCCCGTCCCGGCATTTGCGAAACTTGCCGGCATCAATGCCAAAGGCGGTTTTACTGCTGCGGAAGCCTGGGCGTGGCATCGGGACCTGATTGCACGTGCTGCCGATCGCTATGACCCGCGCGTGGTTTCACGCATTTTGCGGGGCAGGGACATGACGGCAGCCGACTATCTGGATGTGTTGCATGCCCGAAACTGCTGGAAGGCAGAAGTCGAAGCCAGCATCACCGGCTTTGATGCGTTGGTCATGCCCACCGTGCCGGTCGTGGCGCCTGCAGTTGCTGAACTCATGGCGTCCGACGATGCCTATTTTCGCGCCAACGGACTTATGCTGCGCAATCCGACGTTGATAAACTTTCTGGACGGCTGTGCATTGTCCATTCCGTGCCACGAAACCGGCAGCGCCCCAGTCGGTCTGATGGTCGCTGGCCCGGCACTGAGTGATCAGCGGACAATCTCCATCGGCCTCGCAATCGAAATGAGTCTGTGAGTCGCTCTCATAGCTGTTGGCAGCTTTCTTCTTGGCAAAACCGGGTACGGCAATCGTCGATTCCGCGATCACCCAAGTCCGGTTGGCACTCCCGCATCGTCCCGCGGTGCGGAATCGCAGACTTGTGAATGGTGTTTGCGCACGAAATACCGCTTACCGGCGCGTCTGAGGCAACCAAAACGGGGTGATCGGCGCCGCAATCAAGTCCGTGGCAAGAAGCGCGCTTTCGACACATTCCAGGCGTTTGAAGCCGCTCCGCGCAAATAACGTACCTGAGTAATCAGCGCTTCCGGAGACGCCCTTCCGATAGGGCACCTTATTGCCGGTACTTGTCGCGCAGTTGTTTGCGATTGAGTTTTCCCACGGCGGTCTTTGGAATTTCACCCGTGAACAGAATGCGCCGAGGCTTTTTGTACGACGCGATCTGCGAGGCCACGTGAGCGATGAGCTCCGCTTCGCCTGCAACCCGCCCTGGCCTAAGCACGACGACTGCCGTAACCGCCTCCACCCATACCTTGTCGGGAAGACCTATTACGGCACACTCCCGGACCGCCGGATGGGTCAGGAGCGCGTTTTCCACTTCGCGCGGGTACACGTTGTACCCTCCGGAAATGATCATGTCCGACGTGCGGTCCTTCAGATACAGGTAGCCGTGTTCGTCGAACACGCCTATGTCTCGGGTATGCACCCAGCCGTCTGCCGCGAAAGTCGTCGAATTCAGTTCCGGCGCGTCGTAATAGCCGGCGACCGCCGATGGCGCGCGCACGGCTATTTCGCCAGGCGTTCCGGATGGAACAGCCTTGCCCGCCTTGTCAATCAACCTGATCTCAACGTCAATAGCCGGCTGACCACAGGCATCCAGCAGGTCACCTGAATGGTCTTCCGGTCGCAGGACGGTCAAACACAAAGGGACTTCGGTCTGGCCGTAGTATTGCCAGAACCGGTGCTGCCCCCATAATTCCATGGCACGTTCAATGACTGCGCGCGGCATGGGCGAGGCGCCGTAGATGACGTATTTCAGCGACGATACGTCGGTCGACTGGATATCCGGGTGATCTACCAGCATCTGCATCATGGTCGGCACCAGATTGATTGCCGTGATACGTTCGGCTTGCAGCGTCTGCAGGAACATTCGCGGCTCGAATCCCGGAAGTATCACGGTCCGGCCGCCGCGTAACCAGAAGGGCAGGACGAACACGCCGCTCGCGTGGATGAGCGATGCCGCGTGCAGCATCACGTCGTCCTTGGTCGCCGGTAGCAGATTGAGCAGCACATTGCGGCAAATCGCCGCATATGAGGTCTGCGTATGCTGAGCGGCCTTGAGCGTGCCGGTCGTTCCCGAGGTGAAGAGTGTCAACACCACGTCGTCGGGCCGAACGTCGATATCGGGGGCGTGCTCAGGCTGCTGACGGGCCTGCGCCAGGAGATCGATCCCTCCTGTCGAAGCGTCGCCCAGACCCAGACGGATGAGTCCCGGTACTTCACCCGCGAGTGCGGTTGCGCGCTCGGCAAGATCGGGGCCAAAGACGAGATATTTGCACTGGGTCTCCTGCAGCATCTTCGCGTGTTCAGCCAGGGAAAGCCTGGCATTCAATGGCACTCTGTTGATGCCTGCCTTCACGCACGCGAAATCGAGCGGCACGCTGTAGAGCCCGTTATTGAAAAGCAGCGCGACGCGCGCATGCGGCAGCGCGCCGCTCTTGTGCAGTGCGCGGGCGAGCTGGCTGCTCAACCGGTCGACTTCCTCAAAGCTCAGGCTGTCTTTGCCGCAGACGATGGCGGTGCGCGGGCCGTGCTGAAGCGCGCCACGGCGGATCAGTTCGTGATACGTCGGGCCACTGGCGACGATGGGTGAAGCCTGTGTTGAGCTCATTGCATCTCCTGACGTTGTATGGGACTAGGTAAACCTGCTTGCGATAGATGTCGTTTGGACGCGAAGGTATCGATCAGGTGTTGAAGTTGCCGTGCCGCCCCGCACCCTGGGCAAACCGGGCAGCCCCGGTCTCGCCTTCGGCAAAGACCATCGGCACGCCGAGCGCGCCCTCGCGGCGCAAAGCTTCTTCGACCGGCAAGCCCCACTGGGCGTAGGCAGAAGCCCGGTCCGACAGCATGCATTTTTGCGGGAACGCTGCGATCAGTCGGGCCAGTTCCTGCGCCGAGGCGAGCGCCTTACCCGCAGGCGCAATACGGTTGACCAGACCCATCGACATGGCTTCGGGCGCCTTGACGGGGCGCCCGGTCAGAATCATGTCAAGGGCGTGGCCCATGCCCACAACCCGCGGTAGGCGCACGGTCCCGCCATCGATCAGCGGTACGCCCCAGCGCCTGCAAAATACGCCAAATACAGCGTCGTCGTCCGCTACACGCAAGTCCGCCAGCAACGCCAATTCCAGACCGCCCGCAACCGCATATCCGTTCACAGCGGCAATCAACGGTTTGGATAAAGCCATGCGGGTCGGTCCCATGGGGCCGGCGCCGCCCCCGTCCGGGTCAAGGTCGTTGCGCAGCGCCGGGTCCCCTACGGCGGCCAAATCGGCTCCGGCGCAGAAATGGCCGCCAGCGCCGGTCAGGACTGCCGCATGTAGCGCGGAGTCTTGTTCAAACCGGATAAATGCAGCACGCAGTTCAGCCGCCATGGGGCCGTGGACGGCATTGCGCTTTTCCGGGCGATTCAGCGTGATGGTGCAAATGGGGCCGTCGTTGGTGATCGAAATATAGCGCATACCGTTGCCTCGTCTAGTCTGGCTGCGTTGGCGGCAGGTTAAAATTGCGTTCCAGGGCGTCGATCGTCAGTCTAGGTAACATTACGTTATTACGCAAACATGGACGTCGCATGTAATATTGATGAGGCCACGCCGGGCGCACCCGAGCTGATTCTCGACCTGTTGGTCGCAAATGGGGAGATGCTTCCTGTTCGCGCGCTGTGCCGGGCCGGGGCATTGATCGGATTGAGCGAATCGGCAATTCGGGTCGCGCTGACGCGCCTTGCCCAACAGGGCAAGATCACGCGTGGCGCCCGTGGCTTCTATGCGCTCAATTTTTCCGGGCCGGCGCTCTCCCGTGCCGTAGACGACTGGCAGCATAAGGAGCCGCATACGGTTGCGTGGAGCCGAAGGTGGCTCGGCGTGCACGACGCGGGAGTCCTGCGCTCGGACAAGACGGGCTGGCGTCGCCACAGCCTGGCACTGGCATTGCGCGGCTTTCGCCTGTTTCGGCCCGGTCTGCACATTCGGCCTGATAATCTCGCGGGCGGCGCGACGTCAGTTCGCAACCAACTGCTGGACCTTGGCCTGGCACCGCAGGCCGTAGTGTTCCGCCTTGATGCGCTCGACGAGGCGCGTGAAGCACAGGCCCTGGCCCTATGGGAGGTCGAAACGCTGCCGAAGGAATACAAACGCCTGCAACAGGCGCTAAAGTTAAGTACACGCAGGTTTGGAAGCGCAGATCTGGAAACCGCCGTGCGCGAATCCCTGCTGCTCGGGCGTGCCGTGATTGGTCAACTCATCCGCGATCCACTGCTGCCGCCGGAGATGATCGCGCCCAAGGCGCGGCAGTCGTTGACGAAGGAGATGAAGGCGTATCAGCGCAGGGCACGCGTTCTGTGGCGCAAATGGCTTGCCCTACCTTGACGGATATCGTGAATGCATTGCTTGTTGAGATCGAGCAACGACCGCTTGCGGTCTGCGGCATCGGTTCTAACGGGTTCACCAGAGCGCTGCTGTATGTGAGGGATTGCCAAGGTATCGAACAGAATGCGCGCAGGCCATGTTGCTGCACGAGCAGAATCGACCACCATGCGCAGACATCGCAAACCGCCCATTCGCTGACTATTTCTCTTTCACTCCAGGCACCTGATAAAGGACGCTTTGGGGTGGTCAATGCAGTCGCGCAGCCTGGTCAATCCGCATCGCGCAAACAACAGTCGTGCCCTTTTTTCGACGATACTGCGCCTG
>JBAYJH010000365.1:0-4705 GCA_041665185.1 Sterolibacterium sp.
ATTCGGCGAACAGATCGAGCTGCTCGCCCTTGCGGTTGGCGACCACCGGGGCGAGGATCATCAGCTTGGTGTCCTCGGGCAACGACAGCACGTGGTCGACCATCTGTGAGACGCTCTGCGCCTCGAGCGGCTGGCCGTGGTCGGGGCAGTGCGGCGTGCCGGCGCGGGCATACAGCAGGCGCAGGTAATCGTGAATCTCGGTGACGGTGCCGACGGTCGAGCGCGGGTTGTGCGAAGTAGCCTTCTGCTCGATGGAAATCGCCGGCGAGAGGCCTTCGATCAGGTCGACGTCGGGCTTTTCCATCATCTGCAAAAACTGGCGCGCATAGGCGGAAAGCGATTCGACATAGCGCCGCTGGCCTTCCGCATAAAGCGTATCGAAGGCCAGAGAGGACTTGCCGGAACCGGACAGTCCGGTGATCACCGTCAGCCGGTTGCGCGGCAGATCGAGGCTGATGTTCTTCAGGTTGTGCGTGCGTGCGCCGCGGATTTTGAGGGTGTCCATGATCTGTGCAGGTGACGTGAAAGCAACCCGTAAATATACCCGGCTTCGCGAGGCAGAGATACGTCCACTGCCTGGCTGAGGTGCAGACGAGAGTATTGACCAGGAGAGCGCATGCGGTCCGGGGAATTTGCCCGCCCTCTCGGTGCAGAAGCGCACATATCGGTCGAACAAATTCCCCGGACCGCATGTATTGAATGTTGGTGTTGCTCCTGGCAAAAACCCAACCCCAGCCGATTCTGGCGCTGGCAGGTGGTCTCGATTCGGCGACATTGCGCTTCCCAGCACCGGGAGCCGAAGCGAGACCACCTGACAGCGCCGGCGCAATCGTGCCCAGACCATGACCAAACAATATTTTGCTAGACAGCCAAATCGAACCCGCCTAGAATGAACGAAACGTACAATCTGTCCAAACAATCCAATTGGGAGATGCCATGATCACGATCGGCGCAACCGATGCCAAGCAGCACTTTGGCGAATATTTGAATGCCGCGCTCTATCAACCGGTGATGGTCCAGAAGTCCGGCAAGTCCGTGGCTGTGATACTCTCTGCGGCCGAATACGAACGTCTGGTGGCCATCGAGGATGCGCAAATCGTCCATGAGGTGCGGCAGGCCGAGGAACGCGGCTACCTGGGCGCGGAAGGCTCGGCAAAACTTATTGGCGAACTGATGGAGCGCAATGCTTAAACTGGATTTGTCCCGCGATGCCGGCGATTTCATCGCCGGGCTGCCGGGCCAGCAATTCAAACAAGTCGTGAGTGCCATGCTCTCCCTGCTCAAGAACCCCCAACCCCAGGATCCACGCGCCGCCCGCCCGCTGTCAGGTATGGACGGCTATTACCGCGTCGAGAGCGGCGAACACCGGATCGTCTTCCGTATCGAAGGCGAGCTCCTGCGGGTACCGCTAATCGGCAAGCGCAACGATGCGGAAGCCTATCGCCGCCTCGTCAGGAAAGTTTGAATATGCGCGCCCCCACCCCAGACCGCATGACCCCGGACGAACTGCGCGCCGGCGCATCGCTGGCGTCGATATTCGCCCTGCGCATGCTCGGCCTGTTCCTGATCCTGCCGGTCTTCGCGCTGTTCGCCCAGACCCTGCCGGGCGGCGACAACCTGACGCTGGTCGGTTTTGCACTGGGTGCCTATGGCCTGACCCAGGCGCTGTTCCAGATCGCCTACGGCGTCGCTTCCGACCGCTACGGGCGCAAGCCGGTGATCGTCTTCGGCTTGCTGGTGTTCGCCCTCGGCTGCGCCATCGCCGCCCTCGCCCCCGACATCTGGTGGATGATCGCCGGCCGCGTGCTGCAAGGCGCCGGGGCGATCTCGGCGGCAGTGACGGCACTGGCCGCCGATCTCACCCGCGAACAGCATCGCACCAAGGTGATGGCGATGATCGGCGTGTCGATCGGCCTCACCTTCGCCGTGTCGCTGGTGGCGGCGCCGCTGATGTATGCGGCCGTGGGCATGGCCGGGATTTTCTGGCTGACCGGCGGGCTGGCGCTGGGCGCCATCGTGCTGCTGCTGAACGTGGTGCCGGCGGCGCCGGCCATGGTCGCCCGCGGCGTCGATGTGCCCTTCTCCTCGGTGCTCCTGGACGGGCAACTGGCGCGGCTGAATTTCGGCGTGCTGGCCCTGCACACCATGCAGACGGCATTATGGGTGGTGGTGCCGGCGGCGCTGGTTCATTCGGGCGGCCTGGCGCTGGCGGAACACTGGAAGGTCTACCTGCCGGCGGTGCTGGCGTCGTTCGTGCTGATGGTCCCGGCGATCATGATCGCCGAGCGGCATGGCAAGGTCCGCCTGGTTTTCGGCGGCGCGATCCTGTTGCTGCTACTGGTTCAAGCCGGCCTGTACGCCTACGGCACCGGCCTGTATCCGATCGGCGCGTGGCTCATGCTGTTTTTCGTCGCTTTCAATATTCTCGAAGCCATGCAACCCTCGCTGATTTCGCGAATTGCACCGACCGAAGCCCGCGGCGCGGCCTTGGGCATTTACAATACCACCCAGTCGATCGGGCTGTTCATCGGCGGAATGCTGGGCGGATGGCTGGGAAAGAACTTCGGGACGCCGGCGGTGCATCTGTTTTGCGCCGCGTTGGCACTGATCTGGCTGATGCTGGTGGCAACCATGAAACCGGTGCAGCCGCGTAGCAAAGCGACGCAAGCCGACGAACTAGTGGCACAACATTAAAGGAGGCAACATGGCTTCGGTAAATAAAGTAATCCTGATCGGCAACCTGGGCAAGGACCCGGACGTCCGATACATGCCCAGCGGCGAGGCGGTGACCAACATCACGCTGGCCACCACCGATACCTGGAAGGACAAGACCAGCGGCGACAAGAAGGAAGCCACCGAATGGCACCGCGTGGTGTTTTTCAAGAGACTGGCCGAGATCGCAGGCCAATACCTGAAGAAGGGTTCGCAGGTGTATATCGAGGGTTCGCTGAAAACCCGCAAGTGGCAGGACAAGGAAGGCCAGGACCGCTACACCACCGAGATCGTCGCCAACGAAATGAAGATGCTCGGTTCGCGCCAGGGCAGCGGCGACATGAACGATTCGGCGCCGCGCGAGCGGCCGGCCCAGTCGGGAGGAGGCGCCCAGTCACCCGCCCCGCAGTCGGCCCCGGCAGCGGGGAGCGGCTTCAATGATTTCGAGGACGATATCCCCTTCTAGCAGGAACCGGGTGTAGAGAGAAATTCGACCGGCCTCGAGTGAGGCCGGATTTTTGAGCGATGACGGTTGAGGTGCTTCCTTGCCTTCAGCGTGCAAACAACGCCCAGAGATAGGCTAGATCGCGCACCCCGTCGGCGCCTTGGACGGTCTTCAGCAGTTGGGCGGCCTTGGCCTTCTGGCCGGCCTGGATCAACAGAATGCCCAAGTGCAGCTTGGCGTCTTCCGGGCGTTTCAAACCGCCTTTCTTGATCCCCGCCTCCATCAGCGCGATCCCCTTGGCCGATCCCAGGTTGAACCCCAGATTGACCAGGGCATTGCCGTCCGGTGCGGCATTGGCCGCCTCCTCAGCCTTGCCCGAGCTCAGCATCTTCTGGCTGTCCGCGAGTTGCTTGTCGACCATGGCCTTCAGGCGCTTCTGGCGCTCGACGTCGGTTCCCTTGCCGAGGGCGCCGCTGGCATAACCTTCGTCCACCACCTTCTTCGCCTCATTGGGGAACTCGGCGATCAAGGCCAGTTGGGCCATCTCCATGTAGTCGGAAGTGCTCTGAATATTGCCGGTGGCCATTTGCAGGCGATAGACGTCGAGCGACAAACGGTCCGAGAATCCCGGCTTGGTGCGCAGGCGCGCAAGAACATCGGCCCACAGCGTCTTCTTCGGGTAATAGTTGAGCAGCTTTTCGATGGTGGTCAGATACGCCGCCGAGTTGTTTTGCTTGAGGTAACAGTTGGCCAGCAGCAGCAGCTTGTCTTCCGACGGAGTCCGTCCCGCCTGGGCATCGGCCTGGATATCGGCCGCGGCCTCCTTGGCGGCGTTGGCCACATCGCCGTGCTGGAAATAGGACTGGATCAGCAGCATGCGCATCTGCGGATTATTACCGCCGTCCTTGAAATAACGGGCGGACCATTTCACGGCGGCGGCATAGTCGCGGATGCGGTAATGGATGCCCGCGAGAGTCTCGACCATTTTCAACTGGTCGCCCGCCGGCGCCTTGCCCGAACTGATGACGGCCTCGAAAGACTTGATCGCGGTGGCGTTGTCGCCGGCGCCCATGGCCGCGCTGCCGCGCAGGCGCTCGACGAGGTAGCTCTCATGGGCGGTCTTGTTGGCCACGCCGTCGGCGTCCCGCACTTTCGCCAGCGCGTCCTTGAAGCGGTTGGTGCGCAACATCTCCTGAGCCGCCTGCAAGGGCTTGCCGACTTCCGGGCGCACCGTTTCCTGGGCCAGTGCCGGCGCGGGTGCCATCACGCAGCCGAGAACGCCGAACATACAAAACGCAGCCCCGTTCAACAGGCCGCGACCAATGCGTCTTGAATTCTGTGTCTTCATATCTTGGATATCCTCAATTCACGAACTGCTCATTACCGATGACGCCGATCTTCATCAGATTGAGACGCTGAGCCGCGGCCATGACCATGGCGACGTGCTGATACTTGACCAGCTTGTTGGGCCGCAGATGCACTTCCGGTTGTATCGGTTGCCCGGCCGCCGCGCGCATGCGCGCCTCCAGGTCCGGCTTGCCCTGCACC
>JBAYJH010000366.1:0-4701 GCA_041665185.1 Sterolibacterium sp.
ACCTGGATGCCTTAAAGTCCCGCATTGCCGGTTTCAGCGTCCCCGCGGCCTTTGCCGCGCCGGCGGGCGGCCTGCATTTTCGTCCCAACGACGCGCCCAGCCCCGCCATCGAATTGCGCCTGACGGCCAAGCTGGAGGCTGTGCGGCATTTCGCCAGAAGCAATTCCATCGACAAGGAAATCTGCGCCAGCGCACACGCCAACATCGGCATCGTAACCTGCGGCAAAGCGCATTTCGACCTGATCGAAGCCTTCCGCCGCCTCGGGCTGACGCTGCCCGAACTCGCCGCCCAGGGAGTGCGCATCTACAAGGTCGGCCTGAGCTTCCCGCTGGAGAACCAGCGAATCGAGGCGTTTTGCGCAGGCCTCCAGGAAGTGCTGGTGATCGAGGAGAAAGGCGCGCTGGTGGAACAGCAGATGCGAACCTTGCTCTACAATCGCCCCGACGCCGAGCGTCCCCGCATCATCGGCAAGACTGACGCGGCTGGCCAGCCCCTGCTCTCCGCCACCGGCGAATTGCGTCCCTCCCGCGTCATGCCGGTGGTGGCCGATTGGCTAGCCAGACACAAACCGCCACTCGACCGGCGTGAGCGGGTGATCGATTTCACCGCACCCGCGGTGCTGTCGAACGCGGCGGATGCGGTCAGGCGCCGGCCCTATTTCTGCTCGGGTTGCCCCCACAACACTTCCACCCGAGTGCCGGAGGGGTCGCTGGCCGCGCCGGGCATCGGTTGCCACTACATGGCCTCCTGGATGGAGCGCGATACAGCAGGCGCCATCCACATGGGCGGAGAAGGCGTGGACTGGGTGGCGCACGGTATGTTCACGCGCCGCCGCCACATGTTCCAGAATCTCGGCGACGGCACCTATTTCCATTCCGGCATCCTGGCCATCCGCCAAGCCATCGCCGCCAAGGCCAACATCACCTACAAGATCCTCTACAACGACGCGGTGGCGATGACCGGCGGCCAGCCGCCCGACGGCTCGATCTCGGTGGCACAGATGGCACGCCAGGTGGAAGCCGAAGGCGCCCGGCGGGTGGCCGTGGTCAGCGATGCGCCGGACAAGTATCTTGGTCAGGAAGGCGATTTCCCCAAGGCCACCAGCTTCCACCACCGCGCGGACCTGGACTCGGTGCAACGCGAGTTGCGCGACATCCCCGGCGTGACGATACTGATCTATGAGCAGCTGTGCGCCGCCGAGAAGCGGCGCCGGCGCAAGAAAGGCAAGCTGCCCATTGCGCAGCGCCGGATCTTCATCAACGCCGACGTTTGCGAAGGCTGCGGCGATTGCGGGGCCAAGTCGAACTGTCTTTCGATATTGCCGAAGGACACGCCGTTCGGGCGCAAGCGCTTTATCGATCAATGGTCGTGCAACCAGGACTATTCCTGCGTCGACGGTTTCTGCCCCAGCTTCGTCTCGGTCATCGGCGGCAAGCCGAAGCGTGCCGCCCAGGCGAACATGGAACACCTGGCCGCGGCGGCAGCGCGCCTGCCGGTTCCCGAGACGCGCTTAGCCGACGCGCCCTGCGATATCCTGGTGACCGGGGTCGGCGGCACCGGGGTGGTGACGGTGAGCGCCCTCATCGGCATGGCGGCGCACCTGGATGGGCATAGCGCGTCGGTACTCGACTTCATGGGCTTTGCCCAGAAGGGCGGCGCCGTGTTGTCCTTCGTGCGCCTGGCGGAGCGTCCCGAATTGTTGAACCAGGCGCGCATCGATACCCAGCAGGCGGACCTGCTGCTGGCCTGCGACATGGTGGTCGGTGCCAGCGAAGCCGCCTTGCAGAGCGTCAGCCGCGGACGTACCCGAGTGGTGGTGAATAACTACGAAATTCCGACGGATGATTTCGTGCGCAATCCCGACGCGACCCTCCATGCCACGGAACTGCTCGACAAGCTGCGCTTCGCCGCCGGCGCCGGGCAGATGCAGGTGTGCGACGCCACCAGCCTCGCCACGCGCGCATTGGGGGATGCCGTGGGCGCCAATATCCTGCTCACCGGACTGGCCTGGCAGCAAGGCCTGATCCCGCTGTCGCTGGCGGCAATGCTGCGGGCGATCGAGTTGAACGACGTGGCGGTGGACATGAATCGCCTGGCCTTCCACCTCGGCCGGCTGGTGGCAGCGGATCCCACCGCCTTGTCGCAGTTCATGCACGACGTAGCGCAAACTCAGGAAGAGGAGCTCAGCGCATTGATCGAGCGCCATGCCGCCCACCTGACGGCCTATCAGGATGCTGCCTATGCGGGGCGATATCGGGATCTCGTCGGCCGCGTGATGCGCGCCGAGGAAGCCATTGCCGGCAGCGACAAAATACTGCCGCTGAGTGCCGCTGTGGCGAGGAATTACGCAAAGTTGCTGGCCTGCAAGGACGAGTACGAGGTGGCGCGCTTATACACCGATGGCACTTTTGCATACGCGCTGGCGGAAGCATTCGAAGGCGAATACCGCCTGCAATTCCATTTCGCACCGCCGCTGTTGAGCCGTCTCGATGCAAACGGAATGCCGCGCAAGCGCGCCTTCGGGCAGTGGATGCTGCCCGCGTTGAAGCTGCTGGCCCAAGGTCGCCGCCTGCGCGGTACCTGGCTCGACATCTTTGGTCATACCCAAGAACGCCGCATGGAACGCCAATATGCGGCTGATTATGCTCGGATGATGGCGTCGTTGCTTCCGCTGCTCGACGCCGTCAACTTGCCGGTGTTACTGGAACTCGCAGCGCTGCCCGAACAAGTCCGCGGTTATGGCCACGTCAAGACAGCCAGCCTGGAGAAAGCCCGGCGACGCGAAAAGCACTTGCTGGAAACACTGGCAACCACCGCACACCAGGCAGGCTGAATTCCAGGAGTTCGATTTCCTCGTCGAGCGTCAGCCCACCCCCCCTGTTTTTTGCTCCGGTTCCCCCCGTTTCGCCTCTTGCTGGCGATTGCCTAGCTGTTCACCATAGGCCGTCGAATCAACAACGGCGAAATAGACGCCGCGAGGGGAAAACAATGCAGGCCAAGTATCGGGTGGCCGTCGATGTCGGCGGCACTTTCATGGATTTTGTCTTGATGGACGAGCGGACCGGCGAGATCCGTATCGAGAAGGTTCCGTCCATCGCCGACCAGTTGCCCGGCCAGTTCATGAAAGGACTGGAAACCTTTGGTGTCGGCATCGACGCGATCGCGCGAATTTTCCACGGCATGACCGTGGGGGTGAACGCCCTGATCCAGGAACGCGGCGCCAAGGTCGGGCTGATCACCACCAGGGGCTTTCGCGACCTGCTGGAAATGGGCCGGGGTGGCCGCAAGCCGGTGTATGACTTCGTACAGAAAGGTCCGCCGCCGCTGGTCGAACGCTATCTGCGGCGCGAAGTCACGGAACGCATGAGTTTCAAGGGCGAGGTGCTGGAACCGATAGACCTCGACGAGGTCGACCGCGAAGTCGATTATCTGCTGTCAAAAGGCGTCGAAGCGCTGGCGATTACCTTTCTTCACTCCTACGCCCACCCGTCGCACGAGATCGCGGCGCGGGACCGCATCCTCTCGCGTTATCCGCTGTTGCCGGTGTCGGTCTCGCATGAAATCGCCGCCGAATGGCGCGAATATGAACGCACATCGACGACCGTGCTCAACGCCTTTATACAGCCTATCGTCAGGGGATATCTCGACAAGCTGCAACAGAAACTGACCGGGGTCGGCTACCGCCAGCCGCTGGCCATCATGCAATCCAACGGTGGCGTCGCCGATGCCCAGACCGCCGGCGTCAAGCCGATCCGTACCCTGATGTCCGGCCCGGCCGGCGGCGTGATCGGCGCCAAATTCCTGTGCAGCCTGCTGGGTTACAAGAACGTCATCTGCACCGACGTCGGCGGCACCAGCTATGACGTCGCGATCATCGAGGACGGCAAGGTTCTGGAACGCAGCCAGACCGAAATCGCTGGACGGCCGGTGCTGGGATCGCTGATCGACGTCATTTCGATTGGCGCGGGCGGCGGCTCCATCGCCTGGCTGGACCACCGCAACGGGCTGCAAGTCGGGCCGCGAAGCGCCGGCGCCTCTCCCGGCCCGGTGTGCTTCGGCCGCGGCGGTGTCGAACCGACCACGACCGACGCGCATCTGGTGCTAGGGCGCCTCGACCCTGAGTATTTCCTCGGCGGCCGGATGAAGCTCGATCTGGCCGGGGCGACGAAGGCGATCGAAGACAAGATCGCCAGGCCGCTGGGCATTTCGATCGAGACGGCGGCGCACGGCATCGTCGCCATCGCCGAAACCAACATGGCCAATGCCATCCGCACCAAGACGGTGGCGCGCGGTCTCGATCCGCGTGAATTCGTCACCCTCGCCTATGGCGGCGGCGGCGGGCTGTTCGCCTGTTCCGTGGCCGACGAACTGGAAGTGCCGCGAGTCATCGTGCCGATGGCGCCGGCCAATTTTTCCGCCTGGGGCATCCTCAGCAGCGATTATGTCGAAGACGAGGTTCGCACCAAGGTGCTGCCTTTCGACAGCCGGCATGTCGGCGAAACCTTGCCGATCCTGAACGAACTTTCCGAACGCGCCATCAAGGCGGTGGCCGGCTATGGCTTCCAACGTGAAGACGTGGTGCTGCTGTGCCGTCTCGACCTGCGTTTCGAAAATCAGGAGTACACCATCACCGTCGATCTGGCGCCCGAATGGCAAGACGCCGCGGCGATCCTGGCCGGCGCGCGCGAACAATTCGTACA
>JBAYJH010000367.1:0-4685 GCA_041665185.1 Sterolibacterium sp.
CCTTCGCTTGCCGGACAGCGGACGAGCTGGGGCTGGTACTCTGCAATGCGATAAAACAGTATGACCTGAAAGGCCTGGTGGAGTTACGCGAGGGATCGCAGAGTCATTGCTATTCGACTCATGGCGAGTGCACGGCACTTGAGACCTCCATTATTGCCCAAGTGCGCGACATGGATCGTATCTTCCAGTTTCGTGACCGTCTGGTGATCAACTATCCCCGAGCCACGGTGCTGATTCCCAATCTTCCGCTGGACGATCCGGATCGGGTCGGCCGTCTGCGCGACCATCTGGCGGTGCTGGCCGAGGGGGCGGAAGCGCGCTTCCTGGTCATGATCAATGAGTCGCGCCGAATCGCCCAGGCGGAAAGCATCATCGCCGCCGTGGCCGATCTCACCAAGGCGCTGAACGAGATCGAGAAGAATCAGGAAGATCAACGAATACAGGCGCTCGTCATCGCCAACACGCATATGCAGGCGCTGACCGGAGCCTTCGTCCATCTGGGGCTGACCCAGGGCCAGGAAGAATCCCTGGTCGCGCTCACCCAGGAGGTGATCGACAAAATCGCCCATCTACAGGATTACGGCGCCTCGGTGAGCCAGCGCCTGCGGGAGGTGACCGCGCGCTTGAGGGACATGACGGCGGGCAATATGTAGGTCTGGCGAATCGGAAAGCGCTATCGCCGATATTGAATTGTCCACCCGCCTGCTCTACCATTTATTCAGCGTCGCTTGAATCACTGAAAAGACAGGAGAACGCCATGAATATGCCGTCCAGGTTGACGATACTGGCAACCGCCATCGCATTGGCCTTCGCCGGCGATGTGTTTGCTCAAACCACAACTGCAACGCCGCCGACTACCACCACGACGACTTCCGCCACCGGCCAGATCACGCAACTGCCTGCCGGTCTGCTGGCGGAATTGACCGCCGCCATCCCGGGGCTGACGGTCGGCGACGACGGTCAACTCAAGCTCGGTAGCATGTCGCTGGTTCCCATCCTGCCACCAGATTATGACGCCAGCAAACTCGACGCCAAACTTGCAGACTTCAGCCAGGCAGCCGACGGCTCCTTCGTCGGCACAGGAAACCTGCAATTCGTGCCCATCGAGTCGACTCCCGGGTCTCTCCCCAAGCTTCCGGCCAGCTTTACCCCGGTCGCCGGCGGCACCTTCCCGGCAAACTTCAGCCCTCCCGCAGGCTTTGTGACGCCCTCTAACCTGGCGCTTCCCACTGGGGTGACGGTACCGCCAAAGATGCCGGAATCCCTGATCAATGACTTGGTGACTGCGGGCGTGTTGCCCGCGGGCCTAATTACTTTCAATAGCGACGGGACGGTTCAAACCACCACCGGCGCTGCCTTCATTCCCTTTGTGCCCTCTGCGGAGCAGCAAGGCAAGTACAAAGCCGGAGGCTCGACGAGCGTCACCGTCGACCCCAACACCAATGCCATCACCTTCCCCGATGGCACCGTATTGGCGCCCCTGGTCGCCGGCACCAACCCCGGCGACAAGACGCTGCCAACCGGCTTCACGCCGCCTGCCGACGTGCAGATGCCCAAGGAAGTCACGCTGCCGCCCCAGTTCGAGATCCCCAAGAACATGCCGTTGCCGAACGGCGTTACCTTGCCGGCTGGCGTGAGCATACCCAGCGATTATGCCTACATGATTCCGCCGGGCACCCAGATGCCCGCCGGGGCCAGCATTCCGTCAGGGGTCAAGGTATCGTCGGATGTGGTGATCCCACCGGGGATCACCCTGCCTCCTGGGACGAAGATAGACTCAGCCAGTAATCTTCCCAAGGGCACGACGGTGCTTCCTGACGGGTCGGTGGTGGTCCCCGGCACGCAGATTCCCAGCAACATCAACCCCCCGGACTCATGGACCCCGCCGAGCGGAGTGACCAAGGACAGCACCGGCGCCTACTATGTGCCGCCGCCGCCCACAGGTGGTTACGCTGAATCGGAAGCGCCGAAATCGATCAATGCCGACGGTTCCATCGTCATTGCGGCGCCTGCCGACCCAAGCAAGCTTCCCACCGGTTCGACACTGAATGCCGACGGTACCTACACACTGCCGGCTCCTTCGTTCATCGGCGAAATCGATGACAGCGGGAAGATCGCGGCATTCAGCGGCATCGGATCAATCAGCGCACCCACCGGCTTCACGCCCCAGACCGGTTTCCAGCAAGGGACGGCGATTAGCGGTGCGACCACCCCGGCAACGGTGGGTTCAGACGGCAAGATCACCATGCCGGCTCCGCCAGCCGGTATCGCCCTGCTCGCGAATGCCACGGTGAATGCCGACGGCACGGTCACCATGGCCGCACCAGAAGGCTTTGAAGCCCCCAAAGTCGGTGAAGATGGCAGCACCACCGTGAAATTGCCGCCAGGGGCAACGCCGCCGCCAGGGGCCACCATAAACCCTGACGGAACGGTCACCATCGGTGCGGCGCCTCCGCCACCTTCGACGAGTGGCGGGACTACGACGCCCCCCACCGGCGGTGGCACCACCATTCCCCCGACAGGCGGTGGGACTACACCAATACCTACACCGACTCCCACACCGACGCCGGAACCTACGCCGACTCCTACGCCGACTCCTACGCCGACTCCTACGCCGACTCCTACACCGACTCCTACGCCGGAACCAACTCCGACACCTACGCCGGAACCTACACCTACCCCAACTCCGACGCCCCCATCAGGTGGCGGTGGGTCACCTCCGGCTGGTGGCGGTATGCCACCGGGACCACCCTAATGGACCTTGCTCCAATCGATTTGAGATAGAGAGTTCCCATGCCGTCGTAAAAAAGCCAAGCCCAAAAGGGCTTGGCTTTTTCAGTTCAGAGGGAGCGCAATCGAAAGGTTCACTTCGGCCGCTTGTCCACCACCCGCTTCGCCTTGCCAACGATGGTGCGCTCGACCTTGCCTTCCTCGACCACGTGCACGTCGCAACTGACGCCGATGTAGCTCTTGATGTTGTGCTGGAGTTCCATGCCGATCTTCTCCATGCCCTCGCGCCCGGTCTTGGCTAGCAGTTCCGTGCGGACTTCGGCATACACGTCCAGCTTGTCCATCGGGCCGTCTTTCTCGACGTGAAGCTGATACACCGGGGTCAGTTCGGGATGCTTGAGGATCAGTTCCTCGATCTGCGAAGGGAACACATTCACGCCGCGGATGATCAGCATGTCGTCGGAACGGCCGGTGATCTTGGCCATGCGCCGCATGCTGCGCGCCGTGCCGGGCAACAGGCGGGTGAGATCGCGGGTGCGGTAGCGGATCACCGGCATCGCCTCCTTGGACAGCGAGGTGAATACCAGTTCGCCCAGTTCGCCGTCGGGCAGGGGCGCGCCGCTGACCGGGTCGATGATCTCGGGATAGAAATGATCCTCCCACAGCGTCAGGCCGTCCTTGGTCTCGACGCATTCGCAGGCCACGCCGGGGCCGATCACTTCCGACAGGCCGTAAATGTCGATGGCATTGCAGTCGAAGCGCGCCTCGATTTCCAGGCGCATTGCCTGGGTCCACGGTTCGGCGCCGTGGATACCGAGTTTGATCGAACAGGTGCGCGGATCGATGCCCTGGCGCGCCATCTCCTCGGCGATCACCAGCATGTAGGAAGGCGTCACCATGATGACGGTGGGCCGGAAATCCTGGATCAACTGCACCTGTTTCTCGGTCTGGCCGCCGCCCATCGGAATCACCGCCGCGCCCAAGCGCTCGGCGCCGTAGTGCGCGCCCAGGCCGCCGGTGAACAGGCCGTAGCCGTAGGAGACCTGGACGATGTCGTCGCGCCTGCCGCCGGCGGCGTAGATCGAGCGCGCCATGACATCCGCCCACATGTCGATGTCCTTCTGCGTATACCCGACCACCGTCGGCTTGCCGGTGGTGCCGCTGGAGGCGTGGATCCGCACCACTTCGCTCATTGGCACGGCGAACATGCCGTAAGGATAGTTGTCGCGCAGGTCGCGCTTGTCGGTGAGCGGGAACTTCGCCAGATCGGAAAGTTGTTTCAGGTCGCCCGGATGCACGCCCGCCGCTTCGAATTTCTTGCGGAAGTGCGGGACATTTTTGTACACGTGATTCAGCGACCATTGCAGGCGCTGCAATTGCAGCGCGCTGATCTCGTCGCGGCTGGCGGTCTCGATCGGGTGCAGGCCCGCCCCGGTTTTGCCTGTCATAGCTGCGTCTCCCCCTGAACGTTTTGAATTTTTGCAGTTTACCGTTTACCTTACGTCTTCGGCTTGGCCATGACCTGCTCGGCGAACTTGTCGTCGAACAGCGCGCCTTTCGCCACCAGCTGGCGGTATTTGACGAAGTCGACGACGTCCTTGCCGGTGGCCTTCTTCGCATCGAAGGCGTTGAACCCCAGCCAGGCCTCGTGGTTCATGTTGGCGGCAAGCCAATGGCGATTGGGCAGCTTCATCTGGTCCCAGAAGAACTTCTTCTTGCCGCGGATGCCGTCGATGGAGTTGATCAGGCAATTCGGGAATAGATTGGCGAACTTCCACACCAGGCGATTGACCTCGGCGTCGAGCAGGGTGAAATCGGTCTTGCATTCGGCCACCAGGGCCTTGGCCGCGGCGACCTTGTCTGCGGCGACCGGCTCGCCGTAGACGATCTCGCCGTCGTCGACGTAGGTGTCGGTGCGCACCAGCGGGTTTCGTACCCACTTGCCGTCCTTCTTC
>JBAYJH010000368.1:0-4672 GCA_041665185.1 Sterolibacterium sp.
AGCGGAGTCACCAGCGACCAGCCCAGGCCGAGAAATGACCCGCGGTATCGAGCCAGCACATCGCGCTTGGAGAATTGCCAGATCAGCGAACGTAGCCGCAGCGGCAGGAAGAAGGAGAGTTTCATCAGGTGGATAGCTGAGACCGAAGTAACCGGGATACCCCTTTGGACGACCGGACATGTCCGTCGGAGACAATGCCGCCCTATTCTAAGGCAACGGCGTAGCCTCGGCCGATCGTCGCAGGATATACACGTCCTGTTGCGACGCGATTTGAAATATCGTGCGCTTCCCGCCGATCTTTCCCCGGGGGAAGTAGCCAGCAATCTCAAACCCCGTGAACAGCCCCGGCACGAAGGAGGGAGCGTGGAATGCGCCGTAGTGATTCAATCCTTCCTCGCGACCAACCGTCTCAAGGTAGCCGTCGCGCCTGAATTCCTCGATCGAGCCCGGCAGGAAGAGTTGTACATAGAACTCGTTCTGCAAGGTGATGAGCAGGCATCCACCCGGCTTCAGTATCCGCCGGATTTCATCGACCCATAGCCGCTGGACGGCCAGCGACAGGTGAGTGAACACGGAAATCAGTTGGACCAGGTCGAAGCTGCGGTCGGGATAGGCCAGAGGCGGCAGGACCGAATTGCTGACCAGCTCGATTTGGCGCGGCAGATTCCGCTGCGACCAGGCGATCAGCGTCTCGTTGATATCGCAGCCGTGCAAGCGCCGTGTCGGATCGTCGAGATGCCAGGCCGTCAATGCCCGGCCCGAGCCACAGCCGATATCGAGGACTGAGCGGACATCCGTTAGCTTGACGCCGACCTCGGCAAGATATTGCTCGACATTGACGATGAAGGGAATGATCGAATTCCGGTAGGAGAGGACGTTCTCATGCCCTTGGGTCAGCATGACCAAGGGCCCGTCCGGCATGGCTAAGCGCTCCAGCGCCAGATGCATTCTGTCGAGCCGCCCGCGAAGCCTGCGCAACCGGGCGATGTCGTAGCTGAAGAAGAACTCCTGATCGCCGTTCTCGAAAATCAGCTCGAAATCGTAGCGATCCTTGCCCTGGCCGATCGGCAGGTCGAATTCAAATCCGCAGATCGCCGACCTGGCGACGTGCGGGACTGTCTGCCCGATTTGCGCTCGCGGGCTGTCTACCGGAAAAGACCCGACCAATGCGCCGTCCGCATACACTCTCAAGTTGCACACGGCGCGGCTCTCGATACACAGGACCGATCCGGAAAAATGGGCAATGGCACCCTCCCGGACGAGATGGTGCGGGGGCTCGTCGAGGCCGTAAAAAATCGAGTCATGGGAGGAGTCCGCGCGGCCGGACGCGGGCTTCTCAACCATCTGTCTGTTGCCGAAAAGCCGGCCAAACCACCGCGCCAAATGGTTTGTCATGAGGTCTTCGGCGGCTCGACCTTACCCTCGGCGACATCGACCAGATACTTCGGTTCACCCACCTGCAAGCTGCCGCCATCGCGCACGACGACCCCGCGCGCCTGTAGTACCTGGAATACCCGCGTCACCGTTTCGCGGCTGGTGTTGACCATGATGGCGATCTCCTGATGGGTCGGCGCATTGGTAATGCTGACCTTGCCATTGGCGCCCGTCACCGTCAGTTGGGCCAACTGCGCACAAACCCTCTGCGACGGGCTGGGCATGCCCAGCAAGGTACGCTGCGCGGACACCGAGCGCAGCCGCTGGGTCAGTTTGAGCAACACCTTCTCGGCGCTGCTGGGGGTATTCACGATCAGGTTGCGCGCCTCGGCGCCGGGCAGGAAGGCCACCCGGGAGCGCGCCACGGCAATCACGAAATCCGGGCGCGGCAGGCCATCCAGCACCGACATCTCGCCGAAATAGCTGCCGGGGTCGACGAAATACAGGCCGACTTCACGTCCATCCAGCGTGAAGTCGACCCCTTGCAGGCGGCCTTCGACCAGGAAACACAGCGGCTGGCCGGACTCCCCCTTATTGAAGACCACCTCGCGGCGGGCGAAGGAACGCTCGACCATCAATGTCGCCAGACGGGCAGCCAATTCCTGCGGCAGGTCCCGCAGCAGGTCCAGGCCCTTCAATACTTCGCGCGGAATCGCCATGGTCGAATGGATGCAACTTCCCGCTCCCCTGGACAGGGGAGGGCCGGGGTGGGGAAGAAAAGGTAATACCTGCCGATCAGTATTTGATTACAAGCCATGTACCTAGATTGTGATGGCGGACACAGAGTTATTCAGCGTTGTGAGAGACAATCAACGACGAATATTGGTCGATAGAGCGAGCTATCAGGCGCTCGGGCATCATGAATATGTCGCTCAAATAGGAGATCATCATACATTCTGCAACGCACCCCATTCCAAGGAAACGCCGTGGATATACCCGTCAATTCGGGCAATTCCGCTGGTTGCCTTGACCGCGCCAGGCGCCTGGCACGGCGCTTGAGCCGCCGTCTGAGCCAACGCTTGGGCCAAGTGAGGCGATGATGTCGTTGCGGGCATTCGGATCCCCCTGGCAGGGGCGGGCGCTGGCCCTTGGGCTGGCAGTCTTGGCTGCCCTGCTGATGCGCGGGATGTTCCCTGGTGTACTGGATGCCCTGGATGAACGTGCCGGTGATTTCTTCTGGCGCGCCTTTCCGGTCGACGCTCAGGAACGGCGCGTGATCGTGGTGGATATCGACGAAGCCAGCCTGGCCGAAGTCGGCCCCTGGCCCTGGCCGCGGGAACGCCTGGAGGCGCTGTCGAGCAAACTCGCCGCGCTCGGCGCCGGCACCCAGATCTATGACGTCGTCTTGCCCGACGCGCGGCCCGGTGACGATCGCCTGGCCGCCGAGTTGGCCCGCCATTCGGTGGTACTGGCGCAAATCTTTACCTTGGGCAACGAGGAGGCTTCGGCTGCCGGGCAGATCCGTGGTGCCCTGAATTCGCCCGCCTGTGGCGCGCCGGTCCCGCAGGCCAAGGGTTACATCGGCAATACGGCGGCATTGACCGCCAATCCGGCGGTTACCGTGGGCCATATCACCCCGCGCATATCGGACGACGGCGGCGTGCGCCGCCTCCCCGCCCTGGTCTGTTTCGAGAATCGCGTCTATCCGCTGCTGGGCTTGGCCGCACTGCTCAAGTCGGCGGCGGTCACGCCGGAGCTGAACCTCGCGCCCGGCGCCGGCTGGCTCGATCCGGCCTACCGCCTCAGCCACGGCGCCTTGCCGGGCGTGCAGGTGCCGCTCGACGGCAACGGCGACGTACGGCTCTCCTACAGTCTGTCGCGCAAGTCATTCATCTCCGTGCCCGCCGCCGACATCCTCGCCGGACGGGCGCCGGCGGAGTTCTTCAAGGGCGCCTGGGTGCTGGTGGGCGCCACCGCCTTCGGCATCGGCGATGCCGTGCCCACGCCGCACGGTGGTGCGGTGGGCGGCGTCGAAGTGCATGCGCAATTCATCACCGCGCTGCTCGACAACCGCCTGCCTTACACGCCGCGCGGCGCCGCCGCGATCCAGTTGCTGATGGCGGCGGTGGCCGGCGCTGCGTTGCTGCTCCTGGCGGTTCGCCGCCACCGCCTGCCGGTGGTCAGCCTGCCGCTGGTTGGCCTGGCGCTGGCCTTGCTGATGCTTGCCGCGCATGGCCGCGGGCTGCTCGGCAGCCACCTCTGGCTGGGCTGGGCCGATCCGGCGGTGTTTGCGCTCTGCGCCGGGCTGCTGCTGGGCGTGGCCGAGCACGCCCGCACCCGGGTCGAGCGCGAGGCGCTGTTCCGCAACCTGTCCAGTTATCTGCCACAAGCGGTTGCCTCCGATATCGCCTTTCGCGAACCGTCCGGCATCATCGACGCCCGTCGTTGCGACATCACCGTGCTCTATGTCGATCTGCGCAATTTTTCGTCTTACTGCGAAAACCGTCCGCCGGAGGAAGCCGCGGCGCTGCTGCACGCCTTCTTTACCCTGGTGGATCGCGTGGTGGAGCAGCATCACGGCGTCGTCGAGGAATACGCCGGCGACGACGTCATGGCGATCTGGGGAGCCGGTTCGGCGCAAGTCGCCCAGGCATTGGCCGCCGCTATACAAATCATCCAGGAAGGCACGGCCCTGTTGCCTGCTCCGCCACCACCCGGACTCGAACCGCTGGGCATCGGCATCGGCATCGAGACCGGCAGCGCCCTGGTGGGCTCGTTCGGCCCGGCGCGTCGCCGTACCCATACTGCACTGGGCGAGACCGTTACCATCGCCACCCGGTTGCAGGCACTCACCGCCGAACTGGCAGAACCGATCATTCTCGGTCCGGCGGCCGCGGCGTTGCTGCCGGGGGAGCCCCTGGTGCCCCTCGGGGTATTCCTCCTGGAAGGTTTGAATCAATCGCGGAATATTTTCGCCTTCCGCCCGCCGGCAACCGGTTCTCAGCCATGAAGTCTAACTTTGGAATAGTTCGCGGTTCCGCGGCGGGGGCTGCTTTAGTGGCGAACGACAGGCCAGACCGTAGCTCCTCTTTGACCATGCAACTGTTGTTATTCACGCTTGTTTTCTTGCTCTCCGGGGCGGCCGCGCTGGCCGCGGCCGCCCCGGTGGGTGAGGTGTCGTTCCTGATCGGCTCGGCACGCATTGCCGCGGGTCCGGATGCGCCGCGGGATCTGGTGCGCGGCGACAAGGTGAGCGCCGGGCAGGTGATCGAGACCGGGGACAACGGCCACGTGCATC
>JBAYJH010000369.1:0-4610 GCA_041665185.1 Sterolibacterium sp.
CCAAGCTGCCGATCGCGACCGCCTTTGTCCACCGTTTAGTGGGGTAGAGCGATGAAACCAAGTGAACTGCGCGCCAAGGACGTGGCGCAGCTGAACCAGGAACTGAATGACCTGTTGAAGGCGCAATTCAGCCTTCGCATGCAGGTTGCGACTCAGCAGCTGACCAATAATAGCCAGCTGAAGAAGACCCGCCGCGATATCGCGCGGGTGCGCACCATCATTGCACAGAAGGCGGCAAGCAAATGAGCGATACCCAAACAGCCAAAGCAAGCAAAGTCGTGCGCGCCCTTACCGGCCGCGTGGTTAGCGACAAGATGAACAAGACGGTCACTGTGTTGATCGAGCGCCGCGTACGGCACCCGGTGGTGGGCAAGATCGTGACCCGGTCGAGGAAATACCACGCCCACGCAGAGAATAACGAGTACAAGGTCGGCGACTTGGTGATGATCGAAGAGACGCGCCCGATTTCCAAGACCAAGGCGTGGAAAGTCACCAAACTGCTCGAGAAAGGCAAGAACATTTAAGCCGGATAAAGTCCTTGCCCCGGCAGCGTGGCTCGGATATAATCCACCGTTTTTCGCGTTACCGCTTCGCTCAGGCTGGAGCGTTCAACCCGGACGGGTTCCAAGACTGGCCGCAATATGTCTCGCACGCCTGAGGGTGTGCACGCAAGCGGTCCAAGTTGGAGAGGAAACAAACCATGATTCAGATGCAAAGTGTATTGGATGTGGCCGACAACACCGGCGCGCGCGCAGTGATGTGCATCAAGGTGCTGGGCGGCTCGAAACGGCGCTATGCCGGCATCGGCGACGTGATCAAGGTCAGCATCAAGGACTGCGCTCCGCGTGGCCGCGTGAAAAAGGGCGAGATTTACAGCGCCGTGGTGGTGCGCACCGCCAAGGGCGTGCGCCGTGCCGACGGTTCGCTGATCAAGTTCGACACCAACGCCGCGGTGCTGCTCAACGCGAAGCTCGAGCCGATCGGCACGCGCATATTCGGGCCGGTAACGCGCGAATTGCGCAACGAGCGCTTCATGAAAATCGTGTCGCTCGCGCCCGAAGTGCTGTAACAGACGGGTTGATGTAACCAGGGGGCGTGCCCCCTCGCAGCTTCCCCAAGTCAGGAATATAGGAATCGAAGGCCATGCAAAAGATTCGCAAGGGTGACGACGTGATCGTCACCACCGGCAAGGACAAAGGCAAGCGCGGCACGGTACTGCGCCGTGTCGACGACAGGCATTTGCTGGTTGAGGGTATCAATCGCGCGAAGAAGCACCAGAAGCCCAATCCGATGAAGAACCAGACCGGCGGCATTGTAGACATGGATATGCCGATCGACATCTCCAACGTTGCACTGTTCAACCCGCAAACGCAGAAGGGCGACCGCGTCGGCTTCAAGACGCTGGAGGACGGACGCAAGGTGCGTATATTCAAGTCCAACGGCGAAATAGTGGACGCCTGAGAGAGAAAACGCTATGGCACGCTTATACAGCTACTACAAAGAGACAGTGGTACCCGAGATGGTGAAGAAGTTCGGGTACAAGACCACGATGCAGGTCCCGCGTATCGAGAAGATCACGCTCAACATGGGCGTGGGTGAGGCCGTCAACGACAAGAAGATCATGGACAACGCCGTCGGCGACATGACCAAGATCGCCGGGCAGAAACCGGTGGTGACCTTGTCGAAAAAGCCCATAGCCGGCTTCAAAATCCGCAAAGGCCTGGCGATTGGCTGCATGGTGACCTTGCGCGGAGTGCGCATGTATGAGTTTCTCGACCGCCTGGTCAGCATCGCGATACCGCGGATTCGCGATTTTCGCGGGCTGTCGCAGCGCGCTTTCGACGGCCGCGGCAACTACAACCTGGGTGTGAAAGAGCAGATCATTTTCCCAGAAGTCGAATACGACAAGATTGATGCCCTGCGCGGCATGAACATCAGCATCACCACCACTGCGAAGACCGACGAGGAAGCCAAAGCGCTGCTCGCGGCCTTCAAATTCCCGTTCAAGACCTGAAGGATTGCGCCATGGCAAAAACCGCAGTCATCAACCGCAACGAAAAGCGTCGCAAGACCGTGAAGAAATTCGAGGTCAAGCGCGCGGCGCTGCTCGCCATCATCAACGATTTCAAGCAGCCCGAGGACGAGCGCATGGCGGCGCGCATGCAGTTGCAGCAACTGCCGCGCAATGCAAGTCCCACGCGCTTGCGCAACCGCTGCAAGCTGACCGGCCGCCCGCGCGGTGTGTACCGTAAGTTCGGCCTGGGGCGCAACAAGCTGCGCGAGATCGCCATGCGCGGCGAAATCCCCGGCATGACCAAAGCCAGCTGGTGAGAGGAGACAAAGCATGAGCATGACTGATCCGATCGCCGATATGCTGACCCGCATCCGCAATGCGCAACTTGCGGAAAAGCTGTCGGTGGCGATGCCTTCGTCGCGCGTCAAGGCGTCCATCGCCCAGGTGCTGAAGGACGAGGGCTACATCGAGGAATTCAAGGTTCGCGATGAGGACGGCAAGTCCGTTCTCGAGATTGGGCTGAAGTACTATGCGGGCGCGCCGGTGATCGAGAAGATCGAGCGTGTCAGCCGCCCCGGACTGCGCATTTACAAAGGCCGCGACGATATTCCCAAGATCATGAACGGGCTGGGAATTGCCATTGTCTCGACTTCCAGGGGCGTGATGACCGACAGAAAAGCGCGCGCCACGGGAATCGGCGGCGAAGTGCTGTGCATCGTGGCCTAAGGGAAGGAAATCATGTCGCGAATCGGAAAAAATCCCATTGCAGTTCCCAAGGGTGTCGAGGTGACGCTATCGGCCGATCAGGTCGCGGTCAAGGGCCCGCTGGGCACGCTGACGCAGCGCTTGAGCAGTGACATCAAGATTGAGCGCGAAGGCGACAATCTGCTGTGCGTGGTAAGGAACGACTCGACGCGGGCCAACGCGATGTCCGGCACAATTCGCGCCCTGGTTGCCAACATGGTCCAGGGCGTGACCAAGGGTTTCGAAAGGAAGCTGGTCTTGGTCGGCGTCGGCTACCGTGCGCAGGCGCAGGGCGACAAGCTCAACCTTGCGCTCGGGTTCTCGCATCCGGTGGTGCACCAGATGCCCAAGGGCGTCAAGGTCGAGACCCCGACCCAGACCGAGATCATTCTGCGCAGCAACGACAAGCAGCAGGTTGGCCAGGTGGCCGCCGAGGTGCGTGCCTATCGCAGTCCCGAGCCGTACAAAGGCAAGGGCGTGCGCTACGCGGACGAAAAAGTGGTCTTGAAAGAGACCAAGAAGAAGTAAGCGGAGCTAAAGTCATGATAGATAGAAAAGAGGCGCGACTGCGCCGGGCACGTAGATCCCGTGCCAAGATTGCCGAACTCAAGGCGGTGCGTCTGGCGGTGCATCGCACCAACAGCCACATTTATGCGCAGGTGATTTCCGCCTGCGGCACCAAGGTCTTGACTGCAGCCTCGACGCTGGAGAAGGAAGTGCGCGCGAGCATCGCCAACGGCGGCAACGTCAAGGCGGCCGAGGCCGTCGGCAAGCGCATCGCTGCCAAGGCCAAACAGCTCGGCATCGAGAAAGTGGCATTCGACCGCGGCGGCCTGCAGTACCACGGACGCGTCAAGGCGCTGGCGGAAGCGGCGCGGGAAGCCGGGCTCAAGTTCTAATCGAGGACGAATATGGCGAAGATGCAGGGCAGGATGCAGGGCAAGATGCAGGGGCAGGATGACCGCGGCGACGGCCTGCGCGAAAAAATGGTCGCGATCAACCGCGTCACCAAGGTGGTGAAAGGCGGCCGCATTCTGAGCTTTGCCGCGCTTACCGTGGTCGGCGACGGCGACGGCGGCGTCGGCATGGGCAAGGGCAAATCGCGCGAGGTTCCGGTGGCGGTGCAAAAAGCCATGGAAGAAGCGCGGCGCAAGATGTTCCGCGTCAGCCTGAAGAACGGCACGCTGCATCATGCGGTGATGGGACGCCACGGCGCGGCCAAGGTATACATGCAACCGGCATCCGAAGGCACGGGCATCATCGCCGGCGGCGCCATGCGCGCCGTATTCGAGGTCATGGGCGTCACCAACGTGCTTGCCAAGTGCATCGGTTCGGGCAGTCCCTACAACGTGGTACGCGCCACCCTGCAGGGCTTGAAAGCTATGAACACACCGTCCGAGATCGCCGCCAAGCGCGGCAAATCGGTCGAAGAAATCACCGGCTGAGGGCAATCATGGCGGACAAGAAACTCAAAGTTACCCTGGTGAAAAGCGTGATCGGCTGCAAGGCCGCGCATCGAGCGACGGTGCGTGGGCTGGGCTTGAAGCGCATCAATCACACCGTGGAATTGCAGGACACCCCTGCGGTGCGCGGCATGATCAACAAGGTCTACTACCTGGTGAAGTGCGAGGCATAAATGCAGCTTAATACGATCAAGCCTGCGGCAGGCGCTAAACGTGCGCGCCGCCGCGTCGGCCGCGGCATCGGTTCCGGCCTGGGCAAGACCGCGGGACGCGGCCACAAAGGCCAGAAGTCTCGTTCCGGCGGTTTTCACAAAGTCGGTTTCGAGGGCGGCCAGATGCCGCTGCAGCGGCGCCTGCCCAAGCGCGGCTTCAATTCGCTCGCGCGCGGC
>JBAYJH010000370.1:0-4604 GCA_041665185.1 Sterolibacterium sp.
CGAACCGGAAGCCAGCTCCACGATGGGCTGGTAATACACGCGGAACTGATCCGCCAGCAGGGCGCCGCGCAAATCGCCAGTCAGGCGCATCCGCGCGTGCGCGGCTTCCTGCATCGACGGCGTGAAATAGCTGATGTGGTTGCGACCCTGTTCCTTGGTGGCGTACATGGCCTGATCGGCATTCTTGAGCAGTCCTTCGATGCCGCTGGCGTCGGTCGGGTAGAGCGTGATGCCGATGCTGGCGGATATGTAAGCCAGGTCGCTGCCCAGGTGAAACGGTTCGGAAAGTTTTTGCAGGATGTCCTGGGCAACGCGTTCGATGCTGCTGGGATCATCCACGGCGCCGAGGATCACGGTGAATTCATCGCCGCCCAGGCGCGCGATGGTGTCGGTCTCGCGCACGCAACTGATCATGCGGCGCGTGGCGTCCTTGAGCAGAATGTCACCCATGTCATGGCCGAGGGTGTCATTGACATCCTTGAAGTGATCGAAGTCGAGGAGTATCAGGGCCAGCGGCAGACCCGCGCGGTCGGACTTCTTGATCTCCTGGCCGAGGCGGTCGAGGAACATGCGCCGGTTGGGCAGCCCCGTCAAGGCGTCGAAGTTCGCCTGCTGCCAGATCAGCTCGTCGGACTGTTTCTTCTGGGTGATATCGTAAAACAAAGCCACGTGCCGGTACGGCGAACCATCCGGGTTGGCGATGGTGTTGATAGTGAGCAATTCGGCGAAGATCTCCCCGTCCTTGCGCCGGTTCCAGATCTCGCCCCGCCAGTGGCCGCCGGTATTGATCGCCTGCCACATGTCGCGGTAGAAGGCGTCGTCATGCCGCCCGGATTTCAGGATCCTCGGGTTCTGGCCGATGACCTCGTCGGCGGAGTAGCCCGTCAGCACGGTGAACGACGGGTTAACGGTGATGATGCTGCCCTCGGCATCGGCCACCATCATCGCCTCGCTGCTATTTTCATATACCAGGGAAGCAAGCCGCATGGATTCCTCCGCTTGCTTGCGCGCCGTGATATCCAGAGTGTTGCCCAGATAGCCGCTGACCCGCCCATGTTGATCGCACAAGGCGACGGCGTTGCCGTTGGCCCAGACAACGCTTCCGTCTGACCGGAGAAAGCGGTATTCCAGCGACCATTCGTTGCGGGAAGCCGTCGCATCGCTCCAGATGGCCGTGATGGCATCCCTGTCCGCCGGATGGATCGTCCGCATCCAGCCGCGCCCGGAGGCTTCAGCCGAAGACAAGCCGGACATCTCGCTCCAGCGGCGATTGACGAACACGCAACGGCCTTCGGCATCGATCTGGTAAATGCCCATGGGCGCATGCGTGGCCAGCATCCGGAAACGCTCCTCGCTTTCCCGGAGTTGGGAGACCCTCTCCCTGATCTTTGATTCTAACTGGAGTTGATTGGCCTCCAGTTGACGGCGCTGCCGGTAAAGTTCGCAGAACACCCTGACCTTGCTCTGAAGGATATGCGGTTCAAATGGCTTGATCAGGTAATCCACCGCGCCGAGTTCATACCCCTTGAACTGGAGTTGGATATCCTTCATCCCGGCGGTCACGAAGATGATCGGCAGATGCCGTGTCTTCGGATTCGAGCGCATCAACTCGGCCGTCTCGAATCCATCCATGTCCGGCATCTGCACGTCCAGCAACACCAAGGCGAAATCCTGCTTCAAGGTGTAGCTCAGCGCGGCGTTTCCCGACGTGGCTTTCACCAATTCGATTTCCGGATTTTCCAGCACGGCTTCCAGCGCCACCAGGTTTTCCGGGTGGTCGTCGACCAGCAGGAGCGCGACCTTGTCAGCCATACAACACGTCTCCGTGCGGCGACAAGCCTGAGCGAAGCGCCGCCAGCTTCTTCAGCAGCGGTGCAATTTCATCCAGCGCCAGCACATAATCCACTTCCGTCGCCGCCAGCGCCGACAAGGGCATTTGCTGGGCAGCGGCATCCGCCGGATCCTGCACGATGGCCACGCCGCCCTTCTGTTTAATCGCCTTCAACCCTTGGCTGCCGTCGAAATTGGCGCCGGTCAGAACCACGCCGATCAGTTCCGGACCGAAGACCTCGGCGGCCGATTCAAAAAGGACATCGATGGAAGGGCGGGCATGGCTCACCGGCGGATCGGCGGAAAGCGCCAGGATGCCGTCTTTCTCCACCAGCAAATGGTAATTGGGCGGCGCCAGGTAGGCCGTGGCCGGCACGGCGGCCTCCCGCTCGTCGGCCTCCTTCACGCGGATGGCGCACAAGTCGTCGAGCAGCCTGGCCAGGCCGTCTCCGGCATCCGGACTGATGTGCTGGACCACCAGCAGAGGCAGCGGGAAATCCGCCGGCAATTGGCCGAGCAGGAGCTTGAGCGCCCGCATCCCGCCGCTGGACACCCCGACCACCACGGCCCGGAATCTGGCTGGCGTTGGCTTAGGCATAGCGCTTGCGGTAAACGCGCATGGCGGGCACGGCCTCCTCGTAATGTTCGCCCCATGGCTTTCTTTCCAGGGTTTCCTTGAGGCCAAGACAAAGAAAGCCTCCCGGGATCAGGCTGCTGTCGAATAGGCCGAGGCAGCGCTGTTTCAGCGCGGGCTTGAAATAGATCATCACGTTCCGGCACAGGATCAGGTTCATTTCCCCGAATGCGGCATCGGCAGCCAGATTGTGCGGAGAAAACACGATGTCGTCTCGCAGCGACGCGGCCAGGATGGCGCGATCATAACGGGCGGTATAGTAATCAGCAAACGAAGCCTTGCCGCCGCTCTTCTGATAGTTGCGGGTAAACTTCTGCATTTCCGCGATCGGCAGCACGCCTTGCGCGGCCTCATGCAACACCGCCTCGTCGATGTCGGTGGCATAGATCCGGTAGCGTCCCGCCATCCCCTCCTCGTTCAGCAATATTGCCATGGAATAGGCTTCCTCGCCGGTCGCGCAGCCGGCGTGCCAAATTTTCAGGAAGGGGTAGGTCTTGAGAAAGGGCACGACGTGCTCGCGCAACGCCCGAAAGAAAGCCGGGTCGCGAAACATTTCGGTGACGTTGATGGTAACGCCGCGCAGCAGCGATACGAAGAGATCCGGGTCGCGCAGCACCCGGGACTGCGCCAGGGAAAAAGTCTCGAACTCGGACCCGGCCAGCCAGTGCGTCAGCCGGCGCTTGATCGAGGCATCGGCATAGTCCCGGAAGTCGTAGCCATAGACCTGCTGTATTCCCGTCAGCAGGAGTCGGATTTCCACGTCTTCCAGTTCCCCCGGTTTCATGAAAAATTAAGTATGCTGGAAAACCCAGACGCGGATCAGCGAGAACAGCTTGTCCACGTCGATGGGCTTGGCGATGTAGTCGCTGGCGCCGGCGGCCATGCATTTTTCCTGGTCACCCTTCAAGGCCTTGGCCGTCATGGCGATGATGGGAATGTTGGCGAAGCGGCGATTCTTGCGGATCTCACGCATGGCGGTGTAGCCATCCATCTCCGGCATCATGATGTCCATCAGCACGATGCCGATGTCCGGATGTTGCTCGAGCAGGGCGATTGCCTCCTTGCCGTTTTCGGCCTCGATCACAGTCATGTTCTTTTCCGCCAGGACGCTGGTGAGGGAAAAGATATTTCGCATGTCGTCATCCACCAGCAACACCTTCTTCCCTTCCAGCAGGGCTTCCTTGTCGATGGAGGCGCGAATCATGCGCTGCTTGTTGGGATGAAGATTGCTCTCTACCAGATGCAGGAACAGCGAGACTTCATTGAGCAGGCGTTCCGGACTCTTGGCTCCCTTGATGATGATGCTTTCCGCGAAGCGCCGCAGCATCCGTTCATCCTCGTGGGTCAACTCCCGCCCGGAGTGGATGATCACCGGAATCCGCCGGGCCCTTTCCATCTTCTGGATATGCTCGAGGAGATCGAAGCCGGACATGTCGCTGAGGCCCAGGTCGAGGATCATGCAGTCGAACGGCCGGGAAGAAAGTATATCGATGGCCTCTTGTCCGGTGGCCGCCACGGTGATGGCGACGTCTCCCTCCTCCAACAGCGCAACCATGCTTTTCGCCTCGGCCGGATTGTCTTCGACGATCAGCAACTCCCGGGTGGACTTCTCCACGGCTCCTTCGATCGACTGGAGAATCTGATTCAATTGTTCCACGCTGACGGGCTTGGTGGCGAAGCCGATGGCGCCCATGTTCATGGCTTTCTGGCGGTTTTCCAGGCAGGTGATGAAATGCACCGGGATGTGGCGGGTGGCGGGATCGTCCTTGAGGCAGCGCATGACATCCCAGCCATCGATATGCGGCAGCATCACGTCCAGAATGATGGCGCAGGGCAGATAGCGGCTGGCCAGGGCGAGGCCGCTTTCGCCATCGGCCGCCACCAGCGAGGGAAACCCTCGGTCCCTGATCATTTCCTGGAGTATCTTGGCGAAGGCGAGATCGTCCTCGACTATCAGGATGGACCTGTCGCCACCCTTCAAGCGCTCACGGTCGTCCGGCAGCGACGCCGCCGCCAGCGGAGGGTCCTGACGTCTGGCTGGCGACGAGCGGGGCGCCGCGGCACGGGATTTGACCGGCGCCTCGGTGGGGACGCCGCCGCTGCTCTCGGGGGTGCCGCTGGCCGTTCCAAGCAGCGGCAG
>JBAYJH010000371.1:0-4588 GCA_041665185.1 Sterolibacterium sp.
GCGCCCGGTAAGCGAGCAGGTTCTTGAACCCGGACAGATCCAGGCCGACATACTGCGCCCAGTTGGTCACCGTAAATAGATATCCGTCGGCCACGGTGAAGTTGTCTCCCAGCAAGTATTTCTTGCCGGCCAGCTCGCCATCGACCCAGGCCAGGCGCGAGCTCAGGCGCTCCATGGTCGCAGACTTGACTTCGGCGGTTGTCGCCGGATTGAATAGCGGCGAAAAGGTCTTGTGAATCTCGGTACCGATGAAGGTCAGCCACTCCTGTAGCTGGTAGCGTTCAAAGGTGCCATTGGCCGGGGCGAGTTGCTTGGCCGGCACTTGATCGGCGATGTATTGAACAATCGCGGGACCTTCGCGCAATTGCCTGCCATCGTCCAGCTCGAGCAGGGGAACGTAACCGAGCGGATTGATGGTGTAGTAATCCGTGCCGTCCGGCAGTTTGTGCGTCTTGGTGGGGGCAGGAATCGCCTCGAACTGGAGGCCGGCTTCGTGAAGAGCAATATGCGGAGACAGCGAACAGGCGCCAGGGGAATAGTAGAGCTTCATTGGAGTCCTCGATAGGTAGGGGATGGTGATTGCCGCGAAGTACTTGACGTCTCAACAACGCAGGATGAAGTTTAGCCGATCAGGCCCAAACAGCCCAGTGGCACCGATGGATGCGGACAGGCAGTTCGAATTAGCGGTATTGCCTGAGATATCTGCCTTCGAACCAGCGCTTGGCCCAGTGAAACAGGCGCGTCGCAGGCAGGATGACGTTGCGCTGCGGTGTTCGCCAGACCAGCGTGCCATGGTCGATGGCGTCGATGATGCAGATCAATTCCACCTTGAAGGTTGATTCCTGTGGCTGGCCGTTCAGGCCGGCGATCAGGTTTTCGGCGGCGGCAGCGGCCTGTAGATCGGCCATGTGGGCTTGTTTCGGCATCCAGTCCGGCCCGGGGAAGCTGCCCGAATCGCCGACCACGTAGACCTGCTGCATGCCTTCGACACGGCACTGTGCATCGGCCTTGAGCAGCCCACCCGGCGAACGTGGCAGGTCGGTTTGATCGAACCAGGCATTGCCGGTCATTCCCGGCATGAAAAGAATCAGGTCGGCCGGAAAGGCCCCGCCCTCAGTGACCACCTGTCCAGCTTCGAAGCGTTGCAACTTGTGGCCGAGATGGGTACGGATGTTCCGGCGCGCCATCTCGGCGAGCAGGTATTTCACCGCCTTGGGGCCGAGACGATTGCCGGGTTCCCGTGCCGGATTGAAGAAGATGAGTTCAAAACGGTCACGCCTTCCCTCCCGCTTGAGTTGCTCGTCGATGCCAAACAGGAACTCGAACATCGGCCCGCCCCGCACTGCGCTGGCTTCGTTGGGGTTACCCGCAAAGCCGACCGCGATGGTGCCGCCGGACATGCCTTTCAGGCGATCACGGATGGTCTCCGCCGCGGCTATGCCCTCGCATGGCGTGATGGCGTGTTCGATCCCGGGAAGCTTCTTGATGAATCGACCGCCGCTGGCAATCACCAGCGCGTCGTTACGCACCTCGCCGGCTGTGGTGTCGACCACCCGCCCCCCGTCCCGCAGTCCGGTGACACTGGCCGCGACATGGCGGACGTTCATGCGGCGGAAGAAGTTTTCCAGGGGCACCACGAGTTGCTCGTGCGTGCGCAAGCCGCTGGGTATCCAGATGATTCCCGGCAAGTAATGCAGCTCGGCGCGCGGGGCGATCAAGGTGATGTCGGCACGCGCGTCGCGCCTGCGAAGTTCACGCACGCTGGATAAAGCGCCGAAACCGGCACCGATAATTGTGATGTGCGAAGGCGAGTTCATCTCAGCTATAGCGGGAAAGCATATCGACGACGGGCTTGGCATCCGCCTGCGTCACGCCTTTCCCGAGGAGCTGGGTCTCGATCATGCAGCCGACCATGACTTGATGGGCCTTGTCGAGAGCGCGCCGCGATGCGGTTATTTGCTGGGCAATCGCGTCGCAGGTGGCTTCCTCTTCAATCAGGCGCTGAATGCCGCGAAGCTGTCCTTCGATGCGCTTCAGTCGAAGGATCAGCGTCCTCTTGTGTTCCTCTTGGCGCAAGTGCTTCATCGTCGATCACTCCTCATTCGGGTTCACTGGACTACCAACCAGGACGCCATCTCGATGGCATCCGTATCTTTGGGCATGGGCCGATCTGCGGCGGCACTCCCACTAAGACCGAGCCCAGGCGCCAGCATCAATTGATCGTCCGCGCCAGCGCCATCCGGAATTCGCGAACCAGCGCGTCGAATTCCGGTTGTGGCGCGAGCATGCTGAACAATGTCAGCATGGTCTTGCGGCCGATGTCTTCGCGGAAACTCCGATCGCGGCGGACGATCTCCAGCAAGTGGGTGAGTGCCTGGCGATATTGCCGCTGGAGCGCCAGGGCGCTCGCCAGTTGCAGGCGGGTTTCGAGGTCGGCGACATTCTCGGAGAGTTTGGCCGCCAGATCGGCAGGATCCACTCCGGCGCTCGCCAGGGCAAGCTGTAGCCGGGCTTGCAGGGCATCCAGTCGAGGCTTATCGTTGCATCGGTCTTTCAGTTCAGCAAGAACAGTCTCGGCAACGGCGTACTGTCCGGTCGTCAGTTCAAGTTCCGCGGCATCCAGTCGTGCGGATTCGCTAGCCGGATCGACTTCAATGGCACGCTGCAACAGCTGGCGTGCCAAGGGGATATCGCCCCGCGCTTGGGCGGCCTGCGCCTCCAGCCGCATGGGTTCTGCCGGCGAGGGGATCAAGCGATCGATGAATTCACGTACTCCGGACTCGGCTAGCGCACCCGTGAATTCGTCCGCCATCTTGCCTGCGACGAAAGCCTTGACGTTGGGAATTCCCCGAACGCCGTAGCGGGCTGCCAGTTCCTGATTCTCGTCGGAATTTACCTTGGCGAGGATGAAGCGGCCAGCGTATTCGTTGGTCAGCTTTTCCAAAATGGGCTTGAGAACCTTGCAGGGAGCGCACCACGGCGCCCAGAAATCGACAAGGACGGGCACGCGACTGGACGTTTCCAATACCTGCTGCTGAAAATCGTCGCCGCTTACGTCGTAGCAATAGGTGGACATTATCGCTTCCCGCTTGATTGGCGCGCTGGCCGGTCAGTTGGTCCTGGCTTGCGATACGGGAGCAATCGCCCGCCCATCCTTCATCCAGGCCACAATGCCATTCTTGACGTTATAAACCTTCGCATAGCCGGCCTGATCAGTGAGAAACTGGCTCAAGGCCTTGGTGCGGTTGCCGGTCCGACAGATGACGATGAGCGGGTCGCCAGGCTTGCCGATGCGCCGCGCCTGTTCGAGCCAGACGCTGGGATTGGCGCGCCCCTGCTCATCAAAGAAGGTCAGCAAGTGGCTATTGGGCACTATCCCGGTTTGCTGCCATTCGGGCGACGTACGGATGTCGATCAGCGGAACACCCGCGGCGACCAGCTTGTTAAGTTCTCCGTTGTCGATATCAATCACCACAGCCTCGGCATGCCAGCCAATCAATACGCCGCAGAGCATGACCATCATCCGGATCGATCTCATTGTTATCCTATCCACCGTTGTCCGCCTTTCCTTTGCAGGTGCATTTACCGTGCGCCAGTATACCATACCCCCTACAGTATATGGACGGGAAAACTGAAAGAGCTCTGTCCAAGAGCCGGTCATTGGGGGTGCCGTCGTAACCCGGCCGGTGGTTCCGGCGACCGAAAGACGGGCCGGTCGATGGCCAGTCGCTTCGATGAATCCCTTATGCGCTTGCTGGCAACACCGGGTACCGGCAGGTCACGAGGGTGATGCCGATGCAGCTGCCGGACCGGGTGAAAATCCCGGCAGCTTGCGTTCGATGATGTCCAACGTCGCCCGGCCGATGTATTCACTGGAAGGATCGAGCGATTCTATCGCCTCAAGATAGGCTCGACCGATCAGTCCTCCCAAGGGTTTGGGGTTGTAGAGCAGTTTCTTGATGGTAAATGGGTTCAGCGTCAGGGGATTGTAATTAGGCGGCAGGTAGCCGCGTTCGATAAGCAGCTTTTCGACTGGCGTTCCAGGCTGGATGCCGATGAAGAAAATGAAAGGCAGCACCCTGTCGCGCCCGAAGAGCGCGTAGATCTCCTTGACCTTGGCTATGGTCCTGCGCAGCGTATCCTCACTCTCGCCGGGGGCATTGAGGGGTATGTATAGCTTCACCATCTGCTGGTCGTGGCCCGCTGCCTTGAGCATGCGAAAGGCTTCCATCTGCTGGTCCAAGGAATAGCCGAGGGTCAGTTGATCGATCACCTCCTGCGAGCCCGTAAATGACAGATCGACGCTGCACATGCCGGAGGCCAGCATCTTGCGGGCGATGGTTGGGGTCAGATAGTTCAATCGCAGATAGCCGGACCAGCTTACGCGTATCTGCCTCGCCAGTATCTCGTCCAAAATATGCTCGACATGCTCCATACTGCGTCGCGTCGAACAGAATTGGGCATCGGTAAACCAGATTCGCTTGACGCCATAGCGCTTGTTGAGTGCCTCGATCTCCTTGGCGATTTCCACCGGATCCCGGTAACGTTGCTGCGCGCCCTCGATCTTGTTATAGAGGCAGAAGTGGCA
>JBAYJH010000372.1:0-4496 GCA_041665185.1 Sterolibacterium sp.
GCCGCATCAGCGCCGAAGCGCGTGCGGCGTCGGGGATCAGCGAAGGCTTGTTGCGGATTGCGGTGGGACTGGAAGCTCCCGCGGATATCCAGGGTGATCTGGCGCGGGGTTTGGATTAGCTCCAGTTACAGCGCGGCACCAAAGCGTGCCGGTCGCGGCAGGTAATATCTGTCGGCGTCTACGGAAAAGGCCACGTGCCTGACCCGGCCGGTGAGCAACTCGCGTTTGACGAAGCCGATGAACCTCGAATCCTTGCTGTTGTCGCGGCTGTCGCCCAGCATCAGGTATTCGCCCTCGGGCACCGTCACCGGGCCGAATGAGCGCATGGCGCCGCGTTCCGGCATGACGATGATCTGTTGCTGGCGATCCTGCAAGCGCTCGTTCAACACCAGTTGCCTGCCCGGATAATCAGGCGCCAGTTGCGTCGCGATATCGCCGCTGGCGGCTGTATAGCTGGCCTTGATGCCGTTGATTACCAGCGCTTCGTTTCTCATCTCGATCACGTCGCCGGGCAGGCCGATTACGCGCTTGACCAGGCGATTGCCGTCCTCGGGAGAGATGAAGGTGACGATATCGCCGCGTTGCGGATCGGCAATATGCAGCAGGGCCACGTCGGTAAAGGGGAGCTTGAGATCATAGGCCAGCCGGTTGGTGACGATGCGGTCGCCGATCATCAGCGTGGGATACATGGACCCCGAAGGCACGCTGTACCAATCCGCGATGGCGCTGCGCACGACGATCATGCCGATGATGATCAGAATGATGTCCTTGTTGGCGGCAAGCAGTTTCTTCAGGGGCGGCATCGTGCTCTCCACGGGAATATGCAGTCGGATTAGAATTGCCAATCACCATTAAGTTCCGTGAACATAATCCTGAGGCGCAATTCATGAAGGAGAAGAAGTCCGTACCCGAAATGCCGAGTGCACGCCCGCTGGTCCTGACCGGCGACAGGCGGCGCCAGGCCGAGCGGCATCTGCTGAAATCCGATCGGGTGATGGCGAAGCTGGTGCGTACGCATGGCAATTGCCAGATCGGCAACCGGGCGTTTCAACCTTTCCATGCCCTGACCACCGCCATCATCGGCCAGCAATTGTCGGTGAAGGCGGCGGACACCATCGCCGCACGGGTGGCCCTGCACGCGCCGCGTCCCTTCGAGCCGGGTTCGATACTGGCGGTGGCACCGGAGGCGCTCAGGGCCGCCGGATTATCCACCGCCAAGGCTCGGTATATCCATGGGCTGGCGCGGCGGGTCGAGGATGGCAGCCTGGACTTTCCCCGGATTCGCAAGCTCCACGATGAGGCGGCGATCGCGGCCCTGACCGAGGTTCCCGGCATCGGTCGGTGGACCGCCGAGATGTTCCTGATCTTCACTCTCAAGCGGCCGGACATCCTGTCGCTCGGCGATGCCGGATTGAGCCGCGCGGTCAGGCTGCTCTATGGCGACAAGGCCGACATGCAACGCGTGGCGGAACGCTGGCGGCCTTATCGCTCGGTCGCCTCCTGGTATCTGTGGCAGCACCTGGATTCCAAATGATACGACTTTACGTGTTACACTCCCGCCGCGCCGGTCGTCCTATCAGTCTGTAGGCCAGCGCTTCGCGTTTAGATTCTCTCTTCGCGTCCCATCCCGTAAGCGATTCTTCCTAGACTGATTCGTGTTGCGCAAGCTGACACGCAGGGTCGAGTCCAGGAGCACCCTATGCACTTTACCGACCTCGGCCTGCGCGCCGAACTTCTGCGTGCCATCACCGACCAAGGCTACGACACGCCCACTCCCATCCAGGCGCAGGCGATACCCGTCGTGCTGGCCGGCCGCGACCTGATGGCCGCGGCCCAGACCGGCACCGGCAAGACCGCCGGCTTTACCCTGCCCATCCTCCAACTCCTCAGCACACGCCCCGCCGTTTCACGCATCAAGCCGCGGGTGCTGATCCTCACGCCGACGCGCGAACTTGCCGCCCAGGTGGAACAAAGCGTGCAAACCTATGGCCAGCACCTGCCGTTCAAGTCGGCGGCAATTTTCGGCGGCGTCAGCATGGTGCCGCAGTTGAAGGCGCTGAAGAGCGGCGTCGACATCCTCGTCGCCACCCCGGGCCGCCTGCTCGACCACCTCGGACAGCGCACCGCCGATCTTTCCGGCGTCGAGATCTTCGTCCTCGACGAGGCCGACCGCATGCTCGACATGGGCTTCATGCCGGACATCCGCAAGGTGATCGCGCTGATCCCCAAGCAGAAGCAGTGCCTGCTGTTCTCGGCGACTTTTCCCGAGGAGATTCGCACCCTGGCCAGGAGCCTGCTGCGCGACCCGCAAACAGTCGAGGTGGCGCCCCGCAATGCCACCGCCGACCTGGTGACGCAGGCCGTCTATCATGTCGACAAGGCGCGCAAGCGTGAGCTGCTACAGAAGCTGATCGAGGATCACAGTTGGCACCAGGTGCTGGTGTTCACCCGCACCAAGCACGGCGCCAACGCGCTTTCGGAAAAACTCGACAAGGCCGGCATCAGCTCCGCCGCGATCCATGGCAACAAGAGCCAGGGCGCGCGTACCCGTGCGCTGGCCGACTTCAAGAGCCTCAAGCTGAACGTGCTGGTGGCCACCGACATCGCCGCGCGCGGACTGGACATCGACCAGTTGCCGCATGTGGTGAACTACGAATTGCCCAACGTCCCGGAAGATTATGTCCATCGCATCGGCCGCACCGGCCGCGCCGGCTCCAGCGGCGAGGCGATTTCGCTGGTGTGCGTCGACGAACATGTCTTGCTGCGCGACATCGAGCGCTTGCTCAAGCAGCCAATCGAAAAGCGCCTGATGCCGGGTTTCGAACCCGATCCGACCATCCGCGCCGAACCTATCGAGAATGGCAGGAACAAGGGCCGTCAAGGCAAGCCGGGCGGCCAGAGCAGCGGCAATCGCGGCTCGACCGGACCCGGCAAAGCGGTGCGTGGCAAGGGCGGTGCTACTGCCTCACGGGTGAATGCCGCCGCGCATCATACGGGCTCACGCGGGCGTTGATTCCTCGACTAATCTGCCTCCACCTCCGCCGGCGCCGGTTTGAATCCGGCGCCGGCATTTCCTCATCAGACGCCAGAGCGTAGCAGCGGCGCCTTGAGCGCTTCATTCAGCGTCGCCTTGCTCTCTGTCAAGTGGGCCCTGGCTTCCTTGCTCTTCTGCCTGGACAACCCGTTGTTGATCTGCCGGACCAACAGCAGGGCATTCTCGCGCTGGAGACTGCGGGCGTCCGCGGGAGCGGCGCCGGCTGGCTTGACCAGCGCGGTGGCCAGACGCTTCAGGTGTTCGCGCTGCAAGTTGCGCCGTAACGGCGTGATTTCCGCACCGCTGCGCAGTTCCGACCAGATGGCGCCCTGTAGGGTATCGTAGAGCTCCGAGAGAGGCAGCAAGGCGGCCGGCTGGGCGACCTTGTCGCGGGAATCGAGCAGGCGCTGGGCGACGCCGTCGGCGAGCAGCACGTCGAGCACGGTCTTCTGCAGGTTGAGCACGCCGTTGGCGATGGAAACGTCGGGATTGGCGCTACGCTGGAAGTGGTCGATGGACAGGCGTGCCACCAGCTCGGGCTTGAGCTTGAAACTGTCCGCGCGGAACAGGCCGTCGGTGACCAGCGCTAGCGCACTGCGCTGCTTTGCCGCCGCTGTCGGTTCGTACAGCGAGTGCTCGGTACCGGCGCGGTCGCGCAGGTGCCTGACACCGCCCACATACTTGGCGACCAGCGGGGCCACCACCGAGAGCTGGCGGAAGCCTGAGGCGAAGGAACGGGTCAGGCGTTCATAGCTCTCGCCGGGTTCGAGTTTCAAGGCTCCCAGGCGGTCCCACAACTCACGCGTCAGGGTCATGCGCTTCTTGTAGTAGTCGATGGGATCGGCGCCCAGGTCGAAGCGATTCACCTCCGGGTCGATGCCGAGGTAAAGCGCACCGTAGCCGGCATCCTCGTCGGTGCCGTAGGCGAGGTCCGGCTCAGTGGAGGCGCGGGCGGCGATTCGAGTCAGTTCGGACTTCTCCTCCTTTGGGTCGAGCGGACGGTAGGCGTATTCCACCGCCAGGTAGTCATAGGGGCCCAGGGTGGACATCACGTATTCCCCCTGGGTCTCGTTCTTGGTCGCCAGGTTGAAGGGGTTGTAGTCCATCACCGAGCCGGTAAGGCCGTGGACTTTGGTGAAGGCCGGGTCCTGGATCTGCTTGAGCGTGTAGACCGTCGAGGAGCGGAAGTTGTGACGCAGGCCGAGGGTGTGGCCAACTTCGTGCATGACGACATCCTTGACGTAGTCCTGCGCCAGTTTTTCCGCGTCCGGGCCGTCCATCGTCAGACCGCGAGCTTCCAGCAGGTCGATGGCGAAGTGCATGTCGTGGGCCGACTCCGCCGCATAATTGCAGGAGAGGAAAAGACTTTGCTGGCGCGGGTCGGCCGTGCCGGCGGGGCTGGCGTCGAAGGCCAGCGGTTTGCCCAGATCCTCGGCCACCAGCCGCCGTGCGCCGCGCGCGA
>JBAYJH010000373.1:0-4491 GCA_041665185.1 Sterolibacterium sp.
CGACACCATGCAGTTCATCAAACCCGACGTGTCGACCCTGTGCATAGGCCAGGCCGCCAGCATGGGGGCTTTCCTGCTGACCGCCGGCGCCCACGGCAAGCGTTTTTGCCTGCCCAACTCACGCGTCATGATCCACCAGCCGTCGGCCGGTTTTCAGGGCCAGGCTTCGGACATCGAGATTCACGCCAAGGAAATCCTGTTTACCAAGCAGCGGCTCAACGAGATGATGGCCAAGCACACCGGCCAGCCGATCGAGCGCATCGAGCGAGACTCGGACCGCGACAATTTCCTTTCCGCCGCTGAAGCCATGGAGTACGGCATCATCGACAAGGTCCTGGAAAGCCGCGCGGAATTCGGCAAGAAAGACGCAACCTAACACTGGGAGATAGCAGATGGCGGAAAAAAAATCTGGCCCGGAGAAGCTGCTCTACTGTTCCTTCTGCGGCAAAAGCCAGCATGAGGTAAAGAAGCTGATCGCCGGCCCGTCGGTTTTCATCTGCGACGAGTGCATCGAGCTTTGCAACGACATCGTCCGCGACGAGATCGCGGGCGACCAGGGCTCGGGCAAACTGGGCCACAAGTCCGACCTGCCGACGCCGAAGGAAATCTGCGCCATCCTCGACCAGTACGTGATCGGCCAGGAATCGGCGAAACGCATCCTGGCGGTGGCGGTGTACAACCATTACAAACGGCTCAAGCATATCGGCAAGCACGATGAAGCCGATGGCGTGGAACTGGCCAAGAGCAACATCCTGATGATCGGACCGACCGGCTCCGGCAAGACCTTGCTGGCTCAGACCCTGGCCAGGCTGCTCAACGTGCCATTCGTCATGGCCGATGCCACCACCCTGACCGAGGCCGGCTATGTCGGCGAGGATGTCGAGAACATCATCCAGAAGTTGTTGCAGAAATGCGATTACGAGATCGACAAGGCGCAACAGGGCATCGTCTATATCGACGAGATCGACAAGATTTCGCGCAAGTCCGACAATCCCTCGATCACCCGCGACGTGTCCGGCGAGGGCGTCCAGCAGGCCTTGCTGAAGCTGATCGAAGGCACCACCGCCTCGATACCGCCGCAGGGCGGGCGCAAGCATCCCAATCAGGATTTCGTCCAGGTGGATACCACCAATATCCTGTTTGTCTGTGGCGGTGCCTTTGACGGCCTCGACAAGGTGATCCTCAGCCGTTCGGAGAAGAGCAGCATCGGTTTCGGGGCCGAGGTGAAGAGCCGTGACACCAAGAATATTTCCGAAACCTTGAAGGGCGTCGAACCCGAAGACCTGATCAAGTTCGGCCTGATCCCCGAGTTTGTCGGCCGCCTGCCGGTGGTGGCGACGCTGCGGGAACTCGATGAAGAAGCCCTCATCCAGATTCTGATCGAGCCGAAGAACGCCCTGATCAAGCAATACCAGAAACTATTCCAGATGGAGGGAGTCGAACTTGAAGTTCGGCCCAGCGCGCTTCAGGCGATCGCCCGCAAGGCAATCAAACGCAAGGCCGGTGCGCGCGGCCTGCGTTCGATTCTGGAAAATGTGTTGCTGGACATCATGTACGAGTTGCCGACCATGGAGAATGTCGCCAAAGTGGTCATCGACGAGGGCATGGTGGAAAACACCACGCCACCTATACTGATATACGCAGACCAGCCAAAAGTCGCCAGTTCGAACTAGCACCCCAGAACCAGATTCAGGCACTAGCACCCCGGAGGCCACAGGGATTCGATACACGGTCGCGGCGAGCATGACGCGCGTGGTCGCCTGCAAGTGACCCGTATCCACCGGATCACAGGGTGCTTGAATTACTGCGTCCCACCCCCAACTGGGGAAACGGATGTATTTACTTAAGGATATCGCCATGTCGAGCGAATTGGATCTCCCCGCAGAAAAACTCGAACTCCCCTTGTTGCCGTTGCGGGATGTCGTTGTCTTCCCCCATATGGTGATCCCGCTTTTTGTCGGGCGGCCGAAGTCGATCAAGGCGCTGGAGTCGGCGATGGAAAGCGGCAAGAGCATTCTGCTGGTGGCGCAAAAATCCGCCGCCAAGGATGAACCCGACAGCGAGGACATGTACCGCATCGGCTGCATCGCGAATATTCTCCAGATGCTCAAGCTGCCCGACGGAACCGTCAAGGTCCTGGTCGAGGGCATTCAACGCGCCCGCCTCGAAAGCATCGAGGATCGGCGCGCCCTGTTTGTCGCCGAAGTGATTCCCGTGCCTCTGGACGACGGCGAGAACAACGAAGTCGAGGCCATGCGCCGCGCCATCCTGGCGCAGTTCGACCAGTACGTAAAACTCAACAAGAAGATTCCACCGGAAATTTTCACCTCCCTGTCGGGTATCGAAGAAGCCGGACGGCTGGCGGATACCATTGCCGCGCATCTGCCGCTCAAACTCGAACAGAAGCAGGAAGTCCTGGAAATTTTCGATGTGGCCGCTCGCCTCGACAAACTGTTGTCGCAGCTTGAAGCGGAACTCGACATCCTCCAGGTCGAAAAGCGCATCCGCGGCCGCGTCAAGCGCCAGATGGAGAAGAGCCAGCGCGAGTATTACCTGAACGAACAAGTGAAGGCCATCCAGAAGGAACTCGGCGAAGGCGAGGAGGGTGCCGAACTCGACGAGATGGACAAGAAAATCAAGGACTCGGGCATGGGCAAGGAAGCCTTGGCGAAAGCCCAGGCGGAATTGAAGAAGCTCAAGCTGATGTCGCCGATGTCGGCCGAAGCCACCGTGGTCCGCAACTACATCGACACTCTCGTCGGCCTGCCCTGGAAGAAGAAGAACCGCATCAGCAAGGATCTCGGCGCGGCCGAGAAGGTTCTCGACAAGGATCACTATGGCCTGGACAAGGTCAAGGAACGCATCGTCGAGTACCTGGCCGTGCAGCAGCGCGTGGACAAGCTCAAGGCGCCGATCCTTTGCCTGGTCGGCCCGCCCGGCGTGGGCAAGACCTCGCTCGGCCAGTCGATCGCCAAGGCGACCAACCGCAAGTTCGTGCGCATGTCGCTGGGCGGGGTGCGCGACGAGTCGGAGATACGTGGTCACCGTCGCACCTATATCGGCTCGATGCCCGGCAAGATTCTCCAGAATATGGCCAAGGTCGGCGTCAGGAACCCGCTGTTCCTGCTCGACGAAGTCGACAAGATGGGCCAGGACTTCCGTGGCGACCCGAGTTCCGCCCTGTTGGAAGTGCTCGATCCGGAACAGAACTCGACCTTTGTCGACCACTACGTCGAGGTCGAGTACGACCTGTCCGATGTCATGTTCGTCGCCACCGCAAATACCCTCAACATCCCGGCGGCGCTGCTGGACCGCATGGAAGTCATCCGCTTGTCCGGCTATACCGAGGACGAGAAAGTGCACATCGCCTTGCGCTTTCTGCTGCCCAAGCAGCTCAAGAGCAACGGCATCAAGAAGGACGAGTTGTCGGTGACCGAAGACGCCTTGCGCGATATCGTCCGCTACTACACCCGGGAGGCCGGGGTGCGTGCCCTGGAGCGCGACATCTCGAAGATTTGCCGCAAGGTGGTGAAGTCGCTGGTGCTGAGAAAACGCAACAGCAAGATCATCGTCAATGCCAAGAATCTCGATAAGTACCTCGGTGTGCGGCGCTACTCGTTTGGCATCGCCGAAAAGGAAAACCAGGTCGGCCAGGTCACCGGTCTGGCGTGGACGGAAGTCGGGGGCGAGTTGCTGACCATCGAGGCCGTGGTGGTTCCCGGCAAGGGCAAGACCATGACTACCGGCAAACTCGGCGAAGTGATGCAGGAGTCGATCCAGGCGGCGCTCACGGTGGTGCGCAAGCGCAGCAAGCAGTTCGGCATTGCCGAGGATTTCTACCAGAAGAGCGATTTGCACATCCACCTGCCCGAGGGCGCGACGCCCAAGGACGGCCCGTCCGCCGGTGCGGCCATCACCACCGCGCTGGTGTCGGTGCTGACCGGCATTCCGGTGCGTGCCGATGTCGCCATGACCGGCGAGATCACCTTGCGCGGCGAAGTGTTGCCGATCGGCGGGCTCAAGGAGAAGCTCCTTGCTGCAGTGCGTGGCGGAATCCGCACGGCGTTGATACCCGAAGAGAACGTCAAGGATCTTGCCGAAATACCGGACAACATCAAGAACCGCATCGAGATCATCCCGGTCAGGTGGATAGACCGGGTCCTGGAGTTGGCCCTGGAAAGGGTGCCGGCGCCGGTTTCAGACGCCCCCGCGGCGATTGCCGAAGAGGTGCCGCTGGCCACGACGGCCGATGCTCAAACGGCAACAGGCGTCATCACGCACTAGGTTATCTCCCAACCCGAGCGCACACCACGATGGCGCGGTGTGCGCTCTTTCACGTTTGCGCGCATTTTCCTGCCATTGCGCTGAAAACCCCTTGACACAAGCTTTTGCGGCTTGCTATAAAACGATGGCAGGATTTTTGACGGCTCAATCTCCGAGAGACGCCACCTCAAAATCGTTATTACGCCGGATACTCAACAATTTCTACGA
>JBAYJH010000374.1:0-4468 GCA_041665185.1 Sterolibacterium sp.
CTCAAGACGCGCATCCTCAAGGGCATCGAAGAAATGAACCAGCTTCCCGTCGTGTTTCGCTGGAACAAGTTCGACATCGGAATCGCTTAAGTTGTATGTGTATTAGTGAAACGAACTACTAGTACCTGCGCAAGCTAGCGCTTCAACGCGTCGCGAATCTCGCGCAGCAGCAACACGTCTTCCGGTGTAGGCGGGGGAACGGCCGGAGTCGGAGCCACTGCGGCGGGCGCTTCGCGCTTGAGGCGGTTGATCTGCTTGACCATCATGAAAATGATGAAGGCCAGGATCGCGAAATTGATCGCGATGGTCAGAAAACTGCCGTAGGCGAATACCGGCACGCCGGCTTTCTTCACTTCGACGAGGGTCATGGCCACGCCCGCCGGGACGTCTTTCAGCGGAACAAAATAGTTGCTGAAATCCAGCCCGCCGATCACCCGGCCGACGATGGGCATGATCAGGTCGCCGACCACCGAATCGACGATCTTGCCGAATGCGCCGCCGACGATCACGCCGACCGCCAGATCGACGACGTTGCCCTTGATGGCAAATTCCTTGAACTCCTGAATGACGCTCATTTATTTTCCTCCTCCGGGGCTGATGGAATCCCCGCGTGATTCTACGCATCGCGCACCCAAATTTGAATTGAAGCCCGCTCATTCGATTTGGCCGAGCGCCAAGAATGCGTTGAACGACACCGCTTCGTGGCAAAATCTCCACCTGCTCGTGATCCACTGTCTGCCCACCGCCGTCCGGAGCAACCGATGCCGCTGCCCCACCTGTTCGCCAACAATCGCGCCTGGGCCGCCAGAGTCCTGGATGAGGATCCGGAATTCTTCCACCGTCTGGCCGCGCTACAGGAACCGGAATACCTGTGGATCGGTTGTTCCGACAGCCGCGTCCCGGCCAACCAGATCACCGGCCTGGCACCGGGCGAAGTATTCGTCCATCGCAATATCGCCAATATGGTCGTGCATAGCGACCTCAACTGCCTCTCGGTGATGCAGTTCGCCATCGACGTCCTCAAGGTCAGGCACATCATGGTGGTCGGCCACCACGGCTGCGGCGGCGTCAGGGCGGCATTCGAAGACCAGCGTCATGGATTGGTCGATAACTGGCTACGCCACATCCGGGATGTACGCGACAAGTACCGCTCCCTCATCGACGCGAGCAAGCCGGATCGCCGTGTCGACCTGCTGTGCGAGTTCAACGTCATCGAACAGGCGACCAACGTCTGCCATACCACGGTGGTGCAGGACGCCTGGGAACGCGGTCAATCCCTGACCGTGCATGGCTGGGTGTATGACCTGAATGATGGCCTGCTGCGCGAGACGGGCATGATCGCGGCGGCGCGCGGCCAGGTGGAAGACGCCCGCCGCGCCGCAATCCGGCGGCTTGCCCCGGCATGAGGCTGGGTATCGACCTCGGCGGCAGCAAGATCGAGATCGTCGCACTGGGGGACGCAGGCGACGAACTCTTGCGCCGGCGGGTGCCGACGCCACAAGGCGACTATCAGGGCACGCTGAGCGCCATCGTTACCCTGGTAGACCGGGTCGAAAACCACTTACAGCAGCGCGGGACGCTGGGCATCGGGATTCCCGGCGCGCTTTCCGCCGCGAGCGGGCGGGTCAAGAACGCCAACTCCACCTGCCTGATCGGCAAGCCGCTCAAGACGGACTTGGAGACGCTGTTGCGGCGGGAGGTCCGAGTCGCCAACGACGCCAACTGCTTCGCCCTGTCGGAAGCGACGGACGGCGCCGCCGCGGGCGCCGACGTGGTGTTCGGGGTGATCGTCGGCACCGGCGTGGGCGGCGGCATCGTCGTCGATGGCCGGGTGCTGGCGGGCGCCAACGCCATCGCCGGCGAATGGGGGCACAATCCTCTGCCTCTGCACCGAGAGGATACGCATCTCCCAGCTTGTTATTGCGGACGCAGCGGCTGCATCGAAACCTTCCTTTCGGGTCCGGGCATGCGCCAGGACCATTTCAACCAGAGCGGCGAGCGGCTTGATCCACCCGACATCGTCGCCCGCGCAGCGGCGGGCGACGCCGCCTGTGTAGCCACTTTGCAGCGTTACGAGGAGCGCCTGGCAATGGCCCTGGCTGCAGTCATCAACCTCCTCGACCCGGCGGTCATCGTGCTTGGTGGCGGCCTGTCGAATATCCAGCGGCTGTATGCGAATGTGCCGCGACTGTGGGGGCGATACATCTTTTCGGATCGGGTCGTCACACGCCTGGCCGCGAATCGCCATGGCGATTCGTCGGGTGTGCGCGGCGCCGCCTGGCTGTGGGAGAAGCAAGTTTGAATTCATCCGACAACACCACCATCAACCCCTGGCTGCGCGTATTCCTGCCATTTGCCGCGGGCTATTTCCTCTCCTACCTGTTGCGCAACGTCAATGCGGTGATCGCACCGGAACTGATCCGCGACCTGGGCGTCTCGGCCGCCGATCTGGGCCTGCTCACCAGCGCCTACATGTTCGCTTTCGGCGCCTTCCAGTTGCCGCTCGGCATCCTGCTCGACCGCTACGGTCCGCGCCGCGTCGAAGCCTCGCTGCTGCTGTTGACCGCCGCGGGCGCCGCGCTGTTTGCGCTGGGCCAGAATTTGGCCGAACTGGCCACGGCGCGCGCCCTGATCGGCCTCGGTGTTTCCGCCTGCCTGATGGCGTCGTTCAAGGCATTCTCGCTGTGGTTTCCGGTCCAGCGTCAGGCCTCGCTGAATTCCGCCATCATGGCCGCCGGTGGACTGGGCGCGTTGACCGCCAGCACGCCGCTCGGCTGGGTGCTGCCGCTGCTCGGCTGGCGCGGTGTGTTCTTTGGACTGGCCACCGTCTCGGTGCTGGCCGCGCTGATCATTTTCAGCACCCCGGACCGGTCGACTGCCGCCGGCAAGGAGACCCTGGCCGTACAGTTGCGCGGCGTCGCCCAGGTGTTCACCAGTTTTGCCTTTTGGCGTTACGCGCCGCAGACCACCATGGTCGTCGGCGGCTTCATGGCCATGCAGGGACTCTGGGCGGTACCCTGGCTGATGAATTTCGCCGGCCTGACGCGGGATGCGGCGGCCTTTCACCTGCTGCTGATGAGTGTCGGCATGCTGATCGGTTTCGTCGTGATCGCCGCCTTCGTCACCCGCCTCGCAGCACGCGGTGTCCTTCCGCAACACATCCTCTCCGCCGGCATGGGCGGCGGTCTGCTCGTCACCCTGCTGATCGTGATCGACGGCGCGCCCACGCAACTGCTATGGTTCGCCATGGGCCTGGTGTTCAGTGTCGGCAATCTTTCCTACGCGCTGCTTTCATCGCACTTTCCCGCGCAGCTGTCGGGGCGGGCCAACACCACCTTGAACCTGCTCGCCTTCGTCGGCGCCTTCGGCATCCAGTGGGGTTTCGGCGCCGTAGTCGACGCTTACATCGCCACCGGCCTGGCGCAACGGGATGCCTACCAGCACACCTATGCGTGGCTGCTGGGACTCCAGGCGGCGAGTTATGCCTGGTACGTTGTCGCGGGCAGAGTGTTGCGAAGCGAGTCGAGTTGAGGAGCATGCCATGACCATTCGCGAGCAGCGGCACTACAAATACTACGACTTCGTCATGGCGGCTTTCGTCTGCGTCCTGTTGTGCTCGAACCTGATCGGCGCGGCCAAGGCGGCGCAGGTTGATCTACCCTTCCTCGGCACGGTGATCTTCAGCGGCGGCGTGCTGTTCTTTCCGATCTCCTACATCTTCGGCGACATCCTCACCGAGGTCTATGGCTATGGCCGGGACCGGCGCGTGGTCTGGGCCGGTTTCGCCGCGCTGGTGTTCGCCAGCTTCATGTCGGCGGTGGTGCTGGCGCTGCCGCCCGCCGCGGACGATTTCAACCGCGGCTACCAGGCGCATCTGGATGCGGTGTTCGGCAATACGCCGCGTATTGTGGCGGGCTCGATGATGGCCTTCTGGTGCGGCAGTTTCGCCAACAGCTATGTGCTCGCCAAGATGAAAATCGCCACCGAAGGCAAGTGGCTATGGAGCCGCACCATCGGCTCGACCATCGTCGGCGAACTGGTCGACTCGGGCCTGTTCTACGTGATCGCCTTCTACGGCATCTGGCCCAACACCCAGATCGTCCAGGTCGCCATCGCCCAGTATGCCCTCAAGACCGGCTGGGAAGTGGTGATGACGCCGCTGACCTACCGGGTGGTGAATTTCCTCAAACGCAAGGAGCACGAAGACTGGTACGACCGCAATACCGACTTCAATCCGTTCCGGATACGGATGTAGGTCGTCGACCCAATTCCTCCGGGGCGGCGTTGCCGCCCCGATACGGCCAAATAGTCTCAGGGATTGAGCAACACCGCCGTCGCCGAGATCGGTGCGATCGAACCGTCGGTAATCGACAGGTAGAGCACCTGGATGTCGACACTGCCGGTGGGCGTGAGGAAATGGAAGTCGTCGATGTAGCCCTCCGCGGTATCGCTCAGTTGATCGCCATTC
>JBAYJH010000375.1:0-4449 GCA_041665185.1 Sterolibacterium sp.
CGCTCGGGCGGGCTGGCCTTCGCGATCGACAGACTCCAGTTGGAAACGTGCGGCAGGCGCAAGCCTTTCGGACCTGCCGGAATCACGGCATAGCCGACCAGGCCCGCCACCTTCGATTCCTTCGGATTCTCATACAGCGCCTTGAACACGTTGGCGTCGTAGATCATCGCCGCCTTGCCCTCCATGAAACTGGAGGTGCTCTCCGCCCAATGCAGCATGGTGCCGCCCTGCGGTCCGTACAGCCGCAGCAGATCGCCGTAGAACTTGAACGCCGCGATGTCTTCGGGAGACGCGAAATTCGACTTGCCCTGGGCGTTGGTCCAGGAACCGCCAAAGGTGTAGAGGAAGTCGACCCACTGGGACGTGGCCGCCGCTTTCTTTCCGCGCAGCGTGATGCCGACCAGCTTCTTGCCGTCCACCTCCTTGCCGTGGAAGAACTTGGCGGTCGCTTCCAGCTCCTTCATGGTCGTCGGGACTTTCTGCTTGAATTTGGTGAACAGATCCTTGCGATAGGCCAGCAGCGACGTTTCCGCGTTGATGACGACGCCGATCTGCTTGCCGTCCACCGACGACGCCTTGGCGAAGCTGGCGAAGAAGTCCTTCGGATCCCAGGACGCATCGGTCAGCTTGGGGTCGGCGATGTACGCATCCAGGGGCTGCAGCCATCCCGCCTTCGAGTAGTAGAGATCATCCTGTCCCGGCATGATCATGTAGCCGTCCACCTTGCCGCCGGAGTTGAGTTCGATGGTCAGCTTGTTGCGGTACTGATCCTCGGGAAAGGCCTCGATCACGACCTTGATGCCGGTCAGCTTCTCGAACTCGGCCACCTTCGGTTCGATGTAGGTCGTAAACGGATGCTTGTTCATCAAGAAACGAATCTCAGTCCCCTGCGCTTGCTTCCAGTCGATCCCGGCGTGTGCGCTCGCCGAGATCAGACTGGTGCACAGCAGGCCGGCCAGCGCGACAAATTTCAGTGCCTTTCTCATACAGTGCCTCCTAGTCAAGTGATAGTGCCAAATGCCTTACACAACGGTCTGTGACGTCTCCTTGTCGAAGACATGCGTCTTCCCCATCTTCAGTTCCACTTCCAGCGTCTGCCCCTCGGCCAGCGCCTGCTCCGGCGCCTCCATCAGGGCAACGAGCGAATGTGCTCCGCAAGTCAGGTAGACGAATATCTCCGCCCCCAGGGTTTGAACCACATCCGTGCGCGCCGTCAGGGTGTTTCCGTCGCGCGTTCCCGCTGCGGCGACATGCGCCGAGATATCCTCCGGGCGCACGCCGAAGACGACCGGCCGTCCCGCGTGCGATTCAAGCCGGGCATTGAACGCCGCCGGCGCCTTTACTTTGAATTCGCCGGCGTCGATGTACCAGGCATCGACTTCGCGCACCAGGGTGGCGTCGATAAAATTCATTGCCGGGGAGCCGATGAATCCGGCGACGAAGCGGTTCGCCGGCTTCGCGTACACCTCCATCGGCACGCCGGTCTGCTGCAGCGCGCCTTTGTGCATGATGAAAATCCGGTCGGCCATGGTCATGGCTTCCACCTGATCGTGGGTGACGTAGATGATGGTGGCGCCGAGGCGCCGGTGGAGTTTGCTGATCTCGGCGCGCATGGCCACCCGCAGTTTGGCGTCGAGATTGGACAGCGGCTCGTCGAACAGGAACACCTTGGGCTTGCGCACGATCGCCCGTCCCAGGGCCACGCGCTGGCGCTGCCCGCCGGAGAGCTCCTTCGGCTTGCGCTCGAGCAGGTCGTGAATGCCGAGGATGTCGGCCGCCTCCTGCACGCGCGCGTCGATTTCCGCCTTTGGAAACTTGCGGATCTTGAGACCGAAACCCAGGTTTTCGCGCACGTTCATGTGCGGGTAGAGCGCGTAATTCTGGAACACCATGGCGATGTCCCGGTCCTTCGGGTCCATGTCGTTGACCAGGGTATCGCCGATGAAAATCTCGCCCGAGGTGATCGGCTCGAGCCCGGCGATCATGCGCAGCGCCGTGGTCTTGCCGCATCCGGAAGACCCGACCAGAACCGCGAACTCCCGGTCGTGGACTTCCAGTGACAGGTCGTCCACCGCCGTCACCGAATTGAAGCGTTTCACCAGGTTCTTCAGAATCACATTGGCCACGTCGCGTGTCTCTTTCGTCGTTCGCCGGTTTTTGCCGCAGCGGTCTAAATGGAGTAAGAAGAAAATCCGCCGTCGACGGGCACCACCACGCCGGTCACGAAGGCGGAGGCGTCCGACAGCAGCCACACCAAGGCGCCGACCAGGTCGTCGGGCTCGCCGTAGCGGCCCATGGGCGTGTGCGCGATCACCTGGCGCGCGCGCGGCAGCAGTTCGCCCGTCGCGGCATCGATATGCAGGAAGCGCAATTGCTCGGTCATGAAGAATCCAGGCGCCAGCGCGTTCACGCGCACGCCGGCGTGGGAAAAATGCACCGCCAGCCACTGCGTGAAATTGCTCACCGCCGCTTTCGCGGCCGAATAAGCGGCCACCTTCGTCAGCGGCATGAAGGCGCTCATCGACGAGATGTTGACGATGGATCCCTTGCCTCTGGCGACCATGCCGCGGGAAAACACCTGCGTCGTCAGAAACGTGCCCATGAAATTCAGATCGAACACGTGGCGAAATCCTGCGGGGTCGAGGTCGAAGAAGGACTGTGCCGCCGCGTCGACCTTGGCCGGCTCCTCGAATTCGACCGAGGTGCTTCCCCTGGGATCGTTCCCCCCGGCGCCGTTGATCAGCAGATCGGGGTGGCTCCAGACAGCGCAGCCCGCGTCATGGCAGAGGCGGACCTGAACGGCGTCGAGAACATCGCTGCCAACGGCGAGAGCGGTCCCGCCGCAGCGGGTGATCGCCTGCGCCCGGCTTTCTGCTTTTTCCAGGCTGATGTCCAGCACGGCGACCTTCACGCCCATGGCACCCAAGGCGTCGGCCATGGCGCCGCACAGCGCGCCCCCGCCGCCGGTGATGACGACCGACTTTCCGCCCAGATCGAAACGCTGCAATATCGCGTTACTCATGTCGTCCTGGTCCCGGGTCCACGATCACAATCCGCCGCGCGCGTCGGCGAAAGCCATCACCTCGTCCCAGAACGGCATGGAAATCGAGCAGCCGTGACGGGTGACCACCATTGCGCCGCAGGCGTTTCCCAGCCTCGCGGCCTTGCGCAGGTCCCATTCCTTCACGTAACCGTAGAGCAGGCCCGCGCCGAATGCGTCGCCGGCGCCGAGGATGTTCTGAATGGTCACCGGGAAGCCCGGCACATCCTCTGCTTGTTTGCCTCGCCGATGGATGCGGCAGCCCGACTCTCCGCGTTTTTCGACCACCACTTCCGGACCCAGCTCCTGCAGATTGACAACATGTTCCCCCGTATCCCCGCTAACCCGGGCGTCGCTTATCTGGGAATGTGTCAATTGGACCGCGCGGGGATCGCTCAGCATGGCGGCATTGATCTCGTCTTCGGTACCCATCACGATATCCACACTATGGAGCACCGAGCGCACCGCGATGCCGAAGGCGCGCGGGTCGTGCCACTGATTCGGCCGAAAATCCAGATCGAGGACCACCGCGGTGCCCGCCTTTTGCGCGAGCTCTGCCGCATACAAGGTCGCGCTTCGACTTGGCTCCTGGCTGAGGTTGGTGCCGGAAAACTGGAACACCCGGCTCTGCGCGATCGGCGCGGCCAGAACATCGTCGATCGTCAGCGCGATGTCGGCGCAATTGTCCCGATAGAACACCAGCGGAAATTTATCCGGCGGCTCGATGCCAAGCACGACCGCACTGGTATGCCGGCCGGGCTTGCGCGGACTGAAGCCGATGTCCACCCCTTCCCGGTTCAGAAAATGGGCGACGAAATCGCCGACCGGGTCCTCGCCGAACGCGGTCAGGAGCGCGGATTTCAAGCCGAGCCGGCTGCAGCCTACGCTCATGTTCGTCGGAGATCCTCCGACGTAGGCGGCGAAGCTGCGAATATCGACAAACCTGGCCCCGATATCGTTGCTGTAAAGATCCATGCCTGAGCGGCCCATGTGAAACGTATCGTAAGCACGCCCGGGCGGCTGGATATTGCTGGAATTCATGCTGTGTATTAGATGGCGCGCAGTTGGCCTGACGGTTGACAAAAATCAACAGACATGAGGAAAAGACGAGTACATTCCATTCGCAGATCAAGACAACAGGCCGCTCTCAGGCCGGTTCGTTTTGCCGGCCCAAGATGCGTCGGCTTTGCTTTCGTCAACAGGTGAACCGTTTTTCCTCGTATGTCCACCAATCCGCGGCTGGGTAAATTGCGGGGGCTGCGCCGCATGGCGACGCCGGCTGGCCACTTCAACATGATGGCGGTAGACCAGCGCCATCAAATTTCATCGTTCATCGAGAAGAAACTCGGCATCGGCGCGGACGCGGCGAGCTTCGCGGACATGGTCGCGATCAAGCGCGTACTGGTGGA
>JBAYJH010000376.1:0-4443 GCA_041665185.1 Sterolibacterium sp.
CCCAGCGCCTGTTCGAATGCATCGACGTCGTAGATCCCCTTGCCGATGAACGAACCTTCGCCGAAGACATCCTGATAGACATCGGAGACGGCGCGCGTGTATGGGTCGATGCCCGGCTCCCCGCCATACAGGCGCGCATAGCGCGAGCGGTTGGTCCCCGGCAGGCTGACCGCCACGCGCGGCTGAAGGATGCCGTAGCCGGCCACGACGCGTCGCTGCTCGGGGTCGTAGCGGGGGCGATTGAGCGGGTGCGCCATGGCGCCGACAAACTGCCGCGCCGCATCGCGTGGCAGTTGCGTATCTGTGTCCAGGGTGATGACGTACTTCACGCCGGATAGAGCAGCGCTGTTGCCGACGATCAGCGAAAACCCGGCGCCGCCGCTGCCCCGCAGCAGGGCGTTCAGGTCCGCCAGCTTGCCGCGCTTGCGCTCGTAACCCATCCACAGCCGTTCCTGCGGATTCCATAGGCGCGGGCGATGGAACAGAAAAAAGATCTCGTCGCTGGCGTATTTGTTGTTCAGCTCGTCTATCCTGGTCCGGGCGAGTTGCAGCAGTGGGCCGTCCTCCACAAGAGTTTCCTGGCGCGCGTCGCAAAAATCGGTCAATAGGCCGAAATGCAGGCAGGTGTCGCGATTCGCCAGGAACCGGACTTCCAGCGCCTCGACCAGATCCTCGATGCCGGCAGTGCTGCTGAGCATGGTCGGTACCACCACCAGGGTGCGCGATTGCGCCGGTATGCCGGCGGAAAAATCCAGCCGAGGCAGCGGATGCGGCGCCACCAGCAGGGTGGTCAGCCAATTCACCAGGGCCATGGCCAACTGGCTGGCGGCCAGCAGGGTGATCATGGTGACCGGCAGCAAGGCCCAATACCACGCGCCGGTGAAAGTCCCGCTGACCAGCTCCGGCGCCAGCAAGGCGGCGCTGATGGTCAGCGCAATCAGCGCGATGCCGCCAAGATATAGCTCCAGCGCAAAGCGGCCCGCCGTTCTGCGCAAGCGTGCAGCGCCGGAAAGTCGAACTTCCACCGCCTGCTCCAAGTGCGCCAGACCCTGGTCTATCAGGTAATAGCCGACGTGTCCCGCACGCCCATTGTCGCCGCTGCCGGCCGCAGCTCCGGCGCGCGCCAACTCGACCGCCTGGCGAGCCACCTGTTCCTCCGAGCGGCCGCTCTGCCTGGCGATCCTCTCCGCGGCATGACGGTAGTGATCGCGGGTGGCAAAATCCATCCGGCCATAGACACCGTCCGGATCTTCAAGAAAGATCCGTTCGACGACGCTCATGGTCTCGACGAATTCGCGCCAGTCCGTTGCGCCCAGAACCCGCAGGCTGCCGATGCTGTTGCTGATGGAGACCTGATCTGCGGCCTGCTGCTGGTTTTCCCATTGCACCAACTGTTCGATCGTTTGCCCGGTTTCGGAAAGTCGCTGTTCGATCCAGGTCAGGGGCAAGGCCAGAGTCGGTCCCCGACCCTGTAAACGGCGCGCCAGCTCGGCGACGAACGCTCCGACCATCGGCGGATTGGAGCGCGCCATGTCGGCGATAACCAGTATCAGGCTCTTCGGATCCTGCGCGGCGGTTTCCATCATCCGGTCCGCCCAGGATCCGGCCTGATTGCGTTCGTCCCGGCCGGTGGCGATGCGCACGCCGACACGCCGGAGATTCTCGATGATAGCCAGCCGCAGCATGATCGGGATTGCCCATAACTCGCCGAGCTTGAGCGGCGTGACGCTCTGGTAGGCGGTCACGAAGCGGCTGAGACTCTTGGTGTCGACCCGGCCATCGCCATGCGCCACGGCTTCCAGGGCAATGTCATAGACGCGCGGGCGGTTATCGGCCGGTCCGTCCTCCAGGCGCGGCAGTTCCCGGCTGTAACCCTTGGGAAGGTGCCTTTTGGCGGTGCGGATCTGTTCTTCGATGAGGTAGAAATTGTCGAGCAGCCACTCTCCCGCCGGCGTGATGCGGCGTTTATCGGTGACGGCTTTGGTGAGTTGTTCCGACAACCCGACCAGGACGTTTTCGTTGGCGGCCAGCCGTGCCAGAAGCTGATCCGGCGCGTGTCCGGAGGCGAGGCGATGCGACCCCGCGAGAGCCTTGCCGTGCCGTTCCATCTGGTCGGCGCTGAACAACTCCGCGCGCAATGGAGGCTCTTCATCGAGCGGCAAGCGTGCCAACCAACTGTCGCCAAGCCGAGTCCTCAACGATCGCGAATACTCAATGAACTTCCTGCCGGGATTCAACTTTGGGGGAACCTTTCAAGACCGCTGGAGGATCCAGCACTGGCACTGATGAATGAAAGAGTCATCCGCGCGGAAAATCGGGCCTGGCCTGGTGCGCGCAGGCGTTGAATCCTGGCGAGGATAGCCGCCGGGAATGCCAGGCTCCGTACGCTGACGCACATAGGACTGAATCGCCAGCCTGGCGGATGTGTGCGTCAGCAGACGGACGGCGAACGGCGAACCTCATATGCTGGCCTCGTTTCGACCTGTCAAATCCAAAAGGAGACCAAGAATGAAGCTCTTAAAAAGCTGCAAGTTAGTCGGCGTCGCACTACTGTTGATCGTCGGGCTCAACGCCTGCGGCAAGCCGGGGCCGGCAGAGACGGCCGGCAAGAAGATCGATCAGGCGGCCGACTCGGCTGGCAAGAAGATAGATCAGGTCGTCGATGAGGCCGGCAAGAGGGTAGGTGAAGCGGCCGCCAAAGTCCAGATAAAGATGGGCGAGCAGGGCGATAAAGCCGGGGTGGCTGTCGACGACGCCGAGATTACGGCCAAGATCAAGGCCGCGATTTTTGCCGAGCCCGGCCTGAAGTCGCTGCAAATCAGCGTGGATACCGCAAAAGGCGTGGTGACATTGAGCGGATCGGTCAATTCGCAGCAGAGCAGCGATATGGCCAGGGGCTTGGCGAGTGCGGTGGCCGGGGTGAGGGGAGTTGAAAATCACCTGGCGCTAAAACCGACCAATTGAGTTTGGGGTCTGCCTCGCGTCCGGATGCCGGAGAACATGCCGCGCCAATCCGAACGCAATCAGATCGAATGGAACATCGAGGCTGTTGCCGACACTAGGCGCATACCTTGCAGGAGAGTCAACATGAACTGGGACCGTATCGCGGGCAACTGGAAACAGGCGAATGGGAAAGCCAAGGAACAATGGGGCAGGATTATCGACAACCAATTCGTGGTGATCGCCGGCAAGCGCGATCAGTTCTCCGGTAAAGCCCGGGCGAAATACGGTCTGGGCCGGGATGCGGCCGAGCGCCTGCATAAGGAATGGGAAACGCGCTACGAACAACTGTTCAAGGCACATTCAAAAATCTAGTGCCTCTGTGCCGCGCGTAGCAATCGCCCGCAGTCGCTGTCGATGCCGGGACCCATCTCAACCAGGGGAATCAACACCAGCAGCGGATTGAGCAGGCCGAGCGCCAAGGCGCCGACACCCCGCGCCGCGATACGCCCCTTGTCGAGATCGACCGCCGGATGGGAAAAACTCCCGCCGACGTGAATCGGCGTCCGCAGGGCCACCGGGCTGGTCGATTTTGTCTTGGGCACGAATGTCAGGTCGAAAGTTTCCCGGTCGAGATCGACGACACCTTTGCCGATAATGCTGCTGACATCGGTGTCGAGGATCAGCACATTGGGCCGCATCAGGCCGGCTTTGACATCGAAGTCGGCAACAGCGCAATGCAACCTGACGGTCTTGTCGCCCAACATGGTCAATTGGAGGATTTCCAGCAGGTGCAGGCTGATCTTCTCCATGAGCAACCTGCTGACCACCCCATTCGCGACGATCAGACTGATCCTGCCATCGGATTTGGCGAGCATGCGGGCGACCGAGTTGCCCGCCCCCGTCAGTTCGAGCTCGCCATTGATCTGGCCAATACTGGTCTTGGTCTGCTTTCTGACGGGAAACAGCCTGGCGAGGCGGATATTCCGGGCGCCTATCCGGGCACTGGCCCGAATCGGATTGTGCCGGCCATCGAGTGATACAACCGCGGTGAGATGTCCGCCGGCGATGCCGACATCCAGCGGGTCGAGGGTGAGCAGTGCGTCATGCAGGGTGAGACGCGCGTGCAAATTGTCCAGCGGTATTTGTCCGGCGCGAAGCAGGGAAGTGGCCTTCAGGCTCACGTCGGCATCGACGCTGTTCTAGCGCTCGGTTTTGAAGGCAGTGTCCGGGAGCAGGCGCTCCCTGGTGCTAGCCCTCGACGTCATGGGCGGTCCCCTGACACCGACCAGCGGACCCAGATCGGCGAAGTCGAGTTTCTCGGATACCACCTCCCCGCGCATGAAGGGACGAGCGCTGCCGGTCTCGAGTTCCAGACTACCGGCAAGGTCGCTGTGGCCCATGTGTCCCGAAAACTTTTCGTAGCGCCAGGACGTCCCGCTATGCAGCATATGCCCGGCCATGGCGTAGCGATGGGTTTCCGGAAAGGCGATTCCGAGCAGC
>JBAYJH010000377.1:0-4411 GCA_041665185.1 Sterolibacterium sp.
ACGGCAGCGACTGCATCCAGACGGTTCCCGGCCCGCGCAGCACGGCGAAGAAGAGACCCTCGCCGCCGAACAGCGCCGTCTTGATGCCGCCGACGAACTGGATGTCGAAATCGACGTTCGGCGTATAGGCCACCACGCAGCCGGTATCGACCCGCAGAATCTCGCCGGGGGCAAGCTGGCGCTCAACCACGGTACCACCAGAGTGGGCAAAGGCCAGGCCGTCGCCTTCCAGCTTTTCCATGATGAAGCCCTCGCCACCGAAGAAGCCTGTGCCCAGCCTTTTCTGAAACGCGATGCCGAGCGAAACGCCTTTGGCCGCGCAGAGGAATGCGTCCTTCTGGCAGATCATGGTGCCGCCGAGTTTCTTCAGGTCGAAGGGAATGATCTTGCCGGTGTAAGGCGCGGCGAAGGCCACTTTGCGCTTGGCTTGGCCCTTGTTGGTATACACCGTGGTGAACAGCGATTCGCCGGTGATCAGGCGCTTGCCGGCACCGAGCAGGGCCCCGAAGATGCCATTCTGCTGGCCCGAGCCGTCGCCGAAGATGGTGTCCATCTGGATCCCGTCTTCCATGTACATCATGCTGCCGGCCTCGCCGATCGCCGCCTCCCCGGGGTCGAGCTCGATTTCGACGAACTGCATGTCGTCGCCGTGCAGGAAATAGTCAATCTGGTCCATGGCCATTCGGGCTTCCTCCGCGAGTGAAAAACGCGGAGCATACCCTGTGCGGGCGGTGGTTGACTACCCGGTTCGTAAGGTTTGCCAGATGGCCAAGTAGTAGCGCATGATCGTGCTCAGTGGCCACCCAAAACCGTTCACCACAAGGATTGGTCCGACCCGAGTTGCTGCACGAGGACGCCAGCAACTGTGGCCTGCCTCAGTATTTTTTTGCCGATTCGCCGCTTCTGCTAAGATGTTCCAACCGACGAACTCTGGAGTCCGCCATGTCCGATGCAACCATTGCCTTGCCGACGCGGCTTTCCCGGCGCATCGAGAAGCTAGCTCGCGAAGCCGGCCAGACGCCGGATGAAATGCTGAAATTCGTGATCCGCGACGGACTCGAATACTGCGAATATGCCGTCAAGTCTGCCAATGAAGGATTGGCCGATCTGGATGCCGGCCGCAGCGTAACGGCGGAGGGGATGCGGGCGCACTTCGCGAAACGCCGGACTGCGCGCCGTGCCCGGAAAGCGGCTTGACTACGCCGCGCGCGCACGGCGCGATCTCGAAGGCATAGAAGCGTATCACCTTGACCTTGGCGGAGAAACGCTGGCCGACCGGATCATCGATGCCGTTCTGTCGCAAGCCGAGAAGATAGCCACGCTTGGCTTGATATTCCGGCCGGGTATCCGGCACGGCACGCGCGAATGCGTGATGACCCGCTATCCTTACACTCTCGTCTATCGAATCGGCCAGCGTCGCGTCGAGATTATCCGCATCATCCATCAGCGGTCGGAGTACTTTCAGCGCAGGCGGTAGTGCGGTTTGAGTGGACGAAAGAGGCTAATGCCTGAAGTCCGTGTTTGACGATATATGGAACGCTGAGCATCTGAAGGGTGTGGAACGGCATGGAATGTCATGTTGGTTTACCAAGAAACATGGCAAGGAACGTGTTGAAGCCGCGCAATCAACACATGCACCAGTGGAGGTGGCAACAGGTGGAACCGCGCACCCCAGCGTAATTCCGTAAAAGCTTTGCCACTGGGAAGTCATCGCCGATGAATAGCGGCTTTATAGCGCACGTTTCACTGACGTGCATTAGCCGTCGGACGCCAATGTTTAAAGCCGTCCAGATGAGCCGGTGCTCTCAAACCCATTTACCCCGCCTCCCCTATCCCCCCCGAAAACAGGCTGGCCGCGATGATCATCGCGCCGCCCGCCCATTCCTGTATTCCCATGGTCTCACCGGCGAGCAGCCAGGAGGATAGCGCCGCCACCACCAGTTCGAACAGGAAGATCACGATCGCCTGATTGGCCGGGGTATGCGTCAGACCATGCTGGACCACCAGGTTGATGACCAGCAGGATCACGCCGAGCAGCCCCAGCATCGCCCCATGCCAGGGTTGCATCTGCATCACGCCGATGGCGCCGCCGGGCGGCGGGATATCCAGGGGCATGACCATCAGTCCCAGCAGGACCACGCCGGCGAAGACCGCCAACGATTTGATCTCGATGGTCAGATGTGCGGTCCGGCGCACCAGGACATTCGACAGCGCAAACATGAAGCCCGCGCCCAGGCCCAGCCATTCGGCGGGATTGGCGGGCCAGGGTGCGCCGAGTTCAGGCCGCCACAGCATGGTGACGGCGCCGCACAGGGACAAGGCCACTACGGCCGCGCCGGCGCCGTTGAGGCGCTCCTTCAGCAGCAGCCGCGACCAGGCCACGGTCCATAGCGGCGCCAGGTAGAACAGCAGCAGCACGCGCATGACTTCGCCGTGCAGGGTGGCCAGCACATAGCCCAGATTGCAGGCGCCGGCGGTCACCCCGATCAGCACCAGCATCCAGGAAAAGCGCTGCCCTTTCAGGCTGCGCAGGTGTGGATGCAGGAACAGCAAGCCCAGGCCCAGTGCGACCAGATAACTCAACACCGAGGCGCGCAGTCCGGATATCCCCGCCTGTTCGAGCAGCCGATAGGGATACCAGATCATTCCCCAGACGATGGCGCCGGTGAGGAGCGCCAAGCGGGCCACTGTGTTGTTGCTGCCTGCCATATAATCCACACTCCAATGAAGAGCCCAAGCACCGTGAATCCCAATCTCGCCCGACTCCAGCCCTACCCGTTCGAAAAACTGCGCCAGCTGTTCGCCGGAATTTCCGCGCCGCCGGCGGGCTTGAAGGAGATCAAGCTGTCGATCGGCGAACCGCAACATGACACGCCGGAATTCATCAAGCGCACGCTGACGGAAAATCTCGCCGGACTTGCCAGCTATCCTAGCACGCAGGGATCCGATGCCCTGCGCCAGGCCATCGCCGCCTGGGTCGCACGGCGTTACGGCATTCCCGCGCCCGATCCGGCGACCCAGGTCTTGCCGGTAAACGGCACCCGCGAGGCGCTGTTCGCCTTCGCCCAGACCGTGATCGACGCCGCGAAAGTCAACGCCACGGTGCTCTGTCCCAACCCCTTCTACCAGATCTACGAAGGCGCGGCCTACCTCGCCGGGGCGCAGCCAGTGTTCCTCAATACCTTGTCGGAAAACAACTTCGCCATGGATTTCGCGGCGCTGACGGAGCACGACTGGCAGGGTGTGCAACTGGTCTATGTCTGCTCGCCCGGCAATCCCTCGGGCAAGGTGCTGGATCTGGAAACCTGGCGCAAGTTGTTCGAGCTTTCCGACCGCTACGGCTTCGTCATCGCTTCCGACGAATGCTACTCGGAAATCTATTTCGACGAAGCACAGCCGCCGCTGGGCGGGCTGCAAGCGGCCAGGCAGCTTGGCCGCGACGACTATCGCCGGCTGGTGATGTTCTCCAGCCTCTCCAAGCGTTCCAACGTGCCGGGGCTGCGCTCTGGATTCGTCGCCGGAGATGCCGCCATCATCAAGCAGTTCCTGCTCTACCGCACCTACCAGGGCGGCGCCATGAGCCCGCCGGTGCAGGCCGCCAGCATTGCCGCCTGGAACGACGAAGCGCATGTGCGCGATAACCGCCGCCTCTATTGCGAGAAGTTCGAGCAGGTGACGCCGCTGGTTGCCAAGCATCTGGAGGTCGCTAGGCCCGACGCCGGATTCTATCTATGGGCCTCGGTTGCCAAATTCGCGCCGATCGGCGATGCCGAATTCGCATTGCGGCTCCACCGCCAATATAATGTAACTGTGTTGCCCGGCAGTTTCCTGGCGCGCGACAACGCCGGGATCAATCCAGGTGCGAACCATGTCCGCATCGCGCTGGTCGCCAGCGTGGCGGAATGCCTCGAAGCGGCGCAACGCATCGCCGATTGTTGTCAACATCTCTGACTGGAACCATCATGCATGAACTACAGCAGCTGATCGAACAAACCTGGGAAAACCGCGCCAACCTTCAGCCCGGCAACGCGCCGGCAAAAGTCGGCGAAGCCGTCCAGCATATTCTCGGCGAACTCGACCAGGGCAAGCTGCGCGTCGCTGAGAAAATCGACGGCGCCTGGGTTACTCATCAATGGATCAAGAAGGCGGTGCTGCTGTCTTTCCGGCTGGAGGAAAACCGGGTGATGGAAGGCGGCGCCACCAAGTATTTCGACAAGGTGCCGAGCAAGTTCGCCCATTACGATCAGCACACTTTTTCCAAGTCCGGCGTCCGCGTGGTGCCGCCGGCCATCGCCCGGCGCGGCTCCTTCCTGGCCCGCAACGTGGTGCTGATGCCGAGCTTCGTGAATATCGGCGCCTATGTCGACGAGGGCACCATGGTCGATGCCTGGGCGACGGTCGGTTCCTGCGC
>JBAYJH010000378.1:0-4337 GCA_041665185.1 Sterolibacterium sp.
CGCCATGTTGGGCGGATTTGCGCTGGGCACGCTGTCGGCCTTGTTCGTGGCGATATTCAGCATTCTCAACAAACGCCTGGCGATGCGCGTGGCGCCGCTGAGCCTGACGGCGATAGAAATGGGCGCCGGCGCGCTGCTGCTCGGCCTACTGATCCCGCTGTGGCCGATGTTGGGCTCGCGCTTCGACTGGCCGGGACAAGCCGATATGATTTGGCTGCTGGTCCTGGCGCTGGCCTGTACCCTGCTGCCGTTCGTGGTGGCGATCATGGCGTTGCGCAAGCTGAGCGCATTCAGCGCCCAGTTGGCGGTAAATCTCGAACCGGTCTATGCCATCCTGCTGGCCTGGGTGTTCCTCGGGGAAGGCGAGCAACTGCGCCTGCCGTTCTATGCCGGCGTCGCAGTCATCCTTGCGGCCGTGCTGCTGCACGTTCGCTTTCACGCCGTCAAACCCGTCTGAGGGGCGGTCGGCTAAGGCATCAGGGCCCGGCGGCGGGCTTCGGCCACGGCATCTTCGCGCTTGCCGACCCCGAGTTTGCTGAAGATCGCCTTGAGATGCTGCTTGACCGTTTCCGGCGACAACATCAGCGTCTTGGCGATCATCTTGGTGGTCTTTTCCTTGGTCAGTTCGCAAAGAACATCCAGCTCGCGCGGCGTGAAGGCGCTGGATGCGCCGGAACGAATCCGGAAAGTCGATTCCCAGGTCTTGACCACATGTCTTGCCCATTCGCTCGCAGCGCCCAGGTTCTTGTCGCCCAAGGCCCGGATCTGCACCATGAGTTCCGCGCCAAAGCCCAGGAAGATCTGCACCAGGCCGAACCTCTTGGCATGAAGCAAGGCGCGTTGCAGATCCTGACTGGAGGCTTCGTCACGGCCAAGGAGTTGCAGCGACATGGCGCGCATCACCAGCGCGCCCATTCCGGTCAACTGGTATCCCGTGGTTGTCGATAGGATCCACAGCATATCGGCGATATTCAAGGCCGCTTGATACTCGCGATCATGCACCCGCAGGAAGAAACAGGATCGCGCGATCGCCTCGACTTCAATCCAGGGCAGGGCGAATGGAACTTTCGCCGTTTGCCAGAGCTCGTCGAGCTTGATCGACTCGGCCAGTTCCACTGCCTTCCGGTAGTCGCCATAGGTCACTTCAATCTCGATCTGCGTGGCGGCGGCAGCCACACCCAGGTGCGGAACATTTTCCTCAAAGGCATATTGCCGCGTGGTACTCAGCATTTCAATGGCGCGCGCCGGGTTTCCCATCGCCGATTCGCAGATCGCCGGGTCCACCATGCCACCCACCTGGATTTCGCACATGTTGAAGGATTCGGCGGGCATGATCGAGGCAAACTGCGCCAGCGCCTGCTCGACGTTGCCACGCTGGAAGTGGACCTTGCCGATCAGGACGGTGATGATTTGTCCCAGGAACTGCGGCTGGTAGTTGGGGAAATCTTCATCTTGCAGCAAGGACTCCTGAATGATCCTCTCGACCTTGTCGAGATCGCCCTGGGCGTACGCAGTGCGCGCGTGATACATCCATAACCAGGGCCGGGTTTGAAAATCGTACTTGTTGTAAATGCGTTCGATTTCCGCGGTGCGCCGCTCGCAACGGTCGACCGGACCATAACGCTGCAACAGCGTGATCTCCACGGCGAGGCACATGATCAGGGCGCGGTCGTCGTCGGCAAACTTATGCCTTGCCAATTGCTTGGCATTCGCCAGCACCGACCAGGGCGAGAATTGCAGGGTCTCTTCGCTCTCGACTACCAGCATGAAGGTGCGGGCGAGTTCGAGATCGACCTGCGCCGGGTCGTCCTGATTGGCATCGGCCTCGGCAATCCGGCGTTCGATGCGCCTGAATTCGTCGCCGGTGATGAGTCCGAGCGCGACCTGGCAGCCATATTGCAGTATTTGCAGGCGCGGATGGCGCAGGATCGTCGCCGCCGGCAGTTGTTGCAGCAAAGCGCGCACGCGCAGGCCGCCTTCGCTCACCAGCAGGAGAATTGCGCCAGCCTCTTCGATCATGCGTGCCGCTTCATCCAGGCGGCCGCCCGCCACCGCATGCTCCACCGCTTCGTAGATGCGTTGTCGCTCGGCCAGGTGTTGCGCGGCGCGCAAGTGCAGCACCGCCCGCTTGCCGGGCGTGGCGACCTCCATCGAATCGATCAGGTAGTCGCGCAACAGCGGATGCAATCTCGCGCTCCAGTTCGACTCGTCGACGACGACGATGGGCTTGAGTGCGGTCAACTCCTGGATAAACGCCAGGCTGTCGTCGCGCTGCCGAACCGCGTTGGCCGAAGCCACATCCAGCGTTTCCAGAGTCGCCACTTCGCTGAGAAACGCAATGGTCTCGTCTTTCAGCGTGGAAAACACTTCCTCGGCCAGGTAATCGAAAATCTGCCGGCGCGGCATCTTGGCCCGCGAGTCGACCATCCACTCCTCCTGGATGCCGCCCGCCGCGCGCAGCCGCGCCAACTGGAGGGCAAAGGGCCAGCCGTCGGCATAGGCGGCGACCTGATGAACGGCCTTTTCCGGCATGCAGTCCCGCAATAGGCTGCGCGTCTCGTCGTCGCTGAAGCGCAGGAAATCGGCATCGACCAGGCGGATCAATCCCGCCAGTTGCAACTGCGTCAGGGGAAGGTTCGGCAGCTCCCGGCTCGCCAGCACCACGCTGACGTTGGCCGGCGCCGTCGCGGCGATTGCGTCGATCACGTCGTCGACCTGGGCGGTTGACGCCGTTTCGTATTCGTCGATGAAGATCACCAGCGGCTCGGTGATGCTGGCGATATGGGCGGCGACATGCGACACCATCGCCCCGCCCTTCTTCTTCGGCGACAATTTGCTGTTCGCCAGCGCCGACAGCAGGCTCTCGGAAAATATCTCTGGGTCCCGGTCCCTGGCGTCGCAGTTCAGCCAGGCGATTTTCGCTCCGCTGCTTTCGGTATGCCGCGCCAGTTGCGCCAGCACCGTGGTCTTGCCGAATCCGGCGGGTGCTGTGACGATAGTCAGTCGAGCCTTGCTGGGCGGGGCGGAAAGCACCTTGGAGATCAGGCGTTCACGCCAGACAGCGTCGTCGATATGGACGATGGGCTGATACTTGCGATCCTGCGATTGCCTGTAGTTTTTTCTGAAAGCCATACGTGACCGGGGAATTGCTGCTCAAACGAAGTACAACAATAATTGTTGAAAAGCGCAAGGACTAAAATAATACGCGAGTGCATCCCGCCGCCGTCAAGCTTCCGCCGGGCGCCGGATTCGTGGCATTGCGTGAATCGACCCAATCCGCCCCCGCATTCGGTTCACGCCCCCCGATTTCAGGCCCCCACCCCCCCCCCCCGTTTAATTGCAAAGCCGGAATAGTACGGACAGAATGTCCAAAATTCCGCTTCTGAAGTCCGCGACGACACACGCCCGGATGCGAACGGCGGCCCACTTCCGTAGCGACTTCCTGAAGACACCATGACGAAACCATGACGAAACTAAGCCAACAACGCCACCAGGTCCTTGGCGGCATCTTCGCCCTGATAGTGGCCCTCCACGCCGGACTGGCAAGCGGCGCCAGCCCGACGGACAGCGCGGGTAAGCCAAACATCCTGTTCATCCTGGCCGATGATCTGGGCTACGGGGACCTGGGTATCTATGGTCAAACCGACTACCAGACCCCACATCTGGATCAATTGGCTCAGGAGGGTCTGCGCCTCACCCAAGCCTATGCCAACTCTGCCGTCTGCTCCGCCGCGCGCTTCGGCTTGATCACCGGGCGCTACCAATACCGCCTGCGCGGCGGCCTGGAGGAACCGATTCCCGGCACCAAGGGCAACATCGGTCTGCCGCCCAGCCATCCCACCCTGCCCTCCTTATTGAAGAAGGCCGGTTATCGCACCGCCCTGATCGGCAAATGGCATCTGGGATTCCTGCCGATGTACGGGCCGCTCAAGAGCGGCTATGACCAATTTCTGGGCAACTATGCCGGCTACATCGACTACTTCAACCATGGCCTCGGTCCCGATGAGCCCGATGGCTTATATGAAAATGAATCGCCGGTGCGCAAGACCGGCTACTACACGGACCTGCTCGCCGACCACGCCTCGGAATACCTCGACAAACTCGACGGCCGCCAGCCGTTTTTCCTGTCGCTGCACTTCACCGCACCGCACTGGCCCTGGGAGGGACCGGACGACGAGGCCGAAGCCCGGCGCATCAACGAATCGCGCGGCACCAGCAATCTCTTTCATGCCGATGGAGGCAGCCCCGCCACCTACGCCAAGATGGTGCGCTCGCTCGACGCCGCCATCGGGCGTGTCCTGAAAACCCTGGAGCGGCGTGGCCTGTCTAACAATACC
>JBAYJH010000379.1:0-4332 GCA_041665185.1 Sterolibacterium sp.
CCTGGAGCCCCTCGGCCGGAGGTTCCTGTAGCCCACCTTCTTGTTCCGGTTCCTGCAAACCGCCGCTATCGGCTTGAGTATCCTCATCGTTAAAGCCGGTGCCCATTTCGACCACGTCGGCTGACACCGCTTCGGGTGGTGTCGTCACCGCGCGGTAGGTCAGGCCCATGGCCGCGGTGAAGACCAGCGCCGGCAGCAACGCGATAAATAGTTGATTCGCCAATGTCCGGGCCGGCACATCCAGATTGAGATTGCCCTTGAGTCCAGCCACCAGGCCACGCAGGACATTGCCACTGAAAGTCCGGGAAATGGTTTCAGCGTATTTCGGCAGAGGCACCAAGCGGTCGGTCTCGGACAGGGGTGGGGCGAGGCTGGGTTTGATCTTGGCCACGATGACGATGTAGCCGATATACAGCGTCGCCAGCATGATGCCGGGGAAGAAAGCACCGGCATACAGTTTCACCACCGAGACACCGGCGGTGGCGCCATAGACGATCAGCAGCACGGACGGGGGAATCAGGATGCCCAGGCAGCCACCGGCGGTAATCGCGCCGGCGGCAATCCTGACGTGGTAACCGGCCTTGAGCATGGCAGGCAAGGCCAGCAAGCCCATCAGGGTCACCACGGCACCGACGATGCCGGTGGCGGTGGCGAATATCGCGCAGGTCACCACGGTCGCCACGGCCAGCGATCCCGGTATCCTGGCCATGGCCAGGTGCAGGCTCTTGAACAGCTTCTCGATCAGGTTGGCGCGTTCGACCAGGTAGCCCATGAAGACGAACAGCGGGATCGAGATCAATACGTCGTTGGACATCACGGAATAGGCCCGCTGCACCATCAGGTCCAGCGTCTGCTGGACCGCCAGATCCGGGTTCACGCTGCGGAAGGCAAACCACGCGAACATCATGCCCATGCCCATCAGGGTGAAAGCGGTGGGGAATCCGAGCATGATGGCGACGACGATCAATGCCAGCATCAACAGGCCAAGATGGCCGTTGGTCATCTGCGACGGCGCCGGCATCAGCACGAAGACGCTGATGACCACCAAGGCCAGGATCGACAGGCCAAACCAGATTTCCTTCTTCACTTGTGAGCCCCTTCCTGGGCAATCACCAGTGCATCGAGCTCGGCGATGTCTTCATCCTTGACGTGGACCATGTCTTTCAACTTGTCGACGTCGACTTCCTCGACGTCCGCCTCGCGCGATGGCCACTTGCCTTGCTGTAGGCAGATGGCGCAGCGCAGGATTTCCACCAGTCCTTGCACCAAGAGCATGGCACCCGCCAGTGGGATGATGGTCTTGAATGGATAAAGCGGTGGTCCGTCGGATGTAATGGTCGAGTACTCCCTGATCGCCCAGGATTCGGCGGCATAGAAGTAGCCGGCATAGGCGAGGGCAAACACCCCGGGAATGAAGAACAGGACGTACAGGACGAGATCAAGCCCGGCCTGCAGGCGGGGCGGGAAGAAACCATAAAGCACGTCGCCGCGCACGTGTCCGTTCTTGGACAAGGTGTAGGCGCCGGCCATCATGAACATCGAGCCGTACATCATGATCATGGCATCGAAGGCCCAGGGATGCGGATGATCGAGGACATAACGCGAGAAAACCTCCCAGGTGATCATCAAGGTCAATGCCATGATCAACCAGGAAAAGAAGTGTCCGACCCGGGTACTCACCTGGTCGACGAATAGAAATAGTTTCTGCATATCTTGGCGTGCTCAAAAAATCAACCACCCGGGCCATGCCGGGTGGTTGATGGATACGACAACGATGCCTTAGGCCTTCTTGGGTGCGGCCTTCTTGGCGCCAAAGAAATGGTTCATCGCCATGCGACGGCCGATGATGACGTCCTGGTCCCATTTCACCGCACGTTCGGCAAAGGCTCTCTGCGAGGCGACGATTTCCTTGAACAGGGGATTCTCCGCCGATTTCTTCTCGACGATCGCGTCCCACAGCTTGAGCTGATCCTGGAGCACCACGTCCGGGGTCTTGTAGAACTTGACCTTGTCCTTGGTCTGCAACTCGATGTAGTCCTTGGAGTAGCGGTCGATCGCCTTCCACGACATGTCGGCGGACGCGGCTTCGACGGCGCCGGCGATGATGGCCTTCATCTTGGACGGCAGCGCATCGTACTTCGGCTTGTTGAACATGATCTCGAAGGTTTCCGCACTCTGGTGGTAGCTCTGCAGCATGCAGACCTTGGAGACGTCGGCGAAGCCGAGCAGGCGGTCGGAGGTGGCGTTGTTGAACTCCGCTCCGTCGAGCAGGCCGCGGTCCATGGCGGGAACGATTTCGCCGCCGGGAAGGGCATTCACAGCCGCGCCCATGGCGGTGAACAAATCGATTGCCAGACCGTTGGTGCGGAACTTGAGACCCTTGAAATCCGCCGACTTGGTGATCGGCTTCTTGAACCAGCCCAGCGGCTGGGTCGCCATCGGGCCGTAGAGGAAGGATTGCACGTTGTTCATGCCGATGGACGCATAGAGCTTGGCCAGCAGTTCGGCGCCGCCGCCGTACTTGTGCCACGAAAGCAGCATGTTGGCGTCCATGCCGAAGGCCGGACCCGAGTTCCACAGGGCCAGGGCGTTCTGCTTGCCGTAGTGGTAGCCGAGGACGCCGTGGCCGCCGTCCAGCGTGCCTTTCTGTACCGCTTCCAGCAGCCCGAATGCCGGCACCACGGCGCCCGCCGGCAGCACCTCGATCTTGAGGTCGCCGCCGGTCATGTCATTCACCTTCTTGGCGAAGTCCAGGGCGTATTCGTGGAAGATGTCCTTGGACGGCCAGGTGCTTTGCCAGCGCATGCTGATCGGGCCGGCCTGCGCCTTGGCGATCATCGGGAAGCCGGCGGCCGCGACGCCGGTCGCGCCGGCGGCGGCAACCAGGAATTTGCGACGGGACTGTACTGCGTTGGCCTGCGTATCCTTCTCTTGGGTCATGGTGTTTCCTCCTGTGGTTGAATATTCAGATCGGTTGCTGAACTACCTTCCGCTACAAAATCCCGCTCTCCGAGATTGGGGCATCCTAGCCTTCCGCTTGATCAAGATCAAGTCGGAATTAACGACATCTGAAAGAACGGCGCTCGCCTCCCGTGGCTGCCGAACGATGCACTCCCCTTCAAGGTCTTTTCTACATCTCAATGCGTCGGCATGGCGAAACTGTCGGCATTGTCCAGGCCGACCGGCCAACGCGCCGTCACCGTTTTCAACTTGGTATAGAAACGCACGCCCTCCGGGCCATGCACCGAATGGTCGCCGAACAGCGAGCGCTTCCAGCCGCCGAAGCTGTGAAAGGCCATCGGCACGGGGATTGGCACATTGATGCCGACCATGCCGACCTGAATGCGCTGGGCAAACTCTCGCGCAGCATGTCCGTTGCGCGTGAAGATGGCGGTACCGTTGCCGTATTCATGGGCGTTGATCAGTTTCACCGCATGATGAAAGTCGGGTACCCGCACCACGCACAACACCGGGCCGAAGATCTCTTCCCGGTAAATGCGCATTTCCGGCGTTACCCGGTCGAACAGGCAGCCGCCGAGGTAGAAGCCGTTTTCATGGCCGGAGACCTTGAAGGCGCGGCCGTCGACCACCAGTTCCGCACCCTCGCTGACGCCGAGGTCGACATAGCCACGCACCTTGTCGCGATGGACTCCCGTCACCAATGGTCCCATTTCCGCCTCGGGCCAGCTGCCCGGTCCGATCTTCAAGGCGCGCGCCCGTTCAGCCAGGCGCGCCACCAGAGAATCGGCCACGTCCCCGACGGCTACCGCCACGGAAATCGCCATGCAGCGCTCGCCGGCGGAGCCGTAGGCCGCGCCGACCAGGCTGTCCACCGCCTGGTCGAGGTCGGCGTCGGGCATTACCACCATGTGGTTTTTCGCGCCACCCAGGGCCTGGACCCGCTTGCCGTGCGCTGCGCCGGTATGGTAGATATATTCGGCGATCGGCGTCGAGCCGACGAAACTGACTGCCGCCACCCGTGGATCGGTCAGCAGGGTGTCCACGGCTTCCTTATCGCCATTGACGACATTGAACACCCCGGCCGGCAAGCCTGCCTCGTGCAGCAGTTCGGCCAGCCGCAGGCTGGTGGAGGGATCGCGTTCCGAGGGTTTTAGGACGAAAGTATTGCCGCAGGCGATGGCCACAGGAAACATCCACATCGGCACCATCGCCGGAAAGTTGAAGGGCGTGATGCCGGCGCAGACCCCCAACGCCTGGCGCATCGACCAGCTGTCGATGCCATTGCCGATCTGCTCGGAGAATTCACCCTTGAGCAGTTGCGGAATGCCGCAAACAAATTCGACCACTTCCAGGCCGCGGGTGAGCTCGCCC
>JBAYJH010000380.1:0-4328 GCA_041665185.1 Sterolibacterium sp.
CCGGCCGCGGTTCAGCTCGGGCCGCTGCGGGAACAGATTCGCATCCAGCCCGCCGCCGATGGCGTGGGCCAGGGCATGCCCCTTGTCGTAGCGCCCCTTGCCGGGGGTATCGAGACCGCCGCCGAGAAAGCCGCGGATGCGGGCCGCGTCCCGTCGCGTAGGCGCCGGCGACGACGAGCCGTAGGCCGCCACCAGGCGATCATCGGCCTCAGGGTTTTTGGGCGAGGCTAGGTCGAAGAGGAAGGTGAAACCGTGATCGTCGAAAGACAGGACGTTGGGGGCGTGACGGCACATTTCGTCGTAGGCGGCGAGCCAGTCGTCGATGAGGGGTTCGATATCGATCATGACGTTATCCTACTGTGATTGCGTGTCGACCGTTGCCACGGACTGCGCGCCGAGGAAATCGAAGGCGGTTTCCTCGCGCAGTAAGTGGCCCAGCCAAATCCCAAGGTCGCCCGCCAGTTCCTTCACCAGAGTGCGGTCGGCAACGATGTGCCGGCCGCACGCGGCGAGTTTGTCGAGGTGGTAGCCGATAGCTTTAGCAGTCATCTCCGAACAGGGCGCCAGCAGCGGCGGCAGGCGGCCGTCTTCGGCCTGACACAGGAATACCGCATGCCGACTGCCGTCCATGGAGACATTGAGGAACGCGCGGCGAATATCGAAGGTCGCGCCGTCCGACCATTGCTCCAGTTGCTTGAACGGCGACAAGTCGAACAACAGGGAAACGCGGCAATGGGCCTGCAACAGCGCAAGCCAGCGAGCCGCCCAGCGCTGGATCGCCAGCGACGCCAGCGAGACATTGGCATAAATGGGCGTCGCCCTGGCCAAGGTCAGCAAGCCGGCGAAATCCTCCGGGGATTCCAGCCGCACCAGTTCGATCCTCGCCCCGGCCTCTGTCGTCAGCCGCCGCCGCAAGACGACGACAGGCTCGTAGCGCAGGCCTTCCAGCACCGTCGTCGTCGCCGCGTCGAACTCGTAGTGCTGCAACAGCCACAAGCCCTGGCGCACCACTATGAACAAGTGCCGCGACTCGGCCGGCCCCGCCAGCATATCCGCAAGCGGCGCGTCGGCCAGCGCCGAAACCGTGCTGTACTCGGCGTGGAAGCGCTCATCGCGAATCCGGTAACGCTCGTGGGCAAAACGCTCGATCTGCTCGCGTTCGTCGTCGACCGGGCCCGCAGGGGCGGCTACCAGCGGCCGGCCGGTCTGTCCGTCCCCATACAGGTCGTTGAACGCGGCAATCAGCTCGGCCGTAAAGCCCTGGTGACCATTGAACTCCAGTGACGGCACACCAACTCCCGCCAGGGCGCGGGCCAGGTAATCATAGAAGAAACGGGTGGCATCGCTCTCTAGCGAATCCATCTCGCGGCCACCCAGATCGGCAAACGATATTGCGCCGGCCCGGTGCGCTACCAGCCTTTCCCACTGCCGATGCGTGTCGCAGGCCTCCACCAGCCCATCCCAGGCCGAAGCCCAGAACGACTCGTCAGTGAGCCCGGTCAGGACTTCAAGCCGGAGGTCGGGCCGGGTATGCGACAACAAGCGCTCCGGATCGAAGTCCTGCGGAACGGCGCGCAACGCCTCGTCCAGGCCGGTGCCTTGCATGCACAAACGAAATGCCGCGTTGACCGCGCAGTTGCGCACGAATGCCGCATCCAGCCCGCGCAGCAACTGTCTGGCCGCCTCGAAATACGGCAAATAGTGCGGATACCCGGCCAGCAGCGATGCATCTTCGTGGCCGCGCCCAACCATCGTCAAGCTGGTCCAGGTAGCAAACGCCTCGTGGCATTTGAGGCATTGGCCGATCAGTGCTGCCAGCAGGCGGCTGTCATGCATAGTGACGTCGTCGCCGCGCAACAGCGCAGCGTAGACATGCAGCAGCGAGCCGAAGGCCGTGCTGTCGTTGAGCGCCATGTGCATCGCCTCATGCACCGAAGCCAGTTGCTGCAAAGGCTGCGGTGTGTCGGGGGCGAAGCGCACGCTCCAATGGGCGTGCTCGTAGAGACCCTCGGCGCCTGCCGTCGGCGCCGCCATGAGCAGGCGGTGGAGGTCACGGCCGTCGAAGAAGGTGGGAAACGTCGGCATGGGGCTATAGATCGGCGAAGAAGGCTTGGATGTTGAAAGGCTCGACATCTTTGCCGCCGGCTCTGGTAGGCATACTCTCTTCGTGCTGTTCCGCCTCCGCGGCCTTGGTGCCCAACGTGTCAGCACTCGAATCGCATCGATCCGCCATGTTTCCTGCGAGTTTTGGAAGATCATTTGCGTCAAGGAACCGCTGAATAGACCTCAGCGCTCCGGAAATGGCTCGCAAGTTCTCGACTTGACCGGAAATGACATCAGCCCTCTCGCCGTAAGGCTGCCATCCAAGTTCGCCTTCGACGGCAGTCTCGATCAAGCGGAGAGCGCGTTCCAGTCTTACAGCGTTGAGCGGCACAGAGAACCAGCTTGGTTGGTAGTCGGTGAGCAGTACTGCTACGCGCAAGAATTGGTCCAACTCGTCTGGGTCTTGGACTAGTTCTTGGTAGGCCATGACTTCAAGATTGATAAGCACCGTCTCAAAAATCGGAGCTAGGTCTGGCATTGGCGCCCCAATACCGGACAAGCTACACAACTCGACGAACACCTTCACGGTGCTTTCGGAGGCATCGCGCAAATCGGTCGTCCACCGCGTAGCCACGGCCTGGAGAACGCGGGAGTACACCGGGAGGAGAAGATTTCTTTCGTCTTGCGTGATGTCTTCCTGCTTCCACGCCTCGGTGAGGTAATCCATCAGTTGCCGTACCCCAAATTGGCCACTGGAACTGGCGAGTCGTTCGCAGCAGTCGCCAAACCACGGCCAGCATTGTTGGTGACCAAGCAATGGCCACCGCCTGTCACCAGAGGCACCACCTGACTGCGATAGCGCAATGGCTATTCCATGTGAATCCGCACCGCGCCAGTAGCGCTCCTGTAGTTGGAGATCGTCCGCCAACTCATCGATGACCAGGTCGCGAAAGCTGGGGTGCACCCAATCGATTAGCCCGTCTGGATCGCTCTCGAACACGTCCTCGGTTCGCCGCAGAAAAGTTCCGTCCAAATCGTCTAGTCGACGGCGAAAATCGGAGCTAGCCACAGGGCCCATGTATGACTGATAGGCTTCGTGCAGCAAAGGTACGGTATATCCGTGTTGCCCGAGCTTGGCAATCAGCAGCCACCGATAGGTTTCCGGCAGATTGCGATACGCCTTCTGCATCGACGCGGTCGGATTGTTGATAGCCTCCTGCACTGCGTTGGCCACGTCAGTACTCTTGAGTTCAGACGCGCAGAGTTCCGCCAGTTTCTCTTCGCACAGACGGCGGATGCGTTCGGGCGTGAAGTGTTGCGACTGGACAATGGCCTTGGCTTGCGCCTTTACCAGATTACGTTCCATTGCGCCGATCCGCCGAGCCCGCGCATGGCGGTACAGAATCAAAGCCTTCTCCTCCACGCTCAGATCACTGGCCGTCACCACCACCTCGCCCGGATCGGGAAACTTACGGGCCGGCGCCTGCAAGTCTATTGTGCTCAGGGCGCGTTCCAAAATGTGTTTGCGCGTGGTCCAAATCAGCCAGTGCTTGCCATCCAGCCGATGCAATAACCGGGGAATCGCGTGTTCCCAGGCATACCCCTTCAGCGGGTCGTACTCGGTGCGGCCGAAGGCATCGTCGGCGATGAAGACCTGCTGCCGGTCATGCACGTAAACGCGGTCGATGTCTTGCGGCCCCTGGCATTCGAACGCCTCCCAATCGACTGCAACCTGAGCCAAGCCGACCATCCGGGCGATAGCGGTCTTGCCCATTTCCGGCGGGCCGTCGAGCACGACGAAGTGGTGCTTGCCGAGTACCTCGAAGGCTCGAAAATACGTGGCCGTCGCAACGAATGCGGGCGCCAAGTCGCGGGCAAAGGCGAGCGCGTCGGCGCTACGATTCAGGATGTCCCGATTCACCACCTCGCCCAGCAACGTATCGAGATTGCGTAGGCTGAGGATTTCAGGGTAGGCGCGGCAAAGGTTGGGATGGCGGTGGAGGATGTCGCCGAGATCCTTGCCGCCCCAGGTGTGAACGACACAGTCCGGATATACCGAACCGATTTGTTCGCCGATCCAGGTACGCGTTGCCGGCGACAGCGGTACGTTGGTGACGAATACGTAGTGACGCGGTGATGGCCTCCCGCGAACCGGGTGGCGGCTCTTGCGTTGTTTGGCGACTTCCGCGCCCACCGCATTCTTGAGCGCCGGAACCGGACGCGCCCCGGCGGCGTTGGCGTGCTCGACGAATTTGACCTGAAACAGGAATGGTCCCAGCGTCGGA
>JBAYJH010000381.1:0-4309 GCA_041665185.1 Sterolibacterium sp.
GCATCCGGGTAAAGCTGCGCCAGTCGCACTTCGAGCCCGTCGGCCGCCTGCTGCGCCATGAAATCGTCAAGGGTGATGCCCGCGGGGGTCGGGAATTGCGGCAGCTGATTCTTGCCCAGTTCGATCGACAGATTGCAGCGCCGGGCGATTTCCACCGAGTTTTCGAGCGCCTCGGGCAGGTCGGCGAACAGTTCCGCCATCTCGGCCTGCGGCTTGAAATACTGCTCCTCGGTAAACTGTTTGGGGCGCCGCGTGTCCGCCAGCACATAGCCTTCGGCGATGCAGACGCGGGCTTCGTGCGCGGTGAAATCGTCGCGCTCCATGAACTGCACCGGATGCGTCGCCACCAGAGGCAAGCCCAGCCGGCTGGCGAGCGCCACGCTGGCGGACACCAGCGTCTCCGCCTGGGATTGGCCGTAACGCTGAATCTCGATATAGAAACTGCCGGGAAACATCTGCGCCCAGTCGCGCGCGCGCGCTTCGGCCTGGGCATGCTTGCCGGCCAGCAGCAGCTGCCCGACATCGCCGCAATGCGCGCCCGACAAGGCGATCAAGCCGCTGTTGTCGCCATCGGCCAGTGCCGCGCGGCTGATCTCGGCGCGGCCGCGACGGCGCGGGCCGAGATAGGCGGCGGTGAGCAATTCGCACAGGCGCAAATAGCCGGTGCGATTCTTCGCCAACAGCAGCATGCGGGCGCAACTGTCGCGCAGCGGATCGCGGGCGCCGGCCTCGGCGGCGCCGTCGCTCACCCAGGCGTCGCAACCGATGATCGCCTTGACGCCGGCCTTGCGCGCGCCGCTGTAGAACTTGACCATGCCGAACAGGTTGGCCAGATCGGTTAGCGCCAGTGCCGGCATCCCGTCCGCTACCGCGCGCGCCACGGCAGCATCGAGCCTGACGATGCCGTCGGTGATCGAATATTCGCTGTGCAGGCGGAGATGGATAAAGCGGGGGGGGGACATGGGGCGGGATTTTACTCTCTCGATCGGAGTGACTTCACACTTTCCCTCGGCTCACGCTTTGCGAACGGGCTCGAGTCATGCAGGTCCCGCGGCGAGCGCGGCGCATCCCGGTTAAAATCGATGGAAATCATGAAAAGTCACAACCTGGTCCTTGAAAGCGGCGGAATGGATGCGCGGCTCGCGCGGTCGACGGAGCGCGGCGCGTGAAACGCAAGGAATCCCTGGTCCGTCTGTCGACCCTGCTGCTGGCCTGCGGACTGTCGCTGACGGCATTCTTCGCCGAGCGGAATAACGACGAACGGCATCTCGTCGCCACTCGCGCCGCCGTCCAGGATCAATTGGTGTTGGTCCGCTCGCGTCTGGAAGGCAACCTCCACGGCAATATCCAATTGGTGCAGGGACTCACCAGCGTCATCACGCTCGATCCGCAACTCACTCAGGCGAAATTCGAACGCGCGGTCCGGCCGCTGTTCCTCGACCGCTCCCAATTGCGCAACGTCGGCGCCGCCCCAGGCATGGTGGTGCGGATGGTCTACCCGGTCGCCGAAAACGCCAAGGCCATCGGCCTCGACCTGGCCAAGGCGCCGGGCCAGGCCGAAGCCGCCGAACACGCCCGCCGGACGCGGCGGATCGTCCTGTCGGGACCGCAGGAACTGGTGCAGGGCGGGCTCGGCCTGATCGCCCGGATGCCGGTGTTTCTACAGGACGCCGACGGCCGGGAGCGCTTCTGGGGCCTGGTGTCCGCGGTGATCGACGTCGAAACGCTGTACCGCGAAAGCGGGCTGTCGGCGAGCAACCTGTCGGTGGACATGGCGATCCGCGGCAAGGATGCCGCCGGCGCCGGGGGCGAGGTGTTTTTTGGCCGCGCCGAAGTGTTCGACACCGCCCCCGTGCTGGCCGACATTCCCTTGCCGGGCGGCTCCTGGCAAATGGCGGCGGTGCCGCGCGGCGGTTGGCCGACGCATGCCGACAACCTCTGGGCGGTGCGCCTGGGCTTCCTGCTGGTGGCACTGCTGGTGCTGGGGCCGTTGTACGCATTGAGCCGAGCGATACGCGCCGCCGGGGATGCCAGGACACAAACCGAAGCCATCAACGCCCGCCTGACGGCGACGCTGGAACAGACGCCCAACGTTGCCGTGCAGTGGTATGACCGGGATGGCCGAGTCCTTTACTGGAACTGCGCTTCCGAGCGCATCTTCGGCTGGACGGCGGCGGAAGCCACCGGCAGGACGCTGGATCGCCTGTTCTACACTGAGGAGCAGGCCCGCGACTATCTCAGCCTGCTGCGCCATATCGAGAAGAGCGGCGAGGCCGTCGGCCCGGCTGAGGACATCGCGCGCCATCGCGACGGTTCACCGCGCATCGTTTCCTCGACGGTCTTTACGATTCCCGGAGATACAGCGCCGATATTCGTCTGCATGGATATCGATGTCACCGAAAGCCGGCAGCTCGACGCCAGACTGGCGGCCAGCGAGGTGCGTTTCCGCCACTTGTTTGCCGCGGCGCCGGTGCCGTTGTGCTTTGTGAACCAGGATGGGGAAATCACCGACATCAACGCCCGCTTTACCGAGGTCTTCGGCTATACCCACGAGGACGTGCCGACCCTGAATGCCTGGTGGCAGCTTGCCTATCCCGATCCGGCCTACCGTAGCTGGGTGACGGATACATGGAATCGGGCATCGGCCGGTGCGGACGAGAAGGGATCGATCGAGTACAAGGTGAGCTGCAAGGACGGCACCGTGCACACCATGTTGATATCGCGGGCGAACCTCGGCACGGACTTTCTGGCGTCGTTCTTCGACATCACCGAGCGAAAGTCCACGGAACAGGCCGTCCTGGCAGCCAAGGAAGCGGCCGAGCAAGCCAATCGCGCCAAGTCCGAGTTCCTCGCCAGCATGAGCCACGAACTGCGCACGCCGCTGAATGCCATCATCGGCTTCGCGCAGATGCTCGATATGGGCCTCCTGGAGCCGCTGGAGCCGTCGCAAAAGGAGGCGGTCGACCAGATCCTCGGCGGCGGCAGGCATCTGCTCGGCCTGATCGACGAGGTGCTCGACCTGGCGCGCATCGAAGCCGGCAAGCTGGATATCGCCATCGCCGCCATGGCACTCGATCCGGCGATCGAGGAAGCGCTGGAACTGTCTATGCCCCTGGCCGCCGCTCGCCACATCACCCTCCGTCATGCCTGCCCGGCTGGCGTCTCCATCCGCGCCGACGCGGCCCGCGTCCGCCAGATACTGCTGAACCTGCTGTCCAATGCGGTGAAATACAACCGTGAAGGCGGCGACGTCTCGGTGGCGTGTCGGACCGACGGCGCGATCGTGCGCATTACCGTCGTCGACACGGGACCGGGTATTTCCGAAAAACAACGCCGGCAACTGTTTCAACCTTTCGAGCGGCTGGGCGCCGAGCGAACGGCGACCGAAGGCACCGGCATCGGCCTGGTCATCTGCAAGCGACTGGCCGAGGCGATGGCGGGACGGATCGGTGTCGACAGCGAAGTCGGCGTCGGCAGCCGCTTCTGGCTGGAACTGCCGCTCGACCATAGCCCGTCGCACGCTCCCGCGGAGCTTTTGGCGCCGTCGGCCGAGGCGAATGTCGAGGCGGACATTCGCGGACGGGTAATCTACGTGGAAGACAGCGAGGTCAATCTGACCCTCATGCGGCACCTTTTCCGCCGTCTGCCCGGCGTCGATTTTGTGACGGCGCGGGACGCCGAAAGCGGCTTGGCGATGGTTCGGGAGAGTCGCCCCGATCTGCTGCTGATGGATATCAATCTGCCGGGCATGAGCGGGATGGAGGCATTGCGGATACTCCGGTCCGCACCGGGTACCGCCGCCATTCCGGTGATCGCCATCAGCGCCGCCGCCTCGCCCGGCGAGGTCAGGGCGGGCCTCGATGCCGGTTTCCTGGCCTATCTCACCAAGCCATTCGATGTGGCCGCCTTGCTGTCCCAGGTTCGGGCCATCCTGGGTACAGCGGCAGCTGAACGGCGGTCGTAACCGCCATCATTGGGGGCGGACCGGCTCGCTCAACGGACGCGCCGTCCAGTCGAGCAGCGGTTGCCACTGCTGCCAATCCTTCTCGGCACGCGAGGCCGACAAATCGAAAATGGTCAGGCCGTGGGCCGCGGCTTGCACATAGTTCTGCGTGTCGCGCAGGGTGGTCAGGACGGGAAGTCCCAGCGTGTCCATGAAGCGCTCCAACTCCTGCGCCGCGCGGGTACGGGCATCGACGCGCATGCCCACCACGGCGATGAAGGTTTCGTGGCGGCGCACGGCTTTCTCTTCGAGCAGCAGATCGAGGAAGGCACGCGTCGCCAGGATATCGAACAGCGACGGCTGCAA
>JBAYJH010000382.1:0-4250 GCA_041665185.1 Sterolibacterium sp.
ATCGAGTTGCAGGGCAGCATTCCGGTCGAATTGCGCCCACTGATCGGCAACCGGGTATATGGCTGCGACGACTGCCAGCTATGTTGTCCGTGGAATCGCAACGCACCCCTTACCCGCGAAGAGGACTTTGCGGTGCGCCATGGGCTGGACCAGGCCCGCCTGTCCGAACTGTTCGGCTGGAGCGAAGCGGAATTCCAGCAGAAGATGGCCGGTTCGGCGATCCACCGCATCGGCTACCAGCGCTGGCTGAGGAATATCGCGGTGGGTCTGGGGAATGCGCCGTCAACCGCCGAGGTCATCGCGGCGCTGCATGCGCGGCAGGACGATGCCTCGGCGCTGGTACGCGAACATGTGGCCTGGGCACTCGCCCGGCACCTGGGCTAAGCGCCGCGCGCCACCGGCCGCGCCGGGTCGCTGCACCACTCGCTCCAGGACCCCACGTACAGCTTCGAACCGGAGAGTCCGGCCAGTTCCATCGCCAGGAGGTTGTGGCAGGCGGTGACGCCGGAGCCGCATTGCTGCACGACCTGGCGAGGATCCTGGCCGGCCAGCAAGGCCTCGTATTCCTCGCGCAGCTGGGTAGCCGGCTTGAAGTAGCAACCGTCGTCGTCCAGATTGTCGGCGTAGAAGCGATTGATCGCGCCTGGGATACGCCCGCCCACCGGATCGAGGGTCTCGTTCTCGCCGCGAAAACGCTCCGGACTGCGCGCATCGACCACCATCATCTCGGGTGTATCGAGGTGCGCCATGACAAAATCGCTATCCACCGGATTATCGCCCGCGGCGTCGCGCCGGACCTCGAACACCGCCGGGGAGATCAGCGGCGCACCGTCTTCCAACGGCAGTTTGGCACGTTTCCATCCGGCCAGGCCGCCATCGAGAATCGCGACGTTTCTATGTCCCAGCCAGCGCAGCAGCCACCACAGGCGCGACGCGAAGATCCCGCCTTCGTTGTCGTAGGCGACGACCTGGGTATGCATGCCGACGCCGCAGCGGGACAGCTTCCTCGCCAGGACTTCGGGGTCGGGCAAGGGGTGGCGGCCGTTTCTGCCTGTGGTCGGTCCCGACAGGTCACGGTCGAGATGCAGGAACTGCGCACCGGGAATATGGCCGCGCGCATAGGCCTGGGCACCGTATTCGGTCTGCCTGAGGTCGTGGCGGCAGTCGAAGATGCACCAGGACGGGTCACCGAGGTGGGCGGCAAGTTCCGCCGAGTTGACCAGTAATTGACTCATCGGCCGCCCTCGCCTATATCCAGCCAGGCGCGCGCGTCGGTCTCATCGCCGAAGACGCGCAGGTCGGCGGCGACGAAGGCTTGCGACAGCCAGGCGCTCCAGGCGATCCACTGGCTCTCGGTCAACACCGCGATGCGGCGAAAATCGTGCAGATGCTGGCGTGAGAACTTGATCTCCTCCCAGGCCACGTCGAGCGTGAAATCGGCCATTTGCCGCAAATCGACGAACAGATTGACCCGGCCCTCAAACTGGATGTTGTGACGCACGGCTTCCTCGAATTCCTTGAAATCGGCCAGCGTAAACTCGCCGAATACGGCGATGGAGACCAGGTTGCCCTGATGATCGGTGGTAATCATGACTAACCCCTGACGGACGAAGGACGATGGCCGCAGTATATCAATCCTGCTCGACCGGTGCGGCGTGCGACAACGCGGTGGCAGAGATGCCGCTGGCAAGGATCAACGCCATACCCAGCAGGGCGACGAGCGGCAGCGTCTCGTCCCACAACAACATGCCGAACAGGCTGGAAAACACCACGGTGCTATAGGCCAGGCTGGCGCTGACCATGGTCTTGCCGTGCTTGTAGGCGCGCGTCATGCAAAGCTGGGCCAGCGCGCCGAAACCGCCGACGCCGAGCAGCAGCAACCAGCCGCGGGCATCGATGGCTTGCGGCGGCTGGCCGGCGCCCGCCACGATCCATAATACCCATGGCAGTCCGCCTATAGCCGCGATCAACGAGAAATAGAACACCGTGCGCCATTCCGGCTCGCCCAGTTCGCCGAGCCTGCGCACATTCAGATAGGCGACACTGGCGATCACGCCCGAGCCCAAACCGAACAAACCACCGGCGATCTGTCCGGAGCTCCAGCTCGGCCGCAGCAGCAGGATCACGCCCATGAACCCCATCGCCAAGGCAACGAACAGCAGCGGGCGGATCTTCTCCTTTAGCCAGAATGCCAGCAGCAAGGCCAGAAACAGCGGTGAGGTGTAATTGAGCGTCACCGCGGTGGCCAGCGGGATCATGCTGATGGCGTAGAAGTACATCACCAGCGAAACGAAGCCGGCCACACCGCGGACCAGGTGGGTGCGCCAGTGCGGCGTTGCCAGCGACAAACCGGCCAGACGCACATAGGCATAAATGATCAGCAGGGCGACGGCGCCGCGCGAGAACACCAGTTCCGCCGCGGAAAACTGCACACTGCCCAGCTTGACGCAAACCCCCATGCAGGCGAACAGCAGGCTCGCCGCGACCATCCACAAAGATTGCATTGAATATTCAGACTCGATTGCCCGAACTGCGAGCTATCGCCCGCCTCCCGATTCAGATATGCGGTTCAATAACGCGCCGGTAAAACTCGTGGAAGTGCTGCATGCCGTCTTCCATCGGCGACTGATAGGGGCCGGTCTGGCTCTTACCTTCCTTCAATAAAGCCATACGACCGCGGTCCATGCGTTCGCCGATGTCGTCGTCCTCGATCGCCGTCTCCATGTAGGCGGCCTGTTCGGCCTCGATCAACTCTCGCTCGAACAGCGCGATGTCCTCGGGATAATAGAACTCGACGACATTCAACGTCTTATGCACGTCCTGCGGGATCAGCGTCGACACCACCAGCACATGCGGATACCACTCGACCATAATGTTCGGATAATAGGTAAGCCACACCGCGCCCTGTTTGGGTTTTTCGCCCCGATAGTAGTCGAGCAGGGCCTTTTGCCAGCGTGCATAGGCCGGTGATCCGGATTTCTGTAAGGGCGTGACGCCCACCCGTTGCACCGAGTACCACTCGCCGAATTGCCAGGTCAGATCGTCGCAGGTGACGAAGTTCCCCAGGCCCGGGTGATAGGGCACGACGTGATAGTCCTCCAAATAGACCTCGATGAAAGTCTTCCAGTTGTAGTTGCACTGATGCATCTCCACGCGGTCGAGCTTGTAGCCGGAGAAATCGAAGATGTTGTGTTCCGCGTCGTCGGCCAGCTTCATTCCCGCCAGGTCCGCTGTCGCCGAACGCGGTCCCTTGAACAACAAGCCTTTCCATTGTTCCAGGCTTTGCTTGTCCAGATGCAGGCAGGGATTGGCCGGGAAGTGCGGCGCGCCCATCAATTTCCCTTGGAGATCGTAAGTCCAGCGGTGAATGGGGCAGACGATGTTCTTGGCGTTGCCCGAGTCTTGCAGCATGATCGCTTGACGATGGCGGCAGACATTCGACAGCAGTTCGATGTTGCCGTCGGCCTCCTGGCGCACCAGCAGCTTGGCGTGATCGAGCCATTCCAGGCTGCGGTAGTCATGCAGTTCGGGGACCATCAACTCATGGCCCACATAGCCCGGGCCGGCATCGAAGAGAAGGCGCTGCTCCAATTCGAACAGTTTCTCGTCGAAGTACCAGGAAACGGGAAGTTGTGAAACGGCGGGCGCGAGACGCGCAGCCGCATTGGCCAATTCGATGATGTCGGACATATATCTCCCAACCCCCTAGGCGGAACCCGGAAACCGGAAAATGTATAAGTATACCCTAGACCCAAAGGCGGGCACCGGTACCCTAGACCCAAAGACGGCCACCCATGGCCGAGGGCGTGTCGGGCGAGCCGCAATCGGCGCTTGACTGCCGGCAGTTTCGATCCGCCCGGCGATTGCATGACGCCCAAGACATGTTTGACCGAATGGCGCAGAATGCGTTATTTTCCTGCCTTTCCAACGAACCACATTGTTGCGCGGACACCCTGCGCCGCGCTCCCTTTGATGACCAAACCGTCAGCGAAAACCCCTCCCGCCACCTTTGAAGCTTCCCTGGCAGAGCTGGAAGCCATCGTCCGCGACATGGAGGCCGGCCAGCTCCCTCTGGAAGAGTCCCTCGCTGCCTACGAACGCGGCACGGCGCTGCTCAAGCATTGCCAGGAAGCGCTGGGCGCAGCCGAGCAGAAGTTGAAGATCCTGGAAGATGGCGCATTGCGCGATTTCGACCCGGGCGCCGCCGAACGCCATGAGTAATTCCGCCATGGATTTTTCGACCTGGATGG
>JBAYJH010000383.1:0-4246 GCA_041665185.1 Sterolibacterium sp.
AGCTGCCGCAAATCGAAATCTTCGCTGCGCGTGCGGTGCGTAATCGTCCCGGACTGATCCTTGTAGTAGTACTCACCTCTTGGATTCGCCAGCCCATCGACAATGGCGAGCATGGCATCTTCACCCTCGCCGATAACCACGACGGTGTTGTTCGGGCACTTGGCCGCTACGTGTTTGCCAAATATCGAAACCGCCGTGCCGCCCACGACGATGCGTGCCTCGGGGAGCATGCGACGCACCATCTTCATGTAGCCGAAATTGCGCAGACGGCTGAGAACATAGTCACTGATGATCCGCGCCGCATCCTTGATCGACTTCAGCCGCTCCCATAGGCTGGGAGAATGATCGAACTTCATCACCACGTCGAGCGCGTCGTCCTCGGGATGAGGGCCAAAGGATTGCATGTTGCGCCAGGAAAATGCGACCAAATCCGGGCGCAGCTCAAGCAGCCGGTCGCGCAATACGCGGGTGCGCTGGCCTGGCGCAACCAGTGCCAGGTCGAGCAGATGCTGGGCGATGTCGGGGCGCTGCTTGTGGATATAGTCTGCGACGTAAATCACGCCGCCTGGATAAATCTTCCAGCAGGGCAAACGTACATACAGGATCGACTTGGTGGCGTTGTGACTGGAAGACATAGTTCAGGGTGAATTTCTTGGATTGGTTAATTTGGGGAATATATTACCGCAACGACAGGTGTCCTCGCGCCCGACTCCAGGTGGTCTGACGGCGCCGTCATCGCAAGGGCGACGGGAATAGTTTTGCGCTTTTCGCTCATTCAGTCGGAGTTTGCTTATCGACAGGGCGATTCCAAACAAAATAAATTAGTCCGCCGGTGATCAGCGTTCCCAATCCGTGCCATGCCCAGTCGGGCAGGGCATGCCATACGGCCAGCCCATCCAATTCGGGCAGCAGATTGATGGCGGCAAAGACGACCCGTACCAGCACATAGATGGCTGTCCAGGCGAACAGCGGGATCAGCACATACACGGCGAGCATCGATACCAGCGCGATAGGGCCGGTCACCAGAATGGGAATCATCACCGCGAGCCATGAGATTCCTCGCGCAAGTCCGGCAAACAACCGGTGAAAGGTGATCTGGACGCGAGATGGTTGGGAGCAACCATAGAGCGTCCCGGTTAGGAGCAACGCAACCAGGAAGATCCAGGGATATGCCATCGGGTCTCAGGAGAATATCCCGCTACATGCCGCAAATACGCAGAGGTGCGTACTTGGGCGAGCAAGGCGCCGCTGCCTTGCCAAGGATGGAATGCCAACAGACCTGGAATTGCTCCAGGCAATCCTTGGATCAGCCAATTCAGGCGCAACGTTCTCAGCCATACGGGCAAACTGGGGTGATAAATCAAATGGGCAATAATGCCGCGTCAGCGACCCAATTGTTTTGATCCATGTCAGCCAAGCCGGATTCCACTGACCGATGGTGGAAACGTCAGGCGCTGGCAAGCTAGCCTACGGGATGTCCCAGGACACAGTCAGCCACAAGGTTCGCCATTCTGAAAACTCGCAGCGGTGCCTCGGGGTGGGCATCCCGCCCATTGTCGGCCGTCCCGCCTGACGAGTGACATGCCGCTGGCGGTATCGGCGTCAACCCACCCGCTTTACGAAGCCGAGCCGTGGCGAGGGCCGAAACCCAATGTCGTAGAAAAATCCGAGCAGTCCGAAATCCTTTCGCGCGGCGACAGACTCGACTCTCTCGACCCGTAGCCCGTCGAGATTTATCAAAAGTTGCGACAGCAGCGCGTGGCCTATTCCCCGGTGAGCATAATCCGGGTCCACGCCTATGGTGTCCAATACCGCAACAGGCTCCGCGCGGCCGTAGTCGCCAAAATCGGTGCGCGCCATGACGAAACCGACGGCTATACCGGCGACGCGCGCGACCAGGGAAACGCGCACGGCAGAGTCATTCATGGCCTCATCCACCAGTTCATAGATATAGACTTCCCGTCGCCGGCCGGTGATCCGCTCATCGATGCGGACAATGTCGTACAAGTCTTCGGCCTTCAAGGTACGCAGGTCGACCTTGTCACGCGCGAGCGCCTCAAAATCGTTGCCTGGCGACGCGCTGTAGTCCGTTTCGGTACTGGAAAAACCGGTGAGATGCGGTGGGGCCAGGACTTGATCGCTTTCATGCGACTCGAGCAAGTGATCCCTGACATGGCAGTCGACGACAAGATCGTCTCCCAGCTCGAAGCCCGCGCGGTCGAAGAACTGCATGATCGCGTGGTTGCGCCAGGATGCGGTCGTACGAATTTCCGGGATCCTGAGGCGTCTCGCTTCTTCGTCAAGCTTGGACAGCAGGGCGGAACCGATGCCTTGCCCGCGCTCGCCCGGCGCGGCGCCGATGGCCTCGAGTCGCAGCGCGGGTTGCGCGCGACCGAACTGTCCCTGCATTTGCCGCGCCATCACAAAGCCGACCAGACTGCCATCGCGCTCGGCACCGAACTGAACGTGCAGCGCGGGATTCGCGAGGGCGGTTTTCAGGCGCCGTTCGAAATAGGAAGTGCGCGGATGGCCGACGGCGGCCGCGTCCATGGCGATGACCGCATCGAAGTCCTGCGGGGTGAGTCGACGAATCGTCATGCCGCGTTCTTGTTGCTGATCAGTTTTGTCCACAGGAAGTATCCTTAAGTGTCAGGCCGCGGCCCGGTTCTCGAGCTGACGCAGTTTCTCGTAACGGAACGCACCCCAGAGAGCTGCGCCAATCGCACCGGCGAATATCGAATCCGGATGGCTCAGGGCCTGGATGCCGGTGATCTTCTCATTTACCAGCTCTTCCTGGAGAGCGGCGAGCAGCCCGGTATCCAGCGCCAGGCCCCCGGTAAGAAGTACCGTGCCCTGGGTGATACCGGTGACCTTCAGCAGCTTGGCCAGGCGCGATGCCATCGAGAGATGAATGCCCTTGAGGATATCCTGCGTGGCGATGCCCCGCGAGACCATGTTGATGACGTCCGTCTCGGCCAGCACGGCGCAAATCGAGCTGGGCTTTTCGGGATTCTGCGAGGACTGCGACAAGGGGCCGATCTCCTCGATCGCCACGCCGAGGTAGCGCGCGATATTTTCGAGGAACTGGCCGGAGCCCGAGGCGCATTGGCTGGTCATTTTCGAGGCGAGCACCTTGCCGCGTTCATCGATGAAGATGGCGCGGCCGTTCAAGGCGCCGACGTCGACCACGGCGCGGGCCTCGGAGCACAGATACACCCCCCCACGGGCGTGGGTGGTCATCGAATAGAAGTGCCCGGTAGCAAACTTGACGTTCTCGCCTTCGCCGGTGGTGGCGGTGTACTGCACGTCGGCGGGTTTCAACTTCGCTTCTTCGAGGACTTCGTTGTATCCCGCCAGGGCCAGCTCCTGCGGATCGCGTTGACGGATGCGCTCGACGCGTTTGGCCAGCCACTCGATCCGGGTGCCGTGCTGTCTGAACAGCACTGCCTTGACGGCGCCCGAGCCGATATCGATACCGATTGTGGTAGTAGTCATGCGCGTGCCTCCGCGGTCTTGCCTTCTTCGACCACCGCGCGGTAGGCGAACGTTGCGCCGCCAAGCGCCCCGGTGAAGATCGAGTCCGGATTGATGTTGAGCGTCATCTCGCCGTAGTTCTCACTGACGAGGTCCCTGAGCGCCTTCACTGCGGCTTCGTTCTTCGCCACGCCGCCGGTGAAGGTGAACTCGTTGCGGATGCCGCCGGAGCGCGCCAGGATGGACATCGCCCGCAGGATGATGGCGCGGTGCAACCCGGCCATGATGTCCTCGCGCTTCTCGCCCAGCGACAGCCGATCGCGCAGTTCCGCGCCGGCGAACACCGTGCAGGTCGAGTTGATGCGCACGTGCTTGGTGGATTTCATCGCCATCGGCCCCAGCTCGTGCAGACCCATGTTCATCTCGTCGGCGATGTAGCCCAGGTAGCGCCCGCAGCCCGCCGCGCAGCGGTCGTTCATCTGGAAGCTCTCGACGATACCGTGCTGGTCCACCTGGATCGCCTTGGTGTCCTGGCCGCCGATGTCGAGCACGGTCGCCGTGCCCTCGTGCATCATGTGCGCGCCCAGGCCGTGGCAGAGGATTTCGGAACGGACGTGCTCCTTGGAAAAGGGCAGCCGGGCGCGGCCGTAGCCGGTGCCGACGACGTAGGTCTCCTCGAGGGCGGTGTCGAGCATGCCCTGGATCGGCGCGCGCACCGCGTCGCGGGTGCGCGCATCGGTCTTGAGGAAGGCGAAGCTGCGGTCGAGCGCGG
>JBAYJH010000384.1:0-4244 GCA_041665185.1 Sterolibacterium sp.
CGACGGTCCTTATCTCAGGAGCGTCGCCGCTATGAAGCCGACGGATCAACTCGCCGGCCTCCTAAGCCGCCTCGCGAACGCCGGCTTGAGCGAGGTGGCACAGGCGGCACAGGCGTCGCCCGGACTCGCGCCGGCACAGGTGATCCTGGTTCCCGCCGCCGACTGGGGCCGGCTCGGCAAGGAAGCCAAGGCCGCCGCCTGGCGCTGGGTCGCGTGCTGGGGCGAGGACCTGGCTGATGAACGTGGCGAAGGCGGCGAAGGCAACGGAGGCACCGAATCGATACGCATCAACGCCTGTTTCGAAAAAGCCGGCGCCTATCTGCTGGCGCGCACGCTGCTGCCCCGCGCCACGCCCGTCGTGGCTTCCCACACCCCTCACTATCCCGCCGCCGACCGTCCCGAGCGCCATGTCCGCGACATGCTCGGCGTGGTCTTTTCCGATCACCCCGACGCGCGCCGCTGGACCCGCCACCAGGCCTGGAGCGAAAGCGAATTTCCGCTGCGCCGGGATTTCCCCGCCGCCGGCCGGCCGCCGGCTCAGACCCCGGCCGATCACCAGTACAAATTCCTGCTCGCCCAGGGTGGCGGCGTCAACGAAATACCGGTGGGCCCGGTGCATGCCGGGATCATCGAGCCGGGGCACTTCCGTTTTCAGGCGGTGGGCGAGACGGTACTCAGGCTCGAAGAGCGCCTCGGCTACACCCACAAGGGCATCGAGAAAGTCGCCGAAGGCCGCGATGCGGCGGGCCTGGCACGCCTGGCCGGCCGCATTTCCGGCGACTCCACGGTGGCCCACGCCTGGGCGGCGTGCATGGCGATGGAGCAGGCCGCCGGCCTGGCGGTGCCGCCGCGCGGCGTCTGGCTGCGCGCCCTGATGTGCGAGCGCGAGCGTGTCGCCAATCATGTCGGCGACATCGGCGCGATGCTCAACGACATCGCTTTCGCCTTCGGTTTCTACCAGTTCGCGCGCTTGCGCGAGGAGTGGCAGCGGGTCTCGGGCGAGGCCTTCGGCCACCGCTTCATGATGGACAGCGTCGTCCCCGGCGGCGTGGCGGTGGACCTGGATCGGCGCTTCATCGCGGTGATGCGCGACGAGGCGCGCGCTCTGCGCAAACTGATAGGCAAGCTGATGGCCATCATCAACGATCTGCCCTCGGTCGCCGACCGGGTGCGCGGCGCCGGCGTGCTCAAGCCCGAGCAGGCGCGGGCGCTCGGTTGCCTGGGCTATGTCGGGCGCGCCTCGGGCATGGATGTCGACGTTCGGCGCGACGCGCCTTACCCGCCCTACGACCGCCTGACGGTCAAGGTGCCGCTGCATCACTATGGCGACATCAATGCGCGTGCCAGGACGCGCCTGGAAGAAATCGCCGCTTCCTTCGACCTGATCGAGGCGCTACTGGCCGGCCTGCCCGCCGGAGCGATATGCAGCGCTTGGCGACCGCCCGCCGCGGGCGCCGAAGGCCTGGGCGTGGTCGAGGGCTGGCGCGGCGAGATCCTGAGTTACCTGCGTTTCGGCGCGGATGGGCGGATCGCCCGCTTCTTCCCGCGTGATCCGTCATGGACCACCTGGCCGGCGCTGGAACTGTTGATCCACGACAACATCGTTCCCGACTTCCCGGTGTGCAACAAGTCGGTGAACGGCTCGTATTCAGGGCAGGATCTGTAGACCATGCTGCGCATCCTGGGAAAAATCCAGCGCCTCGGCATAGTCACCGAACCGCTCCCCCGGCTCGACACGCCGGCGCTGACCGAAATCGGCGCACAGCTCAAGGCGCATATCGGCGAGCGTTTCGCCGGCAGCCTGGCCATTCGCCAAGTGGACGCCGGCTCCTGCAACGGCTGCGAACTGGAGATCCACGCGCTCGCCAACCCTTACTACAGCATCGAACGTTACGGCGTGCATTTCGTCGCCAGCCCGCGCCACGCCGACATGCTGCTGGTGACCGGCCCGGTGTCGCGCCACATGGAGGAGGCGCTGCGCCGCACTTATGCCGCAACGCCCGAACCGCGGCTGGTCATCGCCGTCGGCCACTGCGGTGCGGACGGCGGCGAGTTCGGTACCAGCTATGCCTCCTGCGGCGCGGTGGCGAATGTAATCCCGGTCGACGCGGTCATCCGCGGCTGCCCGCCGACGCCGCTCGATCTGATGCGCGGCATCCTTGAAGCGATAGGCAAGCGTTCCGCGGCCCGCTGAGACGGGACAGGGCGCCGCCTCACTTCACCCGCATGCCGGGCTGGGCGCCGCTGTCGGGAGAGAGCAGAAAAATGCCGGCACTCTGGCCGTCCGGATCCGAAGCGGCCAGCACCATGCCCTCGGACAAACCGAACTTCATCTTGCGCGGCGCGAGATTGGCGACCATCACCGTCAGGCGACCCACCAGCGTTGTCGGATCGTAGGCTGACTTGATGCCGGCGAAGACGGTACGTGCCGTACCATCGCCCACATCGAGCGTCAGCTTGAGCAGCTTCGCGGCGCCCTCCACATGTTCGGCATTGGCGATGCGGACGATGCGCAGGTCGACCTTGGAGAAATCGTCCACACCAATTTCCGGCGCGAACGCGCCGCCACTCCCTCCCTCTCCCCCCGCGGGCGAGGGCCGGGGTGAGGGGGAACTTGCCGCAACCACGTGCTGCTGATGTTCCGCATGCCTCTGCGGCGCCTGCGGATCGGGCGTCGGCGCCAACGATTCGCGGTTGGCCTCGATCAGCGCCGCTATCTGTTTTGGGTCGATGCGGGTTATCAAATGTTGGTAGGGCTGCATCGTTTCCAACACCATGTCTTTCAGCCTGTGCCAGTCGAGGCTAATGCCAAACAAGTCCCTCTCAACACGCGCCGCCGTCTGGGGCAGCACCGGCTTCAAGTAGGCGGTCAGGATGGCGAAGTAGCGCAGGCTGGCGCTGCAAATCATATGCAGGCGGCCGTCCTGGGCCGGGTCCTTGGCCAGTTGCCAGGGCGCCATGTCGTTCACGTAAAGGTTGGCCATGTCGGCGAGGGCCATGATGCGTCGGATGGCGCGCCCGAAGTCGCGCTGCTCGTAGTCCTCGGCGATAGTTTCCGCCGCATCCAGCAATTCCTGGTGAACCACGCCTTCTCGCTTGGTGTAATCCGGTCCCGCGAGGGGCAACAGTTTTCCGCCGAAACGTTTGGTGATGAACCCGGCGCAGCGGCTGGCGATATTGATGTACTTGCCGACCAGGTCGGCGTTCACCCTGGCGGCGAAATCCTCAAGATTGAGGTCGATGTCCTCCATCGAACTGTTCAGCTTGGCGGCATAGTAATAGCGCAGCCACTCGGGATTGAGGCCCAGCCGCAGGTAGGATTCGGCGGTGATGAAAGTGCCGCGCGATTTGGACATCTTGGCGCCGTCGACGGTGAGGAAGCCGTGGGCGAAGATTCCGGTCGGGGTGCGGTAGCCGGCGTGCGCGAGTTCGGCCGGCCAGAACAGGGCGTGGAAATACAGGATGTCCTTGCCGATGAAGTGATACAACTCGGTGGTCGAGTCCGGCTTCCAGTATTCGTCGAAATCCAGGCCACGCTTGTCGCAGAAATTGCGGAAGCTGCCCATGTAGCCGATCGGCGCGTCGAGCCAGACATAGAAATACTTTCCCGGCGCATCGGGAATCTCGAAGCCGAAATAGGGTGCGTCGCGCGAGATGTCCCAGTCGGTCAGCTTGTTCTCGCCCGGCAGGCCGAGCCATTCCTGCATCTTGTTGGCGGCTTCCGGTTGCAGGCGTCCCGCCTCGCGCGTGTAGTGGCGTAGAAACTCCTGGCAGCGCGCATCGGAGAGGCGGAAGAAATAATGTTCCGAGAGGCGCAGCTCTGGCTTGGCGCCGGAGATGGCCGAATACGGGTTCTTCACCTCGGACGGCGTGTAGGCGGCGCCGCAGATTTCGCAGTTGTCGCCGTACTGGTCCTTGGCCCCGCATTTCGGACATTCGCCCTTGATGTAGCGGTCGGGCAGGAACATCTGCTTGAGCGGATCGTAGAACTGCTCGATGGAGCGCGTGTCGATCAGGCCGGCGGCCTTGAGCCGGGTGTAGATGTCCTCGGCCTGGTGTTTCGTCTCGTCCGCGTGGGTTGTGTGATAGTTGTCGAAGGCCACCAGGAAGCCGCCGAAGTCGCGCAGGCGCTCGTCGTGCACCCGGGCGATCAGTTGCTCGGGGGTGATGCCTTCCTGCTCGGCGCGCAGCATGATGGGCGTGCCGTGGGTGTCGTCGGCGCAGATATACCAGCACTCGTGGCC
>JBAYJH010000385.1:0-4222 GCA_041665185.1 Sterolibacterium sp.
AAGCGCCTGCTCGCCTACCACTCGATCGAGAACATCGGCATCATCCTGATGGGCCTGGGCATGTCGATGATCTTTCTCGGCAGCGGCCACCGGATGCTGGGTACGCTCGGGCTGGTGGCGGCGCTGTATCACACCATCAACCATGCGCTGTTCAAGGGCCTGCTGTTCCTCGGCGCCGGCGCGGTGCTCTACCGCACGCATGAACGCGATCTCGATCACATGGGCGGGCTGATTCAGCGCATGCCGGTCACCGCCTTCCTGTTCCTGGTCGGCTCGGTGGCGATTTCGGCGCTGCCGCCGTTCAACGGTTTCGTTTCGGAGTGGCTGACTTTCCAGACGGCCTTGCAGGCGCCGGCGCTGGAAAACGGCCTGCTGCGCGCCATGATCCCGATCGCGGCGGCGCTGCTGGCGCTCACCGGGGCGCTCGCCGCGGCCTGCTTCGTCAAGGCCTTCGGCATCGCCTTTCTCGGCAAGCCGCGCAGCCGCCGGGCCGCTCGCGCCCGCGAGGTGCCGGCCGGCATGCTGGGCGGGATGGGGTTGCTGGCGGCGCTGTGCCTGCTGCTCGGCGTCTTCCCGACCACGGTGATCGAAGCGATGGCGCCCATCACCCAGTTGCTGGTGCACGAGTCGCTGCCTTCCGCCGCCGCCCAGGGCTGGTTGTGGCTGACCCCGATTTCACCCGAGGTGGCTTCGTACTCTGCCCCGTTTGTCGTTGCCGCCATCATCGTGGTGCATGGCCTGGGCTACCTGTTCCTGAGGCGCCGTGCGATGCCGGCGTTGCGCGGCTACCCCTGGGACTGCGGCTTCGGCCATCTCACCGCGCGCATGCAGTACACCTCGACCGCCTTCAGCCAGCCGATCCGCCGCGTCTTCAGCGGGGTATGGAAGGTCGAGGAAAAGGTGGTTACGCTCGCCGGCGGCGGGCCGATTCCGCGGGTGACGAGCCTGCATTACGACCTGCACACCCAGGACTGGTCGTGGCTCAAGATTTATCTTCCGATCGGGCGCCTGGTGTTGGCCGCAGCCAATCGCATCGGCTTCATCCAGACCGGCAACATCCACACCTACCTTAAATTCTCCTTCGCCACCTTGCTGGCCTTCCTATGGATAGTCAGCTGACCGCCTGGGCGCTGGCGGCGGCGCAGGCGCTGTTGTTCATCGCAGCCGCACCGCTGCTCGCCGGCTGGCTGCGGCGCGTCAAGTGCCATATGCAGAACCGCGCCGCGCCGGCGCTGTGGCAGCCCTATCGCGATCTGGCCAAGCTGCTGAAGAAGCGCATGCTGCTGGCCGACAACGCCTCCTGGCTGTTCCGTGCCGTTCCCTACATCGTCTTCAGCGCGATGCTCCTGGCCGCCGCGGTGGTGCCGCTGGTCACCGTGAACCTGCCCAGCGCCGCGATCGCCGACTTGATCGTGCTGGTGGGTTTCTTCGCCTTGGCGCGGTTTTTCACGGCGCTGGCGGCCCTCGACATCGGCACCGCCTTCGGCGGCATGGGCGCCTCGCGCGAAATGATGGTCGCCGCGCTGGCCGAACCGGCCATGCTGATGGCGGTGTTCACCCTGTCGATGACGGCGAACACCACCAACCTGTCGGTGGCGACGGGCTACATCCTGCAAGCGGGCCTGGTGCTGCGCCCGTCCTTCCTGTTCGCCCTGCTGGCGCTGGCCATGGTGGCGGTGGCCGAGACCAGCCGCGTTCCGGTGGACAATCCCGCCACCCATCTCGAACTCACCATGTTGCACGAGGCCATGATCCTCGAGTACGGGGGACGACACCTGGCGTTGATCGAGTGGGCTTCGCAGATCAAACTGATGATCTATGCGGTGTTGATCGTCGACTTCTTCCTGCCGTGGGGCATCGCCACCGATTTCGGCGCCACGGCCCTGGCCATCGGCGTGCTTGCCGTGGCGGCGAAACTGATGCTCATCGCGGTCGTCCTGGTGGTGTGGGAGACGGTGCTGGCGAAGATGCGGCTGTTCCGCGTGCCACAGTTCCTGGGCTTTTCCTTCATGCTCTCCTTGCTCGCCATGCTGACACACGTGGTGCTGGAGACCGGAGGCTAGATGGAATTCGCCGCCCTCAGTCTATATAACCAGGCGATTATCCTGTTCGCGGCCCTGGCCCTATTTACCTCGTTCATCATGCTCGCCCAGGCGCGCATGATGCCGCTGATCTTCACTTTCGCCTGGCAGGGTCTGCTGCTCACGGTGGTCTCGGTGCTGGTCGCCATCGCTTCCGACCATCCCCACCTGCATATTTCGGCGGCGATCACCTTTTGCCTGAAGGTGGTGGTGATCCCGTATTTGCTCTACCGCCTCAGCGCAAGGCTCAACATGCAATACGACGCCGAGGTGATCGAGCACCCGACGCTGCTGCTGCTCGGTGGCGTGGCCCTGGTGATCTTCAGCTACCACGTGTCGCAGACGATCATCCATCTGTCGGGATTGGCGACGCGAAACACCATCGCCGTCAGCATGGCCATCGAACTGCTCGGCATGCTGCTGATGTGCGCGCGCAAATCGGCGGTGGCGCAGGTAATCGGCTTCATGTCGATGGAGAGCGGCATATTTTTCGCCGCCGTGGTATCCACCTACGGCATGCCGCTGATCGTCGAACTGGGCCTGGCCTTCGACATCCTCGTCGCCTCGATCCTGTTCGGCGTATTTTTCTTCCACCTGCGCGATTCCTTCGGTTCGCTCAACGTCGGCCAGTTCAACCGCCTGTCCGAGGCGAACCAGCCCATGCCGCTGCCAGAGGCCACCGATGCCGCCGAGCCCGCTGCCGGAGAACGCGCGTGACGCTGCTCGAAATCACCCTGCTGGTGCCGCTGCTGGGCGGTTTGCTGCTGGCATTGCTCGGCCACCGTCCGATCGCCGGCTGGATCAACGTCGCCGTCGGCGTCGTGACCTTCGGCGCCGCACTCGCCATGGCGCTGGAAGTGTTCGAACACGGACCGCAGTTGTCCGCCGGGCGCATGTTCTACATCGATGCCTTCAATGTTTACCTGGTGGTTCTGACCGCGTTCGTGGGTTTGACGACCTCGATATTTTCACGGCCCTATATGCGCCATGAAGTGGAACGCGGACGCGTCACCGACCGGCGCCTGCGGCTGTACCACTCGATGTACCAGTGCTTCCTGTTCTCGATGCTGCTGGCGCTGTCGACCAACAACCTCGGCGTGTTGTGGGTGGCGATGGAACTGGCCACCCTGACCACCGTGCTGCTGGTTTCGCTGTACCGCACGCCGGAGGCGATCGAGGCGGCGTGGAAGTACTTCATCCTCTGCGGCGTCGGCATCGCCCAGGCCCTGTTCGGCACCGTGCTGATCTATTTCGCCGCCGAGAGCAAGCTCGGCGGGGACCGCGACGACACGCTGCTATGGACCGTGCTGCATGGCGCGGCGACCGGCATGGACCCGGCGGTGATCACGCTGGCCTTCGTTTTCCTGCTGGTCGGCTATGGCACCAAGGTCGGCTTGGTGCCGCTGCACAACTGGCTGCCGGACGCCCACTCCGAAGGTCCGACGCCGATGTCCGCCGTGCTCTCCGGATTGCTGCTGAACGTCGCCCTGTATGCCCTGGTGCGCGTCAAGATGCTGGTGGATGCCTCGCTGCACACCAACCTCGCCGGCAACCTGATGATGGGTTTCGGCCTGCTCTCGTTCACCGTCGCGGGCCTGTTCCTGCACCGCCAGCACGATGTCAAGCGCATGTTCAGCTACTCGTCGATCGAGCATATGGGCTTGATCACTTTCGGCTTCGGTATGGGCGGACCGCTGGCCACCTTCGGCGCGCTGCTGCACATGACCGTGCACTCGCTCACCAAGTCGGCCATCTTCATCACCGTCGGGCATGCCTGCCAGCTTGCCGGAACGCAGCGCATCGACCAGATCCGCGGCCTGATCCGCACCCAGCCGGCGATCGGCTGGGGACTGTTGCTCGGCACCGTGGCGATCGCCGGCTTCCCGCCCTTCGGCGTATTCATCAGCGAGTTTCTGTTGCTGATGGCCACCATGAAAGCCTGGCCGTGGCTGACCATCCCGCTGCTGGTCGGCTTCGGCGTGGCCTTCGCCGGGTTGGCGCGCCACGTCCAGCGGATGGTCTTCGGCGAGCCGCCGCCGGGGCAGAAGCCGGTCGAAGCCAATATGCTGCCGGTGGTGGTGCATCTGTTCCTGGTCCTCTGGCTCGGCCTGGCGATTCCCGGATTCCTCGCGCGCTGGTTC
>JBAYJH010000386.1:0-4205 GCA_041665185.1 Sterolibacterium sp.
AGGCACGAAAAAGGTGTGCAATTGAATCTGTATTCTTGGTTATTGTTGTTGCCGAAAGCCTGGGCGAATTTGTTAGAAACAAAAACCACTTAAAGACATATTCAAAAAATATATTTTGTTTCTTTAACAACTTCACCGAAACTAGCGCATCAGTCCTGAATTCGGCTTAAACGCGCAAAGAATGAACCCACGATCGGCGTGCCCGCGGCATCGAGAAATTGCCCCTCGATACGGTGAGGCTCTCCCTGCTTGAGCGGGAGTTTGAACCTGGCGTGCGTCTCGGAAGACACGGCCTGCGTCGCGAACTCCTTGCCATCGACCAGCAGGCGCGCGCCCGCCACCGGCCGCGCCGGGACGCTCCTGAGCGATTGATTCAGGGACGCATGGGCTTCGGGTGGGAACATATACAGCAACACGTCGTAGTCGCCTGTCGCCACGGCCTCGATTTTCCAGTAGCCGAATTGCGACTCCTTGAGCTTCGCCATGTACTTCCAGTCGCTGAGGCGCGGTCCGGTCCAGCCCTCCGCGGTCAGCGCGGTCGTCGGCTCGACCGTCGAACCCACCTTGATGTAGTTGTCCGGATTCAGCAGCGGCTGGGTCTTCTCGACCCACTGCTCGTAATAGTCGCGCATGGTCCGCACGACGTCCGCCCGCTGGGGTGCCAGGTCGGTGTTCTGGCCAGGGTCGGCGGCGACATCATAGAGTTCTTTTCCATTGACCAATCGCCATTTCTTCCACAACACCGTGCCGTCCCATTTCTTGAATGCCTCGCCGAACTGCATCACCGCCATCCGCTCGGGTTCCGGATCGGCTTTTCCGTCCAGCAAGGGCTTGAGGCTGTGGCCGTCGAAAGCGACCGGCCGCGAGACTTTAAGCGCGGCAAGATCGAGCAATGTGGGGAGTATGTCGGTGCTGTGAGTCAGGGCCGCCAAATCGCGGGGTTCGCCCTTGAGCCCGGCGGGCCAACGGATCAGGAACGGCACGCGATGTCCACCCTCATAGGGCGAGCCCTTGGTGCCGCGCATGCCCGCGTTGTAGAAACCGGACCGCTCGGCGGTGCCGTTGTCCGTCATGTAAATGAGGATGGTGTTGCGGCTCAGGCCGCTCTCGTCAAGATACTTCGTCAACCGCCCGACATTTTCGTCGAGGTTGGCGGTCATGCCGAAGAACGCCGCCACCAGTTTGCCGAGATCCTCGTAGGGCTTTTCGTAGCGCGGTTCGACATATAGCGGTGCGTGCGGCGCCGTCGGCGCAAGGTAGACGAAGAACGGCCTGGTCTGCTGCCGCATCCATGAAATGGCTTCGCCGAAGAAGAAGTCGGTGTTGTAGCCGGTGAATCTGACCTGCTCGTTATTGCGCCAGCCAAGGTCGTTGAAGGCGACGTTTTCCCAGTGCGTGGCGATGGAATGCAGACCGAAGCTGTTGTATCGGTAGGTCAGATCGAAACCACGGTCGTTGGGCCGGAACGGGTAGCTGTCCCCAAGGTGCCATTTGCCGAAGTGGGCGGTCGCGTAGCCGTTGTCCTTGAAGAATTGCGGCATCATGGGCAGGTCGACGCGGACGAAGTTCCGACCCGAGATCGTACCCGAAGCGCCGTTGCGGTATGCGGCAATCCCCGTCATCAACTCGCTGCGCGTCGGCGTGCAGATGGCAGAGACGTGATGATCGGTGAAACGTACGCTTTGATTGGCCAGTTGATCGATGTTGGGAGTCTTCAAGCGCGGGTTCCCAAGGAAGCCGTGGTTCCCGTAGCCTAGGTCGTCGGCAAGCACGAATATGACGTTCGGCTGCTCGGCGGCGCTCGCCGCGGGCAACGCCGCTAACCAGAGGATGGCGCCGAGGACCAGGAAATTAGCCTTCATTATTTGCTCCCCAAGATATCAAGTATTGAACCAACCAGTGAATTTCGGCGCCACGGCACCCGGTGTTGCCTGCTGGAGCGTAACCTACATGCTCATCGAGAACTGTATATTCAAAATTTGCCATTTGTATTTTCCGCCACCGAATCACCTGTTCACCCGCGATATCCGTGTGAAAAAGGCGCCGGTCAACGGCTTGCCGCCAGAGTCAAGAAACCGCCCCTCGACGCGGTGGCGCTCCCCTTGTTTGAACGGGAGGACAAACCGGGCATGGGTGGCGCCCGGCGACGTTTGTACCGTGTATTCCGCGCCGCTCACCGACAGGCGGGCACCGCGGACAGGTCTTGCGGGCACATTTCTCAGCGATTGATCGAGTGCGGCATTGGCGTCGGGCGGGTAGTGATACAGAGAAATATCGTAGTCGCCGGACAAGCCCGCTTCGATGTCCCAGCCGCCGAACAACTGCGCATCGGTGCGGCCCATCTCCTTCCAGTCGCCGGCCCACGGCCCGAGCCAGTCGGCCGAAGTGAGTATGGTGACCGGCTCTGCCGGCAAGCCGACGATGGTGTAATTCGGCTGGCCGAGCAAGGGCTGCGTTGCGGCTGACCACTCCTCATAGTGCTGGCGCAGGAGTCGCACGATGTCCTGGCGGGTGGACGCCAGATCGGTTTTCTGGCCAGGATCGCTGGCAACGTCGTAGAGTTCCCGGCCCTTGACCAGCCGCCACTTGCGCCACAGGACCGCGCTATTCCATTCCTTGAAGACCGGACCATACAAGCCGTATTGAACCACCACCTTGCGCTCCGGCAGCGGGTCGGCGCGTCCCTCCAGCAACGGCTTGAGGCTGTGGCCATCGAAGACGGTAGTGCGGTTGGACGGGAACTGGCACAGGTCGATCAGCGTCGGCAACAGATCTGTGCTGTGGGTCAGGGCGTCGATATCGCGCGGTTGGCCCTTGAGACCGGCGGGCCAGCGGACGAAGAACGGCACGCGATGTCCGCCGTCATAGAGCGAGGTCTTACGGCCGCGCATGCCGGCATTGAAGAATCCAGTGCGTTCTACCGAGCCGTTGTCGGCCATATAGATGAGGATGGTGTTGCGGCCGAGACCGCTGTCGTCGAGAAACTTCATCAACCGGCCGACATTCTCATCGAGGTTGGCGGTCATGCCGAAAAAGGCCGACAGCACCTTGCCGAGATCCTCATAGGGCTTTTCGTAGCGGGACTCGACGTAGAACGGCTCGTGCGATGCCGTGGTGGCCAGATAGACGAAGAAGGGCTGCTTCTGCTGCTGGATCCACGCCATGGCCTCGTTGAAGAAGACGTCGGTGTTGTAACCCTTGATGTCGGTCAGCATGCCGTTACGCCAGTAACGGTCGTCGAACGCGTCGTTCTCCCATTCGCCGGCGAGCGAGTCGATGCCGAAGCCCTTGTAGCCCAGCGACAGGTCGAAACCCCGATCCTGCGCCCGGAAAGGGTAGTTGTCGCCCAGATGCCATTTGCCGAAGTGCGCCGTGGCGTAGCCGTTGTCCTTGAAGAACCGCGGCATCAGCGGCAGTTCGTGGCGGATCGGGGTGCCCCCTTGCGCCACCGCCGAGGCGCCATTGCGGAACGCCGAGAGCCCGCTCATCAGCTCACCGCGCGTGGGTGTGCACATTGGCGCCACGTGATGATCGGTGAAGCGCAGGCTTTCGCGGCTTAGCTGATCCAGGTTCGGCGTCTTCAAGCGCGGATGCCCGTGGGCGCCGAGGTCGCCGTAACCCAGGTCGTCGGCGAGGACGAAAATCACGTTCGGTTGTTCACCGGCCCGCGCTACAGGGTATGCCAGCGATGCGGCAAGGGCCAGCAGGAGCGGAAGCACATATCTCATGGAATTCCTCTGGTCGACCGCTCCTAGCGCTGGATGATCAGGCCCTTGAGCGACTCCCGCGCCGGCGCCGGAAAAAACAGGCTGCCGAGATAGCCGAAAACGATGGAAAACAGGATGGCAATCGCCAGGTAGATGAAAGGATGGACCAGGTTCACCGACCAGGCGGCGAAGGTCAGCACAATGCTGGCAAACATGCCGATCAGGACTCCCTGCCAGTTGGCCCGGCGGGTGAACATGCCCAGCGTGTAGGCGCCGCCGACGCCGCCGCTGAGCAGTCCGTACAACTCCAGCGCTGTGTCCAGATACGAGCTGATGTTGTGGCGGCTCAGCAGGATGGCGAGGCCGATTCCGATCGCACCGGCGAACACCGTGACGATTTCCGCCAAGCGGATGCTTATCTGTTGCGTCGGGTTCCTCGCCAGGCGTTCATAGAAATCGACCGACACCATCGTGGCAACGCTATTCATGATGCTGGAA